>JAJYXW010000108.1 GCA_021801525.1 Actinomycetes bacterium
TCCGCACGCGGAGGTCCTTGCCTCCCACGAAGCCGCCGGGGCAGAAGCGAACCCCGACAGCCGGCTCCAGCTGGCACGAAAGGAGGCCGAAGGGCTTGGCAAGCGTGCTCCGGTGTGCCATCGGCAATTCAGACGAGGGCGGGTGCGGGCCAGCGGCCCGGGAGGCAGCGGCTCGGGAGGCTCCGGCACACGCGGCGGCGAGGACGGCCAAAGCCAGGAGGCACGCCAGGCCGAAGGGCTTCGCGGGCGCTCCCCGCCTCACTTGGCCGGTCCCGCCACACTTGGCCGGTCCTGCCTCACTTTGCTGGTCCTGCCTCACTTTGCTGGTCCTGCCTCACTTTGCTGGTCCTGCCTCACTTTGCTGGTCCCGTCACACTTGGCTGGTCCCGTCACACTTGGCCGGTCCCGCCACACTTGGCCGGTCCCGCCTCAGCCACCGAGAAGCTGCTCATAGAGCTCTACGTGCTCTGCTGCCATCCGCTCGGCGGAGAAGTACCCCTCCACCGCCTTGCGGCACTCCGAGCGGTCGATCTCGTCGAGCCTGGAGACCGCCTGGGCCATGTCGGTCTCGTCGCCGCAGAGGAACCCCGTGCGACCGTGATCGACCACCTCGGGTACCGCCCCCTCAGGAAAGCCGAGAACCGGTGTGCCACAAGCCATGGCCTCTATCATCACCATCCCGAACGGCTCGTCCCAGCGGATAGGGAACAAGAGCGCGCTCGCCCCTGCCAGGAGCTCGAGCTTGCGCTCGTGAGACACCTCTCCGAGGTAGCGGATCCGCTCGTCGAGGTGGGGCTCCACCTGAGCTGCGAAATACTCCGTCTCCCAGGGCTCGCGACACTTGGCAGCGATGAGGAGCCTCGACCCTGCCTTGTTCGCCACTTCGATCGCTCGGTGCGCTCCCTTGTCTGGGTTCATGCGCCCGAGAAACAGCAGGTAAGGTCCTTCAGCGTCACCGCTGCCGTCGCCAAAGGGAAAGTCCGCGGCGTCGATGCCGTGGTGGATCACCCTTGCGACCGCCACACCGATGGCGCTGCGCTGCTGGGCATGTGAGATCCCGACTATGGGCACTCGCGGGCCCAGGGCCCTGTAGAGGTCCGTCAGCTCGTCGTTGAAGGGGCCGTGGATGGTGGTGACGACCGGGAGCTCCGGGTAGCGCTCGGCATGGAACGGGCCTGCGACCGTGTGGTCGTGGACAATGTCCCGGTCGGCGAGAGCCTCGTAGGCATGCATGACGTGGCGCAGCTCGGGGACTGCCATGCCGATCCGGGAGCCTTCCGAGTGCGGCAGCACGTGGAGCCGTGGGACCGGGCACGTGGAGTCGCCGGTGGTGAAGAGGGTCACGTCGTGCCCGCCTGCCACGAGCGCCCTGGCGAGCTGGTCGAGCACGGCCTCGATCCCGCCGTAGAGCGGGGGTGGGACCGGGGCCCACGGAGGAGCAATGACGCCTATTCGCATTGGGAAGATTCAACCATGCCTCGGGGCAGGGCGTCATCTGGCCGGCGGGAACCCAAGATCATTTGCGAGACGCACCACTAGCAGCAGATAGGCTGATCTGGCCACGGCGGCGTGGCCGAGTGGTTCAGGCAGGGGCCTGCAAAGCCCTTTACGGCGGTTCGATTCCGCCCGCCGCCTCCAGAGCTCCCATCTGGGACCGTGCAGCAGAGCAGTTGGCAGTCACAGCAGTTGGCAGGCAGCGGCCGTCCGCTGCCGGGTGGTACTTCGCGCCGCAGACAGGAGGGGGACCATGAGCAGTGCTGCCGAGGTCGAGCGGATGCTCACCGGACCTGGCGGAGCGTTCGAGGTAGTCGTCGAGGACGTGCTCGGCGTGCCGACGAAGGTCTACAAGGGGCGCATGCGCTCGCTTCGCGAGGTGTCGCGAGCTGCGCTCTCTCGAGGCGACTCGGAGACGTTCCTCGTCTACGGCGACCAGCAGATGGGGTTCGGCACCTTCGTCGAGCGCGCGGATGCCATCTCGCGTACCCTCGCCCGGCGATACGGCATCGAGCCGGGGGACCGCGTGGCGGTGCTTTCGGCCAACAATCCAGAGTGGTGCCTCGCGTTCTGGGCAACCGTGGATGCTGCCGGCGTCCTCGTCGGCCTGAACGGCTGGTGGAAGACCGACGAGATCCTCTACGGCCTGGCCGACTCCGGGACCAAGGTGCTCGTCGCGGACGGCCCGCGCCTTGCTCGCGTCCTGGCCCGCATCGGGGAGTGTCCCGACCTGCAAGCGGTCTTCTGCGCTGATCCGATCGAGGGCGAGCTTGCAGGGTTGGCGTCCTCGTCGCCTGTGCCGGTACGGCCATTCGAGGATCTAGAGGACGATCCCGGCAGCGGGCCCGACCCGCTCGGATGGGAGACGGACGAGGACGACCCCGCAGTGATCTTCTACACGTCGGGCACTACCGGTCGCCCGAAGGGAGCGCTGTCCACGCATAGGACGATGATCGCCAATCTGCAGAACACGATCTACACGGCCCTGGCAGGAGCGATGGCCAATCCCGGCAAGAGCCTCCTGCCGAGCGGAGGCGGGCAGATGGCAAGCCTTCTCACCTCCCCTCTCTTCCACGTGTCCGGGTGCCACTCCGGGCTCGTGGTCGCGCTGGCCATGGGGGTGAAGCTGGTCATCCCCGAAGGCCGCTTCGAGCCTGCCAAGGTGATGTCCCTAATCGAGAAGGAGAGGATCAACATCTGGACTGGCGTGCCCACAATGGTCTGGAGAGTGGTGGACGACCCGAGCAGGCACGACTACGACCTGTCGTCGGTCGTGTCCGTAGCGTACGGGGGATCGGCAGCGGCCCCTGAGCTCCAGCGCAAGGTGATGGAGACTTTCCCCAGCGTCAAGTCCATGGGGAACGCGTACGGGCTCACGGAGTCGTCTTCGGTGGCCACCGTCAACTCGGGGCAGGACTACCTGGAGCGTCCGGAGTCGGTCGGGCGGGCGCTCCCTGTGGTGGAGCTGCGCGTGGTCGACGGCGCCGGTGATGACGTGGCATCCGGGCAGACCGGCGAGGTCTGGGTGAAGGGCTCGATCGTCATGCCTGGTTACTGGGGCAAGCCCGAGGAGACCTCGGAGGTGCTGCGAGACGGCTGGCTTCGGACAGGCGATGTCGGCTACCTGGACGATGACGGCTTCCTCTTCATCACGGATCGGGCGAAGGACATGATCATAAGGGGCGGAGAGAACGTCTACTGCGTAGAGATAGAGAACCGCCTGGTAGAGCACCCGGCAATCGCGGAGGCTGCCGTGATCGGCGTTCCCCATCCCGTCCTCGGCGAAGAGGTGAAGGCAGTCGTGGTGACCGAACCAGGTGGCAGCGTCACGGCCGAGGAGGTCCGGGCGTGGGTGGGTGAGACGCTTGCCGACTTCAAGGTGCCGGCGCATGTCGAGGTGACCGATACGCCTCTGCCACGCAACCCCTCCGGGAAGATCCTGAAGAACGTGCTCCGGGGCGAGGGGGAGGTCAGCTTCGCGGAGACTCTCTGAGGCCGGGCATTGCGACCCGGTGCATCTGCGTGCAGGGTGCGGGGAGCGGTGGTGCGGTGGTGCGAAGACGTCGAGCGCGCCCTGAGCGGATCAGGTGACCTTGGCGTAGTCCCACACCAGATGGGCGTCCTCGTCAGCCCCGAGGAGCACCTGGGCAGGGTGCAGCTTGTCGATGTGGCCGATCAGGCCGTTGTAGATGGAATAGCCGACCATCTCCTGTAAGCGCTTGGGGAAGCGCTTGACCGTTTCCACGGGAATGCCGAGCTGCTGGTTCTCCTGCTGGCGTATGAACCCGGCGCAATAGTTCATTGCGATGCCTACCCGCCGGTCAGAGGTGCGGTTCGCTCCCCCTCCGTGCCACAGGCTCCCGACCCACAGGAGGACGCTTCCCTTGGGCATCTCCGCCGGTATCGAGTCGTAGTGCTCGAGCGGGTTGGGTGAGTGGTCCTCGAGGTGGCTTCCCGGGATGATCCTGGTCGCCCCGTTCTCTTCCGTGAAGTCCGTGACGGCCCACATCGTGTTGACGATGATCGGAACGTGGGGCTTCGGGAGAGGGATGAGGATGTCGTCGGAGTGGATCGGCTGGGGAGTTTCTTCCGGTCCGATCGCTATCGACGACAGCGTCGATACGAGGAGGCCCGGATCGAGGACATTCTCCACGATGGGGAGGATGTTCGGATGGAGCGGTATGCGCTCGTACAGCGGCCCGTGGGCGAGCAAGTTGTAGATGCGCGTCGTGTGCGTACCCTCGAAGAGGTTGTCTGCAGGGACGATCCCGAGCTCACGCTCCAGCCGCTGCAGGTCCTCGGCCAATGCATCTATGAAGTCGAGCGCGATCGCGTGCTCCACGATGGTATAGCCCTCGGTGCGCAAGCTCTCGGCGTGCACTTCTACCGTCCCTGCGTCGAGCGTCTGGGTGTCGAGATAGGTATCTGTCATCGCTCATCCCCCTGTTGGTCTTCGAGGGCCAAGCTCCGCGAGTTGGATAGGCACCCCTTGGCTCCGCTGAGCTGGGCTTGCGGTCCAGAGGTATCGCTCTGAGCGACCATAGCGCTGCGCCACCGGAAAGGCCACAGCTCCTGGTCGTGGCAGGCTTCGGCCTTCGCCACGACCCGCCAATGGTAAGGTCGACGCCTACGGGCCGTTGGCGCAGTTGGTAGCGCACTTGCATGACGCGCAAGGGGTCAGAGGTTCGAGTCCTCTACGGCCCACCACATCGCCGTATTCGAACTTCGGCGAAGAGAAGAGCAGGTCGAACGGCTCCTTGTAGGCCGCGTCGACGACATGGCCGTCGCGGACGTGGACCTCGTCGAGCACGGCGGCGTTGAAGAGCTTGCGGGTCCGGTCGCTTCCGCGCCGGTAGCCGGTAGCACAACGCGTCGAGAACCGGAGGGCGAGGTCCATCACGTCCTGCCAGTCGTCGAGGCTCCCGTCGAGCACGCCCTGGCGTGACTCGATGGCCCGTAGCTCGGCACCGATGCGCTCCTGCTCGCGGCGGAGCATGGTGACGTCGATGGCGTTGGCGTAGTAGGCCTCCATCAGCTTGTAGCGCTCGGACTCCAAGCGCTCGTGTTGGGTCGCCAGCAGCTCACGCTCGGCAGTCGTGTCCTCGTGACGGGTGGCAACCTCGGCGGCGACGGCTTCTCGTAGGCCTTCGGCCCAGTCGGTCGGCACCTCGATGCGGCCGTAGAGATCCTCGACTTCGGCTTCGAGCTGGTCGGCGGCGACGTAGCGCTCCTGACAACCGGTGCCGTTGCGGCGGTCCTTCTGGCCGAGGCAGTAGAAGTAGGTGTAGGTGCCCTTGGAGAATTGGATCGAAAGGCGCCTCCCGCACACCCCGCACACGAGGAGCCCCTTCAGGTAGTGGTGGTGCCGGCGCTCCCGGGTGCCGCGCATGGCCCGGGCGGCGAGCAGCTCGTGGACCTTGTCGAAGGTGGCCCGCTCGACGATCGGCTCGTGGCTGGCGGGGGACTCGACGCCGTCCCACTCGACGATGCCGACATAGGCCCGATGGGCAAGCAGGTGCGCCATGCCCGAGACGGTCAGCGCCTTGGCGGGGTGGTGGCCGTCGCGGCCCCGGTTGCGAAGGCCACGGTGGGCCATCTCCTCGGCCAGGCGCTCGACGGTCCACTCGCCCGTCGCGTACAGCTCGAAGGCGATCCGGACAAGCGGGGCGCGCTCGGGGTCTGGGACGATGTGGGCCACCTGGCGCCCGCCGATCGGCTCGCGGACGTTCAAGTACCCGATGGGCGCCTTGTGGGGGTAGCCGCCGAGCTTCGCCTTCTGGCCCATGCCCTTCCGGACCTCTGCCGCCAGGTTGGCCGAGTAGAACTCGGCCATCAGCGCGTGGATGCCCTCCACGAGGCGCCCCGACGCGGTCTCGTCGAGGTTCTCGGTCACCGAGACGAGCGCCACGCCGCGACGGCGAAGCAGCGCCCGGATGGCGATGTGATCCTCCATGTTCCGGGCCAGGCGGTCGATCTTGTGGACGACGACGGCCTCGACGTCGCCGTCCTCTTGGACCCGGGCCAGCATGGCCCGCAGGCGCGGCCGGTCGGCCGAACGGGCCGACTCGCCCTTGTCCACGTACTCGTCGACGAGCTCCCAACCCTCGTCGCGGATGCGCCGGACGCACGCCTCGCGCTGGGCGGCGATGGAGAACCCCTCTTCGGTCAAGTCCTTTTCGGCCGGTTCCTTGGTCGAGACCCGCAGGTAGATCACGCAACGCACCGGGAACCTCCTTTGCCGAGCGGTCCATGAGACCTCGACGTCGGCGAAAGGGCAAGGCCGTCGGCCCGGACCTCGATGGCGAGGGCGACGAGCGCCCGGGCGTAGGGGCGGAGGGCGTCGACCGACGGGACCGGCTCCTCGGCTTCGGTGTCACGTCGCGGGTGATGATGGACTCGCGATGGACGGCCCCCCGCCTGATCCTGGTGTCGCTGGCCCCGCTTGTCGTCACCTCGCGGGCCGTGATGGACACCGGTACCAGGGGCCCCGGCATCGGTGGGACTGGCCGGCTGCCGGCTGGATGCACCTCGCGGACGGCGGGGGACCTGGCCGTCGTGGTCCCCCGCGGGCGGGGTAGTGGGCGCGTCCCGGTCTGCTCGACCTCGCGGATGGCGGGGTAGTCCCCCGATCTGCTGGGACACCTGGGCGCAGTCGTCGTTCCCCCCGGCAGGCGGCCGTCGAAGGGAGGGCTGCGAGAAGTGCCGGTTCGATCCCGTGTCGGTCATCGGCGGCTCCCGAGCCGCTCCCGGCGGGCGGCGACCCGGGCGAGGGAGTCCTCCAGGGGCGGCGGCAGGTCCGGCACCTCGGCGGCCGGGACAAGCGACCCGCCACAGCACTGGCAGGTCACCGCCAGCGGCCCTTGTCCGTGCGGGTCGCACTCCACGTTGTGGGCCAGCGCGCAGCCCCGGCAGACGTAGAGGTGGCGGGCGTCGTAGGCGGCTTCGAGGTCGGCTCGCGCGACCCGCAGGCGGCGGTGGAGCGGAAGGGCATGAAGCTCGGCTGTCACCGCCTGCTCCCGGCGGGCCTCGTGGTGGGCCATGGCGTCTGCGGCCATCTGGTGCCCGTCGATCGGCGAGGCGGGTTCGAGGGTGTGGTCGGCGACGAGGTGACCGCCCGCCAGCGCCGCTGCCGCTCGCCGCAGGCGTGGGTCCGACAGCCGGATCGCCTCAGCTTGGGCGAGGAGCACGTCGGCCTGGGCGAGCCAGCATTGGCGGTAGAGGGCGCGCCAGGCAGCAACGAGAGACTCCGGCGGCACCGGGGCGGCACCCGAGCGCGCCTCGGCCCACCAGGCGACGGTGGCCTCTGCCAAGTCGGGGTGCTCGTCGGCCCACCTCTCGGCGGCCACGACGCCGTCGAGCACGTAGCGCACGGCGACGCCGGCCTCTGGGTCACCCAAGGCGGCGGCGAGGGCGGTGGCGTCCCGGGCGAGGTTCCCGGCGCCGACCCGACGGCGCTGGTCGTCCTCTACTCGCCACGCGGCTTGCACACGCGTAACCACCCGGCGGTACTGGCGCACCTCGGGCGCAAGCAGCTGGGAGAGGGGGACAGGGGCGTCTCCGACCGCTGCGCGCCACACGGGCGCAACCACGGCCGCCTCAGGCGACGCGACGGCCGCGCACGCTGCTACCAGCTCCGCGTAGCGGGCGGGGTGCTCGTCCTCGAAGGGAGAAGGGCGGGGATGGTCCTTCTCGGCAGTGGCGAGGAATCGGTTCACCCGGGCTTCTGAGGTCGTGACGAGGAGGAGAGCCGGACAACACGGGTGGCGGTCCCACCAGATCGTCTCGGTGCAGTAGCGGCGGTGCCGTGCCACCTTGGCCCGCAGACGGGCCTGGTCCATGGTGGCGAAGTCCACCTCGACGAACGCACCGGCCACCGCGTCGGTGCCGTCGACGGTGAGCCGTAGCTCGACGTAGGCATCGGGACGGATGCGCCCCGGGCCGCGGTAGTCCGACCAGTCCTCCCAGGCGTCCTCGTCTCGGCGCCATGCCGCCAGCTCGAGGCCAGCGTCGTTGCCGACCTCGGACAGCGCCACGTAGAGACCGGCGATGCCTGCGGTGTGGCGCAGGAAGAGCGGGTTCGGCGTACCCTTCCCCGGTGCGGGCGACGTCCCCTCGACGAGGTGGGCGCCGGCCCGGGTGAGCCACCAGTAGAACGGTGCCGATCCCGACGCCGCGTACGGCCGGGCCCGCTCCACCAGCGCACGGTGACGCAGCCGGGTGAGGCGGTAGTCCACGGTGCGTTCCGGACGACGCGCGAGGGCGATCAGCTGCGGCGTGGTGAGCACCCGATGGGCGTGCAGCAAGGCGAGGATGTCGTGGTCGATGCCCGCCAGACGATCGGCCCCCGCCGACACCGTCGCAGCGCGGCCCGCGGTCACCACCGCCCCCCGCCGATCAGGCGGAGAAGGATCACGACCAACCTTCCCCAACAGTCGGGGTCTTCCCGCCTCACCGGATTTGCGCCCTGAGCGGCGCCTTCGTGCCCGCGAGCCTCGCGGATCGCCAGGGGAGCGATCCGCGACGTCCCCCGCCTTGTCCTGTCCCGAGCCCCGCTTGGGTCTCGGTAGCGGTGCGACGGGCGTGCTCGGCGATGGGAACGGCACCGGCGGGCAGCGGCGGATCGGTGACAACGCGGTACGTGGCGGTGGTATCGCATGGACCTCCTTTGGATCGGTGACTGGCCTCCATAGGAAGAACAAGGGGATCTGGGGCGAATTTGGACAGACCACTTGTCTTCATCGGCGTCCTGGATGGCGCCGCCGTGGCTCGACGAGCGTCCTCCACCAGAAGAACAAGGGGTTCGGGGCCGAAATTCAACAAAAGAAGTCCGCCAGCCCGCCCTCGGGCTCGGCGCGGCGGGAGGGATGACAGGCGCTCCATCACCTATGAACCGGCGGATGGGCGCCGATTGGCGACAAACCTTCAGCCGCCGCCTGCGGACCGGTACGCCCTCGCGGCGATTCACGGTCTGCTGGTCGCCGACGTCGACGCGGCTCTCGCCCTCACTTTGGGGGCCCGGCCCCCGCTGGCGCCCGATTGTGTGCCGTCGACTTTCGGCCTATAGCTGGCGTGACCAGCCGAGGTCGACGTTCACTGGGATGCGCCCAGCGGGACTCCACCCGGCCGCCGAGCACGCCGACCTCCGGCTCGTGACCATCGAACGTCTGCAGGGACCTCCAGCGGAGCGGAGGAGAGCGGCCGTCGTACGTTGAGATCGCCTCCGCCGGGCCACCCACCGCTGCGGCAGCGGAGGAGCAGCACTCGAAGGAGGCGTACCGCTGAGCGGGTCGCCCAACTGGGAGCCTCCATCTCCGCCTACTGTGTACAGATGTCCTTCGACCCCGAGGAAGCTGTCTACTTGGGCGAGCTCGAGCTGGAGCTGCGTCGGGTCGAGGAGTGGCCGGTTGACTCACCGCTGGGGTTCGTGATCCACCTGGCCCCGCGCACTCGCGGCAAGCTCGGCGAACACTTGGTCGCGAAGATCGCCACCAAGCTCGGGCTTACCAACGCACCCTCCGGCAGCTCAGATTTCGACCTCACGGTCGTCAGGCACTCAGGAGCAACGAAAGTCGAGGTAAAGTTCTCCACCGAAGAGCCGCCGAGGTTCCAGCAGGTTCGCGATCCGCGGCGCCAGGGGGTGATGAAATATGACGCCTTGCTCTGCCTGTCAGGCAGACCTGACGGGTTGGTGTATTGGGTCGTCGAAGCCGGAGATGTGGCTGCACTCATCGACTCGGGCGCCATCACGATCCAGCATCAAGATAGCAATACCCACTGGTTCTACCCGTCAAGGACCAGCCAGGACGTCTACTCGAGTTTTCGGCGCGACTTTCGACAACTGAAGGAATGGATGACGTCGTAGTTGCCCACTCGTGACCGGCGCGAGCTTTCTCAAAAGAGCGCAGCCGGGATGTCGTCTGGGCACGGCATGGGATCTCCCTGGGTTGTCAGATAGCTGACTCCGCTCGGACCCAGGCGGCGTTGCATAACCGCCACGGCCTCGGGATTATCGTCGATCAGCAGGAATCGCCGCCCTAGCTGGCGAGCAACGGCTCCCGTCGTCCCGCTTCCGGCGAAGAAGTCCAGCACTCGGGCTCCCGGTGACGAGGAAGCCTGCACCACACGACGGAGGATCCCCTCGGGCTTTTGGTTCGGGTAGCCCGTCTTCTCCTTACCGTTAGTAGGCACGATCGTGTGCCACCAAACATCCGTCGGGACCTTGCCGCGCTCCGCCTTCTCTGCCGTGACAAGGCCGGGCGCCATGTAGGGAATGCGCTCAACCGCGTCTTGGTCGAAATAATAGTGAGCTGGATCACGGACGTAGACCAGGATCGTGTCGTGCTTAGCGGGCCAGCGGTTCTTCGGCCGGCCGCCGTAGTCATAGGCCCAGATGATCTCGTTCAGGAAGCAGTCACGGCCGAAGATCTCGTCGAGAAGGATCTTGCAGTAATGGGCCTCGCGGTAGTCGATGTGGAAGTACATGGTGCCGTCGTCGGCAAGCAGGCGACGGGCCTCTTCGATGCGCGGTCCGATGAAGCCGAGGTAGTCGTCGAACTCGTCCCCGTAGGACTTACGTCCGGTTTCCACCGTTACGTAGTTTCGACCTCCGAAGCCTCGGCGATCCCCGTTTTCCGACCTGCGGGTGAGGAGCGTGAGCCGCTGCTGGACCTTTCCAGTGTTGAAAGGCGGGTCGATGTAAATCAGCTGGAAGGACTGGTCGGGCAGCTTCGGTAGCACCTCCGCGTTGTCGCCGAGCACTACATAGTCGGTGTTCTGTTTGCCGAGATCGATCATCGGTTCCTCCGTCTAGCTTCCTGGGATCGAGGATAGTGCTGGGGTGTGTCGGCCCACGGACCCGGAAATCTTCATGCCAGGGGGTCCGAAGCTGCAGGGCCGTAGGTCGCAGGAGGACAGGTGGCGCGTCGATGAGACCGGGGAGCGAAACCCAGCCAGGACTGCTGTGGATAGGTGCGCGGTAGCTCCGTCAGCTTGAAATCGGGCGGACGATGAGGGACGACACGGTAGGCCGCATCGTTGCCGTAGACGCGATCCAACACCTCTGCTGACAGCTCAAGTTTCCAGCGTTGGCGTGCGCCGTCGGGCGAGGTGTCAGCGGCGATCTCCACGACGTAGGGCTGATCGCCGTTCGCGATCCACTGTTCAAGGGTGGGACCCTGCCGGACTATCAGCCCTGCTCGCTGGCTGGCCTCCAGCACGAGCCGACCGTCCGGTAGTGCGGTGCTTGGCAGCTCGGCGGGAGGGGCGAGGACGGCCGGCACCTGGTCGAAGTCATCGCAGCGGTCCGCTCTGAAAGCGCTGATGGTAACGGTGGTCGTGAGCGTGCCCTCGTTGACGACGATCAGATGGGCGCCAACGAGTAGGCGGATACCGAGATCCTGGGGTCGGACGAACTGGCGTTCGACGGGCGCCACTCCTGGCGGGTAACGAAGCGGAGAGTCCGGGAGACCTTGCGGGCTGTAGTTCCAGCGCTCGCGGAGAGGATGCACTTCCCGCACTGACACCAGGGGACCCAGAGAGTCGGCTCTACTTCGGGTTGCCGCCTCTGCTGAGCGCCGGGCGCTCATTGCGCTCCAGAGGCTGGTAGCGAGGGCGACCGCCGACACGAAGAGCGCGAGCGCTGCGAGGATGACCACGGCAGAAGCCTACGTCTCAGGTCGTACGTCCCCAAGGATCACCATCGAACGGCTGCCGTGGCCTCGAGCACCGTGGCGACGCGAACCCGCACGTCAGGCGAGTTCGAATACGAGTGTCTAGCGCCCGCCACGAATTTCGCGAGAGTCCTACTGGTCATGCGGGTCGGCCAACGGGCACTCCCTGCCGGACTCGAACTGCCGGTCGGCGAGCATGGCTCTTCGACCCGCAGTCACACCTTGCTCGTAGCCTCGCCGCAGTGGACGAGGAACAGCAGCTGCCATCGCTGGCGATCGTGCTCGCGCAGGTCGTCGCAGAACGCGAGACGATGAACGCGCACGCCGAGAGCCTCGACGGCAAGGCAGGGGTCGTCCTGGGCTTCGCGGGCGTCCTCGTGGGTCTCGGCGCCACGGCGCAGATCACGATCTCGGGCACGGTGATCTTCGAGATCGGACTGGCGGTCGCAGTTGTTGCGGCAATCCTGGCAGCGTGGGCCTTCCTTCCTCGTCGCTACCCGGTGCTCGAGGTGGAGCGACTCCGGCAAAGCAATCTCACCGCGTCAGAGGCGGAGACGCGCCTGGAGCTGCTCGATACGCAAATCGTGATGGTAGAGGAGGCCGCGACCCTGGTGAAGCAGAAAGGAT
>JAJYXW010000014.1 GCA_021801525.1 Actinomycetes bacterium
GAGGGTGACCACGTCCGCGACGACAAGTCCGAGCACTAGCAATATCACGAGCGTGTAGATGCCGCTCATCTGCCAGCGCCAGCGTTCTCGTAGACAACCTTGGCCGTTTTGCCACTCGAACAGCTATCCCGCGAGGCGACCGATCCGGCTGAGGTAGTCGGGGTGGTCCCGGGCCAGGCGCCGGTTGGCGAGCGCTCCGTTGATCGCGGCGATAGCCGCCGGTCGGTCTTCGCCAATGGTGCCTTCGGGAGCGGTGGTCTGGAACCAAGTGGCGACCTCGTCCCAGTGCCACAGGGGGCTGCGGACGTTCCCGGCAGCGGGTGGAGGAAAGCTACCTGGGCCGCGTCGCCCGCTGGCGAGAAGCGAGACCGACTGGCGGCTGCGTCCGGTGCGTTCAGCGATGTCGGCCATGGAGACGAGCTCGTCCTCTACGGCGATCGGCTCGAACCCGAGGGTGATCAGCACGTCGATGGCGTCGACGGCCGCATCGACGAAGGAGGGCGCGTCCCGGTCGAAGCCGACGTAGTGCCCTCGGGGGCCGCTCTCGATGGCGATCTCCTCGTCGAAGGCTTCGTAGAGGCGCTCAGCGTGCTCGTCATCGACTGGGTCGCGGACCCTTACCCGGAAGGTGTAGCTGGTGATCTTCATCTCACTTCTCCTGGTTCCTCTGTACGAAGCGACGGATCATCTTGGCGGCGACGTCAGCGTCCTTCGGCGTGCTCCAGACCCGCAGCTGCTGCCCGTTGGATGCGACCACAAGTCCCCACGTGTGCCCAGCGTGATGTACCTCGACGAGGCAGCCCTTGGCTTCGGCGAAGCGCAGCGCTGCCTCGACCTGTTTCCGCTGGTGGCGGTCCCTGGGCACAGGGGCCAAGCGTACTTAGTCCCGTTGACAATGTCAACAGGGGAAGGTAGTCGTTGCGTTGTCCGGCTACGTAGGGGTCCTTGTGGGGAAGTACCGCGGCCCGGACGCGAAGCTGCCAGACGCCACGTCGACGGCCAAGCCCCGCCCTCCCTCTGCCGAGACGCTCTCTATGGGGAGGCGCAAGCAGGCGTTCACATCCGAGTGCCCGTCCAGGTGGGCAAGGCGCTGCTACTCGAGCGATAGCCCCACCCGGCTGATCGGGCGGCCAGCTCAGCAGGTGGACCCCGCCACACAGGGCGGGAGCGCCTACCCGGACGCGGGCACCAGCCAGCCGAGCACGTCCACGACGACGTCTGCCGAGCCGCTCGTGTTCGTAAGCGCGATCTGGCCGCCGCTGCCCACGGGAACGATCGCGAGGTCCGCGACGCTCTGGCCCGCCGCCCAGGCAAGGACCGTGGTCAGCGGCTGGGTCGCACCTGCCGGCTGCGCTGTCGATGTGGCACCTGCCGGGGTAGCCGTCAGGTACGACGAGGCCGTCGTGTCCGTGGCGGTCAGGTTCACTATGACTGCGGTCGCATCCGTTGGCACGCCGCCTAGCCCGCTCACCTGGACATCGAGTGGGCTCGTGGCAGAGAGGGTCTTGCCCGCACAGTTCGTGAGAGCGGCCCCCGAGAGCCCAGAGGGGTTCCCCGGCCTCGTGTCGCAGATGCGTGCCGGGGCGGCTGCTGGCACGAGCACCGAGCCCGTCGCAGCCGGGTTCGAGGCATCTGTTATATAGCCCTCCACGTCGATGGTGATGTTCGGGATTCCCCCGGAGGAGTAGACGTCGATGGCGCCGTTCGACCCGAGGGGAACGATCGCGCTGTTCACGACGCTCTCACCTGAGGCGTAGTTCACCTGGGATGCCTCGGGGAGCGTCGCACTCGATGGGTACGCGCTCAGGTAGCCGCCTGTGGTGGGGCCTGTTGCGCCTAGGCTCACGACGACTGCAGCCACCCCGCTAAGTGGCACCGGTCCGATACCGGCCACCTGCACCTGCATCGATCCTCCGGCTGCGGGAGCCTTCCCCTCGCAGTTGGCAAGCGCAGCTCCGGAAAGCCCGCTCGGGTTGCCAGGTGCCGTGTCGCATATGCGTGCCGGGCCAAGAGGCACGTAGAGGCCCGTCCCAGATGTGGCCTCGGGGCCGACGTAGCCCTCTGCGTCCACGACCAGGTTCGTCGTGCCCGAGTAGTTGTAGATCGACACCTCGCCCGCGGACGCGCCGCTCGTCGGGAGGGCGACGACCGCCATGTTCGCCACTGTCTCGCCGGCCACGAAGTTCAGGCTCGAGGTGCTGGGCTTCGAGGTGCCTGCGGGGTAGAGCGCGAGGTAGCCATTCGAGGTGGGGTCGATCACGGTTATGTCCAATGCAACGGCGGTCGCATTGGCGGGGATGCCCCCCAAGCCTGCAACGTCGATGGTGAGCACCTGGGCTGGCCCGGGGGCCTTGTCCAGGCAGTTCGCGAGAGCGCCACCAGAGAGCCCGGAGGGGTTCGTGGCCCTCGTGTCGCAGATCCTCGCCGGCGTGATTGCGTGATAGCCGATGAGCCCCGATGCCGGAGCAGAGCCGGACAGGTAGGTGAAGCTCGCAGCCGGGCCGGGAGCCGAGGTGCCCCCAGGGGTGATGACCGTTATGCCCACGCTGCCCGGAGCACTCGCACCAGGGGAGACCGCGGTGATCTCCGTCGGAGAGACCACCTTGAAGCTCGTAGCCGCCAGAGAGCCGAAGAACACGTAGGCGGCATTGAAGAGGTTCGTCCCGGTGATGGTGACGCTCGTGGCCCCGCCAAGTGGCCCGCTCGAAGGTGCGACGGAGCTGACGACCGGAGCGGATGGTGCGGGCGGTGCCACCACGTACTGATAGGCGCCGGCGCTGCACCCGGTCCCCAGGCGCGATACGCCCCGCTGGTCGAGAGCGAGGTTTGCTGAGTAGCCCGAAGCTGTCGCATACGAGGTGTCCGAGCAGAGCTCGACCGATGCTCCCCCTGCCCCGATGCTCGCCTTGGCCTGGGAGGTGATCGCGCCGATGGCGGCGCTACCCGATTTCAGGGGGACGGTCCATGTCGGGCCTCCGTAGTTGCCGAGGGTTCCGAGGTCGAGGTTGGGTACGGAATCCTTGCTGCCCGGCGGGGACGGAGATCCAGTGCCGAAGCCGCACGAGGTGTCGTTCGACAGGTTGTACCCGGCGTCGATGACGGTTCCGCCGCAGTTTCCACCGCCCCCCTGTTTTGCCACGATCGAGCCCGCGACGGTCATGGTGCCGCCGGAGTTGTTGAAGATCCCGCCGTAGCCGGAGGTGGCCGTGTTGCCGCTCACAGTCGAGTCGGTGACGGTCATGGTGCCGCCGTAGTTGAAAATCCCGCCGCCGTAGGGGGCCGTGTTGCCGCTTATGGTCGAGTCGGTGACGGTCATGATGCCGCTGTTGAAGATCCCGCCGCCGCCGTAGCCGGAGGTGGCCGTGTTGCCGCTCATGGTCGAGTCGGTGACGGTCATGAAGCCGTTGTTGAGGATCCCGCCGCCGCCGGGGCCGATGGAAGTGTTGCCGCTTATGGTCGAGTCGGTGACGGTCATGGTGCCGTAGTTGAGGATCCCGCCGCCGTAGTCGGTAGCGTGGTTGTCGCCGGTCACCTTCAGGTTCTCGAGCGTCACGGGGAAGGTGGCGGAGTCGGTGAAGGTGGTGCCCGCATTGTCGCCGTTCAGCACGCTGTAGGCAGAGGAGCCGGACCCCTCGATGGTAAGGCGCGCCTCGCTGCTGCTGCTCGGCAGCGACTGGGCACCGAGGAAGGTGCAGGTGTCGCTCGAGCTGCAAAGCGCGCCGGTCGAGTGCTTCAGTGTGATGGTGACCGCGCCAGTGCTCAGTGCCGCGACGCTGATCGCCCCGGAGAGCGAGCACGGGCTCGCAGTGGCACTGGTGCAGCCGCTCGTGGCCCTGCCGTTCGGCGTCGCGTACAGGGGCCCCGGCGTGGCGCTCGCTACACCGGCGAAGCCGGTGACGGCGAGGCCGCTCAGGAGCGCTGCCGCTGCTAGAGCGCTGGCGGCGAGGCGGGTGATGCTCCTACGCCCGGTAACGCGGGCTGTGCTCCTACGCCCGGTAACGCGGCCGCGGCGAGAAGATCCGTGAGA
Organism: Actinomycetes bacterium; assembly: GCA_021801525.1. GTDB lineage: Bacteria > Actinomycetota > Acidimicrobiia > Acidimicrobiales > JAJYXR01 > JAJYXW01. The sequence continues at coordinate 4,028 of JAJYXW010000014.1, forward strand.
GTGCGACATGCCCATGCGCCAGCCCCTTCGCGTCAGCGGCGCCGCCGCCTGCACGAACGCCCCACCTAGCTGGTAGGGATCCAGGTTACCAGATGGACACCGCCAGGTTCACAGCAGGCGGCGATCCGGCTGCGTTCAGCGGGCGAGGGTGACCACGTCCGCGACGACAAGTCCGAGCACTAGCAATATCACGAGCGTGTAGATGCCGCTCATCTGCCAGCGCCAGCGGTGGTTCGCGAGCCAGAACCGCCTGATGCCCTTGACGTCGAAGACGAGAGCCACGATCCCCACCGGGATGCCTATGTAGGGACCCGCCCCTGCGGCAAGGCCGGCAACGGGCAGCACGAACGGGAGCACGACGTAGCTGAGCAGGCAACGGAGCCCCGAGAGCACCATCGCCACGCTGAAGAGGCGCTGGGCATCGTCCTCGGACGCGCGCCCGCGCCGTTCGTCGGGGACGCAGAGCAGGCGGCACATGAGCCGGTCGGGCGCGCCCCGCGGTGCCCCGCCGGAAGCGCCCGACGCTGCGGGAGCAGCAGGATGCGCGTGATCCGGCATGGGCTGCGCCGATGCGTCCGCCGTGATCTCGTCCCCTGCCTCTGGGGTGGCTACCTCTTCGGCGGCGGCGGGTTGTGGCATCGTGCCAAGGGTAGGCATCCGGCACCCGCGATTCCAGCCGCGCCCCTGGATGCGCTCCGGAGGTGCCGGTCAGTGGGCGATCCTCGTGAAGCTGATCGCCGTGAGCACCATCGCCACGACCAGGTAGACCCTGAGCACGCCGAGGACCGCCTTGCGCCCCCTCGACATCGGCGGCCGGGTGAGCAGGACGTCCTGCGGGGTGAGCCACTCGCGCCGGCGCTCGAGCAGCTCGCGGCCAGCTCGCCAGCGGCCCTGGCGGCTGCGCTCCAGTATCGCTACCGCCACGGTGGCGACGAGCACGGGTATGGAGGTCGCCATCACCAGGAGCTTCACGTTCGCGGAGGGGAAGATCGTGACGATGGTGAGCACCAGCGAGAGCTGCAGCAAGAGCGCCACGATCAAGGTAGCGATCGTGTTGACCCAGGGCGTGTTGACCCAGGGGCCGAGTAGCTCGGAGTCGTTGCAGAGCAGCACCAGGAACCCGAGGGCGCTCGGCAGCAGGATCCCGGCCAGCACCTGTACGGCGAGGTTGAGAATCCCGAGCGGTAGGTGGGGCACCAATACCAGCGCTGCGGCCAGCACGACGAGCCCGACGTAGGTGGCGTAGAACCCCTTCGCCTCCTTGAAACGCGTGTTCAGGGAGTTGGCGAGACCGAACAGGTCGCCTAGAGCGTACGAAGTGGAGACCGTGACAGTGGCGGCGCCGATGAGGGCTGCCTCCATGAGCACCAGCGCGAAGATCGCTCCTGCCGCGGGGCCGAGGAAGTGCTGGAACCCGCGGGCCAGGCCGAGCCCGTTGGTGGTGGTGGATCCGGCGAGCCTCGTTCCTGCGAAGGCGAACGCGGCAGCGATCAGCACCGCGGCTGCGGTGACGCTGGTTATGACCGCACCTATGAACGTGTCCGCGCGCTCGTAGTTGGTGAAGCGCGTGCCTATGCGCTTGTCGATCACGTTCCCCTGCTGGAAGAAGAGCTGCCAGGGGGCGATGGTCGTGCCGACGATTCCGATTATGAAGATCATCGACGTCGATCCGAGCCCGCCCGCCACCGACGGGACGAAGGTGCCGTGGACCACGGGGCCGATCCTCACCGGGGCGAGCGCCATGAGAGGGAACACGAGGAGGCTCACTGCTATGAGCAGGTACATGAAGCGCTCCCAGCGGTAGAGCTCCCCGCTCCCCACCGCCGCCACCATGACCCCGGCCGCCACGGGCACCGAGACGTACGGGCTCACCCCGAAGTAGGACATGGCTAGGTCGACCCCGATGAACTCCGTCACGAGGGTGAGGAAGTTGAGCAGGAACAAGTCGAACACGGAGAACGCCGCCCAGAACCTCCCGAAGCGCTCCCGTATGAGACGGCCGTGACCGACGCCCGTGACCGAGCCGAGGCGCGCCACCATCTCCTGGGCGACGTAGAGGACCACGAGGAGCACCGGGAACAGCCACAGCAGGCTCGTCCCGTAGGCCTGGCCCGCCTGCGCGTATGTCGTGATGCCGCCGGCGTCGTTGTCGCCCACCATCACGATGAGCCCTGGCCCCATGATGGCGAGCAGCACGAGGAGCCGGCGCTTCATCGATCGGCGGCCGAGACCGGCGTGAACGCCGTGCAGATCGCTCCCCCTAAGGGTGCCGAGAGCGCCGCGCACGATGGTCTCGTTGGCTGGCGTGGCGGGCGTGGCTGGGTTTCCGGGGTTGGCGGGGTTGGCGGGGTTGGCGGGCTGGTCAGGCTGGACGGCGGGGCCGGGGTTGCCGGCGCCGGAGACGAGCTCGCGCTCGCGCATGCTCCTCACCTCCTCTGCAGGGCTTCTCCGGGCTCGGCTGGACCTTGCAGGGCTCAGCCGAGCTGGGGCGGTTTCGGGCTCGCTCGAGCGCGCCGTTCGAGCGCATGCACTGGCTTCGTCGCGTCCGGCCCAGAGGTGAGCACCTGCCAGCCCTTGCGGACAAGGGCCGGCGGGCAGGCTCAGCTCATCGGGGAGCGGGCCGGACGCGATCTGGTGTGGGAGCTACTTGGTGGGCGTTTGCGCATCCCTCACCTCCTCGGGTAGTCCGGCCTCTCCATGCGCAGGACCGGCCTTCCACGCAGAGGAAGAACCGGCCTTCCACGCAGAGGAAGAACCGGTCCGCCTAGTCGTTCAGGGCAGAGCCCGCGCAGGAGCAATGCACACGACTATAGCCGAGGGGGCCGCGGGAGCTACGATTCAGGGCGTGGTGGACCGAGTCCGGCTCTCGTCGCTGCAGGGTCGGCCCCTTCGCGCGAACGTGGCGAGCGACGCAGAGATCGGCCGGGTGGTCGACGCGACCGTGCGCCTGGTGGAGGTGGGCCACCCCCCGCTCACCGGCCTCCTCGTGGATCGCGACGGCGAGGTGTCGTTCGTCCCGGCCAAGCACTTAGGCGCCCTCGGCCCCGACAGCGTCGAGCTTGCCGCTTCAGTGGATGTCCTCGGGCCCTTCGAGCGAAGGGCGGGGGAGATCCTGCTTGCGCGCGACCTGGTAGACCACAAGCTGATCTGCGTGCGCTCGCGCCTGCGGCCGCAGCTCGTGCGAGCGGAGGACGTCGTGTTGGTCCGCGACCCCGTCGCGCGTGGGTGGCACCTATTCGGCGTGGACGTCGCCGAGGGGGCCGAGCGCCTGCGCCGCCGTCTCCGGCACCGCCTGCACCTACCGGGGAGGGACGACGTGGACGAGCACACGCCCACCCTCGTCCCCTGGAGGGAGCTCGAGCCCTTCGTCGGCCACGTTCCGACGGCACGCAGGCGCCTGGGGATAAGGACGCTCCGGCGCATGCACCCTGCGCGCATAGCGGACCTTCTCGAAGAAGCGTCGGTGGAGGAGGGTCGCGAGATCCTCGGCGCGCTCGAGGCGGATCCCGAGCTCGAGGCCGACGTCATCGAGGAGCTCGACTCCTCGCACCGCCTCGGTGCTGTCAGGGACCGTTCGAACGAGGAGGTGGCGGAGCTCCTCGGAGCGATGGCTCCCGACGACGCAGCCGACCTGCTCGCCTCGCTCGACCAGGAACGGCGTGCCGCCGTGCTGGCGCTGATGCCAGGCCCCCAGCAGGGTGTCGTCCGCTCGCTTCTTGGATACCACCCCGACACCGCAGGTGGCCTGATGACCCCGAACGTGGTGTGCATGCCCGAGTCCGCCTCGGTCGAGGAGACCTGCCGCGCCCTCCATGACGCCGAGGACCTTCCCGACAACCTTGGCGGGGTGTTCGTGCTGGACGCTGACGGCCGGCTGATCGGGTTCGTCCCCCTCGTCAAGCTCGTAGGCGCGCCGCCCGGAGCGAGGATAGGCGGTCTGGCGCAGCCCGACCCCCCGAGGGTCGGCCCCAATGCCGATCTCGTGGAGATAGCGGTCACCACTGCCGATTACAACCTCGCCGCCCTGCCGGTCGTGGATACCGAGGACAGGGTCATCGGGGCCGTCACCGTCGACGACGTGCTCCCGCGGGTGCTGCCCGCCGGCTGGCGCCGCCGCATGGAGGCCATCCGCGAAGCCTGACCAGCCTCCCGGGGTGGGCGTTGCGATAGGTGAGCGGCTCGGTGCTTCGTAGTCCTCGTGGCGCTCGTGCCAGCGGCGGTGGTGCCGGTGGTGGTGGTGGCGGTGGTGGCGGTGGTGGCGGTGCTCAGGGGAGAGACGAGGAGATCGCGGGCGGCACGCTGATGGGCTCGCTAGCCGCGGCGGGGCAGTTGGCGTTGGAGTTGGCGTTGCCGTTGCCATTGGCCAGGCCGCTCGGCTTCTTCCGTGAGCCCGACTCTTGGGTGGGGAGGGAGTTTTGCGGGACCGGGTAGGTCTGGCCCTCCTCGGCGGTGCCGGCCACGCCGTTCACGGCGCACTCCTGGAGTGTGGTCGTATTCGCGAGGCTCGGCGTGAGCGCGATGGCATTGTCCGGCGGCGCGTAGTCGGGCGAGGCCGCGAAGTCGAATGCCGGCGTCATGTCCCCGACGGTCTTGTAACGCCACTCCGACAGGTTCGGTATTGCCGAGCGTGACCGGTCGCCGAGGAAACGCCTGGCAAGGAACTTGAGCAGCGAGGTGTGGTCGTAGACGGTCGAGTCCACGAGCCCGCCCGTGCTGAAGGGAGACACGACGAGCATCGGCACCCGGAACCCGAGGCCGATCGGTCCCGCGATCCCGTCGGCCTGAGTGGTGGTGGTGTCCAAGGACCCTGTGAGGTACTCGTGCGGCGTGCCCGGAGGGGCAGTCGGGGGCAGTACGTGGTCGAAGAACCCGCCGTTCTCGTCGTAGGTCACGAAGAGGGCCGTCTTCTCCCATACCGCCGGGTTGGAGAGGAGGATCTGGAGGAGCTGGCTAGTGAACGCCTCCCCGTAGGCGGGGGGCGACGCCGGGTGCTCGCTCTGGGCAACGGGCGCGAGCACCCACGACACCGGCGGGAGGGTCCCCGCCGACACGTCCGCCTGGAACGCGGCCGGCCACAGGTTGCCGAAGGTCCGCAGCGAGAGCTCGGGAAAGGCCTCGGGCTGGTACGCGGGGTCCGTGTAGGCCTTGAAGAACATGAGGACGTTGTCCGCATTGGCGTCGGGGGTCTCGTAGATCTTCCAGGGGACTCCGGCCTCCAGCAGCACCTCGGGGAACGTGGTCCAGGTGAGCGTGCCCACGTGCTCGGGAAGATGCTCGACGTAGGTCTCGACCACGGGTCCGCCGTTGTCGCCGTCGGGGTCGAGCGTCGCCGAGAGCGAGTAGAGGCGGTTCGGGTAGGTGGGGCCGAGGACCGAGCAGTGGTAGGCGTCGCAAATCGTGTAGGCGTCGGCCAGCGCGTAGTAGAAGGGCAGGTCTTCGCGCTCGTAGTAGCCCATCGTGTTGACGCCGATCCCCTCGCCGTCGTAGCTGAGATGCTCGCTCACGAAGCCGTCCATGGCCCCGCCGTTCCAGCTCAGGTGCTGGGGCTTCCAGTTGTGGGTGATGTCGTTGGTGCACTGGCCGGGCTTCGAGGTGTCGTTCGTGACGAAGTGGAACGGGGCCAGGTATCCCTCGGGTGCGCCGGCAGCCGTGGCGAGCGCGGGGTAGGTCGTCTTGTTGAAGGGCTGGTACACGACTGGCTCGGTAGCCGTGCCGTAGAAGGTCTGCTCGGCCTGCGTGAACCCGTTCACGCCCCCGTAGGTGCCGAAGTAGCTGTCGAAGGAGCGGTTCTCCTGGATGAGGATCACGACGTGCTCGATGTCGGACAGGTCGCACGATCCCGAAGTGTTGGCCGCCAACTGGATGGAGCGGTCCACGAGCCTCCTCGGGTCTCCCCCTCCGAAGGCCCGTCCGAGGAGTGCTCCTCCCGCCGCGCCGAGGCCCATCACGCTGCCGGCTCCGAGCAGGCGCCTCCGGGAGAGCGGGCGCTCGGCCCAGCTGGGTGACACCCTACGCGACTTCTCCGGTTCCATAGCAGGCTCCTCCTTCTCGATACTGTGGGAGCTCGGCATTCGGGGCGAGCTCGGCATTCGGGGCGGGCCGGCGGGAGCCGCAGCCGGTGCTAGGCCGCGTCACCCTGGGCGACTCTCCCAGAGGGGGGGAACGTGGCTCGGGCTCGTTGCTTGCGCCGTGGCCTGCGCCGCGCCGCCCCGGGCCCCGCGTTACTGGCTGCCCCCGCTCGACACAGATCCGGCCGGGGGGATCGTCCCCGGGTCGCCGGGCGTGCAAAAAGCGACGCCGGGCTTGGCGAGCTCCGGCGGGTCGAGGAAGGCGGGATGGCTCAGGTCGAGGAAGTCGCCGAGGTCGTTCGCGTTGGCGTCGCGCCAGGTGAGTGCCGGGAGGTTCCACTTGCGCTCGAGGGTGGCGAGGATCGACGTGTGGTCGTAGACGACGTGGCTGACGTGGCGGGGCTTGGCGAAAGGCGACACGACGACGGCCGGCACCCGGAAGCCATAACGCCTGAAGCCGTGGTAGGCCGGATCGTCGAAGCCCGTCAGGTCCGATGCCTCCGAGGCGAGCCCGGCATCTTCGAGCACCTTGGCTGCCCCGGCTGCTCCATGAGCCACGAGCGGCGGGATGTCGTCAGGCGCCAGGGCTCGGGGAGGGGGCACGTGGTCGTAGTAGCCGCCGTGCTCGTCATAGGTCCACACGAGGAGCGTCTTGGGCCAGGCAGGGGAGGCCATGAGAGCGTTGGTCACGTCGTAGGCGAAGGACTCCCCGACCGTGATGTTCTGCGGATCCTCCTCGGACTGCGTCGAGAAGTTCGGGTCGATGATGGCGAAGGCCGGAAGGTCACCGCTTTGCGCGTCGGAGAAGAACTGGGAGATCGGCTTGAAGTAGGGCGACCCGGCCAAGTCGGCCACGCCGGCCTGGGGCGAAGGTGGGAGTGGAGGGGCTCCCCGCCCGCCCGGTCCACGGAGGCCGGCGCTGAGGCCGGCTGCGTCCTGGGCGGGGTAGAGGAGCGCGGTCGCACCGGTCGGGAAGGAGGTGTAGTAGTCGGTCCAGGTGATCCCGAAGGCGTCGAGACGGTCGAAGATGGTGCCGTTCGGAGCCGGGACGGCGATCTCTTCGAGCACATCGTCGACCATCCCTGCCGATGTGGCGGCGATCAGGTAGCGCCGGTTCGGGTAGGTCTGGCCGAGCAGGGAGCAGAACCAGCGGTCCCCGAGAGGGAACGTGCTCGCCAGCGAGTAGTAGAAGGGAATGGTCGATCCCGTCCAGTAGCCCATCGACACCGGGCCGCTCGCTGAGATCACGAACCCCTGGTTGGTGCCGTGCGAGTACTGGATGTGGCTCTGCTCCCACTCCTGGCTCGGCTTGCCCTGGAGCTGGCAGGCGCTCGGCATCTCGAATGCGTGTTGGATGTCGCCGTTGGCGTAGGGGTTGGTGGCCGTGGGCAGGCCGTCGACGCCGCGGGTGAACCCATCTCCACGAGGAAGCATGCCCAGGTAGTTGTCGTAGGAGTGGTTCTCCATCATGAGCACGATCACATGCTCGATCTCGGGCATGGTGTCCACCCCCGCGGGCAGGTCCGGGTAGGGGAGCGAGCCAGGCGGGCGGATGCCGTTGTCGCCGCGCACGGCGTCGTTCTTCAAGAGGCGCTGGAACTCCGCCGAGCTGCCATGCGCACCGGCGCGGGCGAAGGCCGCCGAGAGCGCCGCAGCTGCCGATCCCTCGAGAAACTGCCTTCTAGAGAAGCGTGACATTGTGACTGTCTCCGGCTGGTCGTAAGCGGATCTTGACCGGATCTTGAGCGGCGGGGCGCGTTATTCCAGGATGTAGCAGCTATGGCAACGTTCGGACGCTCGCGATCTTGTGGCCCGGCGTGCCGATGGCAAGACCCATGGCAAGGCCGATGGCACTATCCAGAAGAGCCGAAGCAGCTGAGCTGGCGGTGGGCGGGCCCGAGTGCTGCCGGGTCCGCGTAGGGGTAGGACTTCGAGGAGTCGCAGTTCTGCCAGGCGCCGGCACTCTGGTCGAAGTTGCTCGTGGCGCTCGGGTTCCACCACGCCACCTTGAAGGTCTGGCCTGGAGTGAAAGCTCCCTGACCGTACCCCCAGGTGCCGAACTGCCCGCCCGGTG
>JAJYXW010000157.1 GCA_021801525.1 Actinomycetes bacterium
AGCCTCGCCACTGGTGAGGGGCGTGGCTCGACGCTGCGTCTGGTCCGCCAGTTCCTCATGGATCTACAGCGTGCCGAGGACCCAGCCGAGTTGCTGCATGAAAACCCCGAGACCACCGGAGACCGGCGCTGGGATGCCCTGATCGCAGGGGTGGTCGAGGACTTCACCCTCCATCGCTGCATCGAGGCGCCGGAGTGGGTGTTCGAGCCTGCCCGCTTCTCGACCCCGTGGTGGTTCGTAACCACCATCGAGGCCATGCGCCCTACGGTGATCGTCGAGACCCCGGCGGCCCTAGCCAACCACGGTGTGTTCATCTCGCGAGCGAGCCTGGTGAATGTCTGATTCCTCGGGCGGGCTCAATCGCAAGCAGATCATCTCCCTCTTGGACGAACTGTCGAGACGCGCGACGCTGCGCGGCGTCCGGGTAGAGATGTTCTTGGTCGGTGGCGCTGCGATGGTGCTCGTGTACAACACCACGAGGACCACCAAGGACATCGAGGGGATCTTCGAGCCCAAGATGATCGCTTACGAGCTCGCCGCCGAGATTGCCAGGGACAGCAACTTGGGGCTTGCCGCAGATTGGCTCAACGACGCGGTCAAGGTGTTCCCGTTCCCCGGTGACCGGCCCGATGAAACGGCCAAGGTTGTCTACGAGAACGCTGGTCTCGACATTCGCGTGGCTTCACCTAGATACCTGTTCGCCATGAAAGCCTGGTCGGGACGTGAGTCCGACGAGGAGGATCTCCGGGTCCTCTGGCCTCTGTGCCAGTTCGCCAGCGCCGTGGAAGCACTCGACTATGTCGAGGCGGCATACCCGTCGGAGACCCTAAGACCGAGAACGCAGTACATCGTGGAGGGCATCGCAGCGACGACGTGGACGAAGCCAGCTTCGCCGGCAGCGACACCGCCCGAGCCAGCCGGCTCGGGCGAGCGGGGCGATGTGCCTGCGGACACTGCCTGGGTGCAGCCGCACGTACGGCGGGGACGCCCCGTTCGTGGGCACTGGAGGCGGCTTCGTTGAGTCGTTTGCCACACGCTGACTCTTCTGCCGTTCGCTACCACGAGTCTGCGAATCGACTCGCTGAGGCCAGACATGCCTCTGGCACGACTCAGGTCGAGCTGGCCCGGCGCTGGGGGCGTGCGCAGTCACAGGTGGCAAGGGTCGAGCGCTCACCTGTCGGGTCGCTCACCTTGCGGACGCTTCAGTCCTACGTCGATGCGCTTGGCGGCTCGTGTCGTATCTTCGTCGACATCGACGGTCATCGGTTCGAGCTGTAGCCCTCCACCAGTCTTTCCGCCGATCCTGTAAGTTGTGCTACGTTTGCTACAAGAGGAGAGGAGGGACGGTGCGAACCATCAGCCACCGTGAGCTTCGCAACAGCAGCTCGGCGGTTCTCCGGGACGTGCGCGCCGGAGAGATCATCGAGGTGACCAACCACGGTGAGGTTGCCGCCGTGCTCATCCCGCCGTCGTTCACATCCTACGAGCGCTTGGTCGCAGCCGGGAAGGTCCGCCAGCCGGTAGGCCGATCGGTGGATCTGCGTCGCATACGGCGGACGAAGTCGGGCTCGACCACGGCCGACATCATCGCGGATCTCCGCGGTGGTCGGTGATCGGTGATCGTCTACGTCGACACGTCAGCGGCAATGAAGCTCCTCGTGGAGGAAGCAGAGTCCGAGGCGCTCGCCGATCACCTGGAGCGCTCCCGCGAGAGCGCATCGGACACGCTTGTAGCCTCCTTGCTGCTGCACGCCGAGCTCCACTGCGCTTCCAACCGACGGCCGGACGACATCCGGTCCGATGCGGTGGCTGACGTGCTGTCCACCCTGGCGCTCATCGACGTGGAGAACGGAGACCTCATGACCGCTCCGCTGCTGCCCGGGCGGCTGCGATCTGCCGACGCCATCCACCTCGCCACGGCGCTACGCGTCGACGCGCGTGCGATGATCGTCTACGACGAGGAGCTTCGGTCCGCGGCTGCCGCAGCCGGGATCGGCGTGCTCAGCCCGCACTGAGAGACCCGGCAGACAGTCGGAGCGGAGATGACCGCGATCTCCCCTGGCGCAGGGCTAAGTCGAGGAGCCTCGAGGTCGCCTTCTCCCAGCTCGCGCACCTTTCCCTCCCGGGAGTCGCGATTCGCGCGAGCCGGCGGCTTGCTAGCATCTGGCGCTGTCGGCGTGCAACCAGGGGGCAGGGGGTCAGATGGCGGTGCGAGCTTCGCGGTGGAACCCACGTCTTGCGGTGGTGCTGGTCGGCATGTGCGGCATGGCCACGGCATGCGGAAGCGGCACCCCGGCCGGTGGCACGGCTGCGGCAACATCGCGGGAGGTGCCGTCGCCGCAGTCGGGGCCGACGGTCGACGGTCTCGACCAGGCCAAGCTCGGCGCCCTGCAGAACTACGCGTTCACGTCGGTGAACTCGGGCGGCAGCGTGTCGATGACCTGGACCGGCAAGGTCCACAGCCCCACGGACTGGGAGGTCAAGACGGACTCGCCCGCGGTGACCACCTACGACGTCGACGGGCACGGTTCGGCGATCGCCATCGGCCAGGTCGAGCGCGTCACCTTCAAGACTCCCGAAGGGGTCGGCCACCTCTTGGGGGAGGTGTCGTTCGCCGAGCAGCTCTTCGGCTACACGCACGTGGCCGGCATCAAGATCACCCAAGGTGCCCCGTGCACGGTGGCCGGCGCCTCGGGCGTCACGTTCCACGTCCAGGTGCCGAATGCCTCGATCGTGAACGAAACGGCCCAGGCATGTGTGGATCGCTCGAGCGGCGCGCTGCTCTCCTATCAAGGAGGGGTGACTGGCGGTTCGGCCGCCGATTCGATGGGCGCGTCCGGCCACGGGATGACCTTCACCGTCACCTCGATCGGCGGCGTGGGCCAGATCTCGGCACCGGCCGCGTCCTCCTCGACCGCTATCCCCGTCCCTACCGTCCCAACCGCATCATCAGCTTCAGGGGGCCTGCCGGCCGGGTTCCCGTCCCAGGTCCCGGCACCGCCAGGGAAGATCACCTCCGCCGCGCAGATCGGTGCTGGCAAGTGGACTCTGCAGGTGTCGGAGAGCAGCGCCAGTGCCCTCACCGACTACGAGAAGATCTTGGAGGCACGGGGCTTCTCGGTGACCAGCCACACGAGCAACGCTGCAGGCGACTTCGCAGACCTTGCCGGCGGATCGATCCAGATCGTGCTGGAGCAGATGTCGTTCCCGGGCCAGGGCGTCATCCTGTCGGTCACGGTGGGGTCGTAACGGAGACGCGACCTTCGCCACGGGGAGGCCTGCGCGTGCCCGCGGATGCGACTGCAGTCATAGTGAACCTGACCGCCACGGACGCGACGGCCTCGTCGTCCCTGACGGCGACCCCGGCAGGTGCCACATCCACCACGCAGCCATCTGCCGACACAGCCGGCAGGGACACAGCCTCACCAGCGCTTGGAGGCCACCCAGGGCTCCGCCAGGCGGCGCTCGAGGTCCACTGCCAGGTGAGCGCGGCCCGTGGCCCTGAGACGCTCCAGGTAGCGGGGGACCGAGAAGGCGTCAGCCGGGCCCTCGTAGCGCCCCGCCTCCATCGGGTCGGGAAGCTCCCCCCTCATCGTCGCGTGCGAGCCTCGCCACTCGGCCAGCTGCCCGGCCAGCTCGGCGACGAGACCCGGTGCCTCGCTGCCGAGGTCGCGGGTCATGTGGGGATCGTCCGCGATTGCATAGAGCTGGCTCTGCTCGAGGCGCCAGAGGCCCGGGTGGAGCGTCTGCACGTAGAGGTGCTCCCTGGTCCGGAGCGCACGCTGGTAGGTGTAGGCGCCGTGGCTCAGCACCAGGTGGTCGCGCCCTGGGTGCTCCTCGCCCCGGACGGCGGCAGCGAGCGACTCCCCCTCCCATCCCGGCGGCACCGGGATCCCGAGAAGCTCGCAGATCGTGGGGCAGAGGTCTATGTGGTAGGCGAGTCCCGGGGCGCGGCGGCGTTCTGCCGGCAGCCGGTCGGTCACGCCCGGCCAGCGGACGACGAGCGGCACGTGGTGGGACGCCTCGTTCGCCATCGGGTGGTCCCCGTAACAGCCGTTCTCGCCAAGGCACTCGCCGTGGTCCGAGGCGACGACCACGGCAGTCTCCTCCAGTATCCCGAGCTCGGACAGGGCCTCCATGAGCCGGCCCAGGTGGTGGTCGAAGTAGGCAATCGCGCCGTCGTAGCCCGTCACCATGCGCTCGAAGTCCTCGCGGCTCCTGATGGCGTCGGGCATGGTGGCCGGGTTCGGTGAGCGAGGCGGCGGCACCGACCACGAGCCGTCGCCCTCGTAGAGGTCGAGGGCGCTGTGAGGGCCGTACATCTCGGCGTGGCCTGCGATCGCCTCCTCGTCGGGCCATGCCGGCGGATCGCCAGACGAAGCGGCCGTGTCGTACCAGCGGCCGGGCTCCACGTAGGGGATGTGGGGATCCCAGTAGTGGACCTGAAGAAACCAGCTCTCCTCGCGCCCCCTGCGGCGAAGCCAGTCGAGCGCCACCTCCGTCACGTCGCTCGCGTCCTCGTCGTCCCCGTTCGAGAGCGACGGCTTCAGCCACTCCCGGAAGTTCCCGACGAACCAGTAGGCGAGGTGGCGCTCGGGGAAGCACGACACCGCTGCGGTGTAGACCCCGTTGCGATAGAGGTGCCCTCCGAAATAAGGCGCATGGCGGGTCCGCTCGAACATGCGGATGTCCGCTGCGGGTCCGAAGTTCGCGATGGCCCCGGTGGTGATGCCGAACTGGCCGCTCGTGAGCGCGGCGCGCGAGGGGGCACATGGCGTGTCAGAAGCGTATGCGTGCTCGAAGACGACGCCCTCCGCTGCAATCCGATCGAGGTTCGGGGTGATCCTGCGGGAATAGCCGTACGGACCGGTGTGATCTGCCCGGAGGGTGTCCACGTCGACGTAAAGGATGCGCATGGTAGGGAACGCTAGTGCGCTGGGCAAAAGCAGAGCATTGCAGCCGCGTGGTCGCTATCATCGCTTCGGGGGAGCGCAGGGCCGCTCGTCCACCGAGCTCGGAGCTCCGAGCCGGCGGGTGAGCGCGAAGGGGAGACAGCAGGCCTGCAAGTGCCTCTGGCCCGATCCGGGTGCGGGGAAGGCAGGCCCCGAGGGGAGGGGACATGGCAACGACGGAAGCTGCGCCGGCCGAGACCGGGGGCACGCGACAGCGGGGAGCGATCAGCCGGCTTCTCTGGTACCGGTCGCTCGACAGCTATCCCGACACCGGGCCGCGGGTGTTCTTCCTGGCGGTCGTGGTGATCGCGACGATCCTCCTCTACTACGAGCTCTACGTGGCGGGGGCGGTCGCTCCGGCGATCATCGCCCACTACCACATGAGCTTCAAGTACTACGTGGACATCTTCGTGGTGAGCAACCTGGTCGGTGCCTTCGCCTCCATAGTCGCCGGGCTCGCGGACCGCTGGGGGCGGGCGAACCTCGTCGCGTACGGGCTCGGGGTGACCGGCCTGCTCATCTTGTTCGGCATCCCGAACGCCTCGAGCGAGCTCACCTTCGCAATCGTCATGGTGGCGATCGGCTTCGTGGAGGGCATGCTCCTCGTCGCCACACCTGCCCTGGTGCGGGACTTCTCCCCCCAGCTCGGCAGGGCTTCGGCCATGGGATTCTGGACGCTCGGGCCCGTCGTCGGCAGCCTGGTGGTGACGGAGGTGGCAAGCCACACCCTGACGCACTTGCACGCCTGGCAGGACCAGTTCGTCATCTGCGGGATCGTCGGGCTCGTCGTGTTCGTGATCGCGCTCTTCGGACTGCGCGAGCTCTCACCGCAGCTTCGTGACCAGCTCATGGTCTCGGTGCGCGACCGCGCACTCGTCGAAGCGAGGGCCAAGGGCATCGACGTGGAGGAGAGCCTGAAGCACCCCGCCCGCCAGATGCTCCACCTCGACGTGGTCGGCTCCGCGTTCGCCATCTCGGTGTTCCTCCTCATCTACTACGCGGCGGTGGGCTTCTTCGTCATCTACTTCACCACGGTCTTCCACGGGTTCACGACCGCCCGAGCGAACAGTCTCGCCAACTGGTTCTGGGCGTTCGACGCCGTGGCGCTAGTGGTAGTCGGCATCGTGTCGGACCTGCTCAAGGTGAGGAAGCCCTTCATGGTGCTCGGCGGCGCCGGGGCAATCGTGACGACGATCATCTTCTTGTCGAAGGCGACCCAGCCGAACACGAGCTACTACACCCTCGCTCTCATAATCTCGCTCGTGGCGATCTCGCTGGCAGTCGCGTACGCGCCGTGGATGGCGAGCTTCACTGAGACCGTGGAGCGCCGCAATCCTGCGCTCGTCGCTACGGGACTCGCGGTGTGGGGCTGGATCATCCGCATCACGGTGTCGGTCTCGTACTTCCTCATCCCGTTCGTCGTGAGCTCCACCACTCCGCTCGTAACCTACGGCACCTCGGTGGAGACGGCACTCGTCGCCGTCCAGAAGGCGCCCACAGTGAAGGTGCCGTACAGCACTTCGCCCCAACCGCTCCTCTCTGTGGTGGAGGGCCACGCCACACTCTTCGGGGAGCTGGGCAAGTACCACCCTGCCAGCACCATCCCTGCTGCGCTCTTGGGAAAGGCGGTGGGCGAGGTGGGCCTGCCAGCCCTGCTGGAGGCAAGCAAGTTCGCGGCGCCTCTCGGCGTGCTGGCCGCGCACGGGTCGGCGGTTGCCGCGGCCGCCAAGGCCACCCCGCACCAGTGGCAGCATTGGTGGTGGGTTTGCGTCGGCGGTGAGATCGTCTTCCTGCCGCTCATCTTGGTGATGGTCGGGCGCTGGCGCCCGAAGAAGGCCAGGAAGGACGCCGAGGATCACGAACGCGAGGTCGAGGAGGAGCTCGCCAAGCTGAGTTCCTCGGGCGGCTCGGGAATCGCCCCTGCTGCCGGAACCTGACGTACGGCGCGGCCCTGGCTCACGGCCCTGGCTCACGGCCCTGGCTCACGGCCCTGGCTCACGGCCCTGGCTCACGGCCCTGGCTCACTGCCCGGGTATGGCCCGCCTATGGCGCCCGTGTTCGGCCCCGGCTTATGGCCCCGGCTGCGGTCCGGCTATGACCCGCTATGGCCCAGCTGCGGTCCGGCTCCGATAGATGGAGGGCAGCGCGCCGAGCACGATGGCCGCCGCTCCGAGCGCCACAGCCGCAGCGTAGCCGTAGGCCCACGCCACGCCCAGGCCGTACAGGAGCCCCATCGCCAGGTTCCCTGCGAACACACCGAAGCTGCGAGACGCCGAGAGCGCTCCGAATCCGCGCCCAGCCGTGCCCCCTGTCTGGAGGACGGACATGATCGAAGGCTCGAGTGTTTCCACCACGCCGAGAGCAAAGCCAAGGACTGCGACTCCGAGCATCGACACCCCAACGCCCAGACCGGCGGCGTAACCGGCTGCAAGCAGCGCGGCGCCGAACGCGGCCGCCATGTAGCCGAGCAGCGCGAGATTCCTGAAGCGCTCGTAGAGCGTTGCACCCAAGCGGGATCCGAGGGTGTAGCCGGTGAGAGCGGACACCCCTTGGAACACCAAGAACGCGATCACACCCACCGGCGCGTGGTGGCTCTGCTCGGCGAGGGTGAGAACCGGGTAGCCCACGCTGTAGGAGGTGAAGCCGTAGAGTGCGGTCGCTGCGAGCAGAGCAGGGGCGCCCGGCAAGCGGGACGATATCCCAGTCTCCGTGCCGCCGGATCCAGTTTCGCCGGGTCCGGTGCTACCGAGTGCCGTGCTACCGAGTCCGGTGCCCCCGGATCCGGTGCTACCGAGTCCGGTGTTTCCGGGTCCGGTGTTCCCGGTCCCCTGAGCGCTAGAAGAGCTGCGTAGCGGCCGGCCCCCGGTCCTCGCGTGAGACAAAGCAATGGTGGAGATAGCCAGCGGCAGCACCGTGGCGAGGAAGATCCACCGGAAGGCCAGGTGCTCGCCTAGAGCGGCCAGCACATAGAGCGCGGCGAGCATCCCACCGCCGACGTCGAGCCCGTGCAGGAACCCGAAAGCGGCCGATCGGTCCTCTTCTAGCGGCACTGCTTCGGTGAGCATCACCCTGCGCGACGGGCTGCGGAGGTTGCGGGCCCACCAGCCCCCAGAGAGCAGCCCGATCGCCACAGCCGGGCTCGTGCTCACGGCCGAGAAGGACAGCAGCGGGATCACCGCGTTGCCGGCCAGGGCGAGACGCCTGTGGCCTATCCGGTCCCCGAGCCTGCCGCCGATCCAGGAGAAGATCGCCCCGCCCCCGTAGCTGATGGCGCTGGCGATCCCGAAGAGCCAGACGGGTTGGTGCAGCGTGAAGACCAGGTACAGCGGGAACCCGGCGAGCACTGACTGGTACCCGATGTCGGCGAAGCAGGCGGATGTCGATATCGCCCAGACGTCACGGTTACGCCACGACGGTGCCCTCCTTGAAGCGCCGCTCGAAGGATCTTCCGCGCTCTCCAAGCGGTTGCTCCGGCCCGAGGGGAGCGGTTCGATCGGCATCGCACGATCATTGCCGACGCAGGGATACCCAGCCATCCAGCCCCATGGCCTGCCCGCCCCACCCCGCCTCCCCATCACCCCGCCTATCCATCACCCCGCCTATCCACTGGGCCACTGAGGTTGCGATCATGCCATACGCTGCGTATGATATTCCTATGGAACGTACGCAGACTTGCGCGGGGCTACTGCCCCGCTGGTCGTAGGGCGACGGCGATGGGCCCACGGCATGTGTCGGGCGACTGGCAGACGCGCAGCTTCTGGCTGGAGCACCGCTCCTACGAACCTCGCAGGCCCCTGACCGGCGACGAGATCGCCGACGTGGTGATCGTGGGCGGGGGCTTCACCGGCCTGTGGTCGGCGATCCTCCTAAAGGAAGCGGAGCCCGATGTCGACGTCGTGGTGCTCGAGCAGAAGGTCGTCGGCTACGGAGCCTCGGGGCGCAACGGCGGGTTCGCCATGACGATGGTGGGGCGCAACATCCACGACCTCCTCCGCAAGGTGGGCCGCGAGCGTGCGAGGGCCACCCATATCGCGATGCGCGAGACGCTCCAGGAGATCGAGGGCTTCTGCGAGACCGAGGGCATCGAGGCGGACATCACGAGTCCCGGCGTCCTCACCGTGTCCAACGGTCCCGAGCAGGACGTACGGATCCGTCAGGACCTCCAGGCCGCCGAGCGCCTCGGGCTCGACGATTTCCACGAGCTCACCGGCGCCGGGTGCCGGGAGCTGGTGAACAGCAATCGCCTGCGCTGTGGGCACTTCGAGGACCACTCCCTGCTCGTCGACCCCGCGGCCCTCGCCCGCGGCCTCAGGGACGCAGCCATGCGCCTGGGTGTCCGCGTCTACGAGCGCACTCCTGTGGACCAGGTGAAAGACGTCGACGGTCGCCGAGTCGAGGCGCGCACGCCCTTCGGCACGGTCCACGCGGACCGCGCACTCGTCGCAACCAATGCCTATGCAGCAGCAGTACCAGCCCTGCGCCGGTTCATATTCACGATCTATGCCTACATAATCCTGACCCAGCCGCTCAGCGACGAGCACTGGGAGCGGGTGGGCTGGGAACGCCGCATGGGGATCGAGGACAAGCGGATAATGCCTCACTTCCATAGGCCTAGTGCGGACGGGCGGATCCTCTGGGGAGGGCGAGATGCCCCGATCGCCGCTGGCGCCCCGAACCCGCGATACGACCGCGACCCGCACATATTCGCCCGCCTGGAGGAGACATTCCGCTGGACCTTCCCGCAGCTCCACGACGTCGGGATCGAAAAGGCGTGGGCCGGCCCGGTCTGCGGGACGGTGAACTGCTTCGCCTCCGTCGGGTTCCTCGGCAAGAGCGAGCGCATCGCGTACGCTCTCGGCTACGCGGGCCATGGCGTCGGGCCTTCGCACCTGGCGGCGAAGATCGTCCGCGACATGCTGCTCGGCGCGAAGAGCGAGCTGCTCGACCTGCCCATGGTGAGCTCGCGCCCTGTGCCACTGCCGCCCGGACCACTTCGCCCCCTTGCGCTCGGCATGACGCGCCGTCTCCAGAAAGAGCTCCAGAGGGCCGACGACGAGGGGAGCGACCGGGGCGCGCTCGTGCGGTTGGGGCTGCGAGTCCTCCAGTGAGCTGCCGCGCCTGGCGGGAGAGGCTTCCCGTGAACGCCACGCCAGAGGTCGCTCCAGAGGTCGCAGTCAAGTCGTGTAGTCGGCGTTGATCCTCACGTACTCGGCAGAGAGGTCGCATCCCCAAACCGTGGCGCTCGCGTCGCCACAGCCCAGGCTCACGGATATGGACACGCTGTCTTCGCGCATGCTCCGGGCGAGGCGCGCAAGCCCAACGTCATCGACACGCCCGGGATAGACCTCCGTGCCGGCGAAACGTATGACGGTGCGCTCGGGATCGATGTCCAGATCGTCTTGGGCCTTGCCGACAGCCATCGCAACACGCCCCCAGTTCGGGTCCGCTCCGTGCACGGCAGTCTTCACGAGTGGAGAGTCCACTACCAATCGCGCCACTCGCTTGGCCTGCTCTTCGTCGCGGGCGTCCTCGACGGTAACCTCCAAGAGCTTGGTCGCGCCTTCCCCGTCACGGGCGACTTGCTTCACCAGGTCGAGAGCAACGCACCCCAGCGCCTCCTCCAGGGCATCCGCCTCCACCGGACCTGCCAAGCCGTTCGCCATGACCAGTGCCGTGTCGCTCGTCGAGGTGTCGGTGTCGATGCTCAGGCAGTTAAAGGTCTTGCCCACCACCCGCCGGAACATCGCATCGAGGGCGGCTGCAGACACCTCGGCGTCCGTGAAGAAGAACGCGAGCAGGGTCGCCATGTCGGGTGCGATCATGCCCACTCCCTTGGCAATGCCCGCCACGACTGCATTGCCCACCCCCACCGAGGCCGCCTTCGGAACCGTGTCCGTGGTCATGATCGCCCGCGCGGCCTCCACCAGGTCGAGGGGACCCAGGGCCTTGTGCTCCGCTGCCGACATGGCCGAAAGATGCCCCGTCACGCGCTCGACGGGCAGCCGCCTCCCTATGACGCCGGTTGCCGCGATTGCCACGCTGGCGTGATCGACTTCGAGAAGCCTCGCCGCCGCGTCCACCACGGCCCGAGCGTCACGCCGCCCGATGTCGCCGAGGGCCACGTTCGCGTTCTTCGACACTGCCACCAGCGCCGAGAGCACTCCACCGGCAACGTGCGCTCGAGAGATGTCCACGCATGGGCCGGCGAAGCGGTTGCGCGTGAAGACTCCTGCCGCCACCGAGGGCACCTCCGAGACGACGAGCAGGAAGTCCAGTGTCTCGTCCTTTACCCCGACGTTTGCCACGTGGCCTAGGAATCCTCGAGGGCTGAGCATTTCCACAGGCTGCCACATGGAGGCGCGATCGTGCGCGCCCGCGCGCGCGAGCGACAATCAGTTCGATCCCGACGCCCAGGCGTCGAGCACAGCCTCCGCGTTCTTCCGCCCTGCACGGATGAGGTCCTCGGTGCCCGAGAAGTCGTCATAGCCGGATCCGGGATGTCCGTCCACGTCTACGACAATCACCTCCACCCCGGGCGGGAGGCTCGCCAGGACGCGGGTGAAGCTTGCATGCAACGCTATGAAGAACGCCGTCAAGATGGCCTCCACCGGGCGCCGGTATGGTGCCGGGTGGTAGCGAAGCGGCCCGCACAGGAGCACGAACACTCGCCTGGCCCCT
>JAJYXW010000068.1 GCA_021801525.1 Actinomycetes bacterium
CGCGCCAGGGAGTACCGGCGGCCCGGCGGCCCCTGGGACAGGGGCTCCCTCGACGCGTCCTTTCCCCTCGCCGCCAGCAAGGCAGTAGTGGCGAACGGCATGTCTCTGGACGGCAAAGAGCTCGACACGCTCGTGTCGCAGGTCGCGGGCGGGCTCCTGGCTACGGGCGCCGGCCGGGGGAAGGTGGTGACATGGCAGCTGGCAAACGGCATACCGGCACTCACCCTCTACAGGGCCTGCTGGCGGATCGGAGCGGTAGCCGCACCCTTGCATCACCGGATGGGCCCGTCGGAGGTCGCCGGCGCGCTCGCACAGGTCGAGCCCACCGTAGTCCTCTCGGATCCCGACCTTCCCGCAGCCGGCATCAGCGGCGCGCTCGAGCTCGAGCGTCCACTCGATCCCAACTCGCTGCTCGGCACGCTCCGGCCGGCAAGCTCCTACCCGGCTGCAGCCTGCCCCTCGCGGGGCTCCGACATTGCCGTCGCGCTGTTCACCTCAGGGTCCACCGGAGTGCCCAAGGCAGTCCTCCACACCCACCGTGGCCTCGGCTACAAGGCTTGCCTGATGGCCGAGGTGCACGGCCTTCGCTCCACGGATGCGCTGTTGATGCCCGCCCCCCTGGCGCACGTGTCGGGGCTGCTGAACGGCGTGCTCATGCCAGCGGTGACGGGTCTTCCGAGCGTGCTCATGTCGCGCTGGGACCCCGAGGAGGCGCTCACCCTGATCCATGAGGAGAAGGTCTCCTTCGTCGGCGCTCCTCCGGTCTTCTTCGCCCAAATGGCAGGCGCGCGCAGCTTCAGCCGCGCGCGAGTCGCGAGCCTGCGGCTCGTCTCGACAGGAGGTGCCTCCGTGAGCCCGGCTTTCGTCGACTCGACCTCCGAACGCTTCGGGTGCAGGGTCAAGCGGACCTACGGCTCCACTGAAGCGCCCACGGTCACCACGTCGGGGCCGGCGGACCCCCCCGAGCGTGCACGCGACACCGATGGAAGGCCGGTTGGAGAGGTGGAGCTCACCTTGCGGAACCCGGGTACCGGCAAACACGTGCCACCGGGCGTGGAGGGCGAGATATGGCTGAGGGGCCCCGAGCTGTTCGCCGGGTACGCGGACGCCGACGCGACCGCTCGGGTTGTCTCCCGCCCGGGAGGCTGGTACCGCAGCGGCGACCTAGGGGTTCTCGACGAGGGCGGCTGGCTCAGGGTGTCGGGGCGGATCTCGGACATCATCATCAGAGCCGGGGAGAACATCTCGGCCGCAGAGGTGGAGGCGGTGCTGGAGAGCCATCCGGCAGTCCGCCAGGCCGTTGCCATCGGGGTGCCGGATGCCCGCCTGGGTGAACGCGTCGCGGCAGTGGTGGTCGCCGGCTCAGCGTTCGGTCTGCAGGAGTGCCGGGAGCTCTTCGAGTCCAAGGGCGTCACGCGCTTCAAGACGCCCGAGCTGGTGATCGCGGTCGAAGAGATGCCCGTACTCGCAGCCGGCAAGCCCGACCGTGCTGCTTTGCGCAAGCTGGCGTTCCGCTTCGCCGACGCCGGAGAGGGACCTATCCTCAGAGAACCGGGAGACCCTGCGCCAAGCGCGACCTGAGCAGGGCAGCCAGCCTGTCGCGATGCCAGGTGGCGTCGCCGAAGCACAACTGGTCGAGCTGGGCACGCTTCAAGAAGAGGTGCATGTCGTGCTCCCAGGTGAAGCCGATCCCGCCGTGTACCTGGAGCCCCGAGGCCATGACGCGCCTCGACGCATCCGAGCACCAGAGTTTCGCAGCGGATGCCGCCGCTGCAGCATCCTGGTCGCCGGCGCCCACGCACCAAGCTGCGTAGTACGTGGCCGAGCGCATCCCCTCGACGTCGACGAGCATGTCGGCGCAGCGGTGCTTGACCGCCTGGAAGCTTCCTATAGGCCTGCCGAACTGGACCCTGTCCTTGGCGTACTGCACCGTCATCTCGAGCACGCGCTCGGCCGCGCCCAGCATCTCGGCCGACACGGCAGCCGCTCCCCGGTCCACCAACCATCCAAAGAGCTCCGGCCCACCTAGACGAAGCGCTGGCCTGCGGGTGAGGTCGAGCCATCCAAGGCGGCGCGTGCGGTCCATCGCGGGCTCCGCCCCTGGGCGCTCCCCCGGCTCGAGAGCGAGGGCGAACAGCGAGGGCTCCTCGCGTGCCCCTGGCTCCATAGCCGGGACAATCACGATGTCGGCGTCCGGTCCATGGACGACGGGGTCGGAGCGGCCGGACAGGGTCCAACCTGCACCACCCACGTCGGGACCCGAGCGGCCATCTGCCGGCAGCGCTGTCACCGCTCCGGGATCGCGCGACCAGGCAATCGCCCCGATGGCCTCCCCGGCGGCAAGGCGCTCGACCCAGTCCGTGACACTCGCAGCACCAACGGGCATGCCGGCCCCCGCCGTGCCCTCCGAGATCGCCCGGAACAGCACCGCCCGCGCGAGAAGCGTCGGGAGGAAGGGCACGGGGGCAAGGTGGCGGCCGGACTGCTCCGCCAGGACCGCCACCTCCACGGCTCCGGCACCGAGACCTCCCCGGTCCTCGGGCAGGTCCACAGCCAGCCATCCCTGCTCGGAAATGGCCTTCCACAGCTCCTCGTCGTAGGGCGCCTGGGCGTCTGCCACCTGGCGCACGCGCTGCATCGGGGCGATGCCCTCGAGCAACGCCGCGGCGGCGCCACGCAGGGCCACCTGGTCATCCGACAGCTCGAAGTCCACGACCCGAGAGCATACCCAGTACGGCGGCCCAACCCTGACTCCTGTGTCAGGCACATGTGCAATGCTTGTGCTGTGGACTTGAGGCTTTCCGGCGAGCAGGAGCGCCTTCGCGAGGAGCTGAACGCCTGGCTGCACGAGGAGCTCCCGTGGGAGTACGGATCGGGGCTCCCCCCGCGCTTCTCGGACCTGGCCAGCGAGGTCGCGTTCGGGCGCGAGTGGCAGGCCCGCCTAGCCGCCGGGCGCTGGGTGGGGGTGACGTGGCCCGAATCCTATGGCGGGCGCGGTCTCGGGCCTGCTGACAACTTCGTCGTCCAGGAGGAGCTAGCCAGAGCCAGGGCGCCGGAGCTCGTCGGCCGCATCGGCGTGAACCTCGTCGGCCCTACGCTGCTCGCGCACGGCACCCCCTCCCAGCGCGATCGCTGGCTCACCGGCATCCTGCCGGCCACGTCTCTCTGGTGCCAGCTCTTCAGTGAGCCAGACGCGGGCTCGGACCTCGCCTCCGCCCGCACGGTGGCAGAGCCCGTGCCGGAAGGGTTCCGCTTGAGCGGGCGCAAGGTGTGGACCTCCTACGCGCAGTTCGCCGACTGGGGGCTCTGCCTCGCGCGGACCGACCCTGAGGCGCCGCGACATCGGGGGCTCTCGATGCTGGTGGTCGACATGCACGCTCCAGGCGTGGAGGTTCGCCCGCTCACGCAGATGACCGGCGAGGCCGAGTTCAACGAGGTGCTTCTCGACGGCGTGGTCGTCCCCGCCGAGAACCTGGTCGGTGCGCTGGGCGAGGGATGGCGGGTAGCCGGCTCCACCCTCTCACACGAAAGGGGGGTGAACCCGCGCCAGCTCGTAATCCACATGCAGCATGCCGAGGAGCTCCTCCGGCTGGCCGAGCGCGACGGCGCGTTCGCCAACAGGCGTCTCGCGCGGCGCCTGGCACAGGCCTATTCCGAGGTGAAGCTCTTCCAGCTACTCAACTGGCGCACCTTGAGCAGGATCGAGCGCGGGGCCGAGCCCGGACCCGAGGGGAGCGTGTCGAAGATCTACTGGAGCGAGATGAGCCAGCGCCTCCACACCCTGGCCATGGACATCCTGGGACCCGCCGCTCCCCTGTGGGCAGACGCCGCCAGCAACCCCTCGGGGGGCACGTGGCAGCGGAGCTGGCTCTACTACCAGGCGGCTTCCATATTCGCCGGCACCAACGAGATACAGCGCAACGTGGTCGCGGAGAGAGTGCTGGGTCTCCCGCGCGAGCCCTCTGGCTCGCCGCGTTTCCCGGGAACAAGCGCTCCGGCGGCTACCGCGGGCACAGGGATCACGGGCGCGGTAACCACGGGCACAGAGGGAGGCAGGGTTCAGTGAACAGCACGAGCCACAGCGCCGGAGGCAGCACGAGCCACAGCGCCGGAGGCAGCACGAGCCACAGCGCCGGAGGCAGCACGAGCCACAATGCCGGAGGCACGCCGGGCGAACCGGTGGTGATCTACGAGCGCTCCGGGGCGGTCGCCACTATCACCATGAACCGCCCGCACGTCGCCAACGCCCAGGACAGCGCGCTCATCGACGCTCTGGACTCCGCATTCGACGCTGCAGACGCAGACGAAGAGGTGCGGGTGGTGGTGCTAGCCGGCGCAGGCAAGCACTTCAGCTCCGGGCACGACCTGAAGGCTCTGGTGGGAGAGGCGGAGCCCGACGAGTGGCGCAAGATGCGAGAGACGCCGGAAGGAAAGCTGCGGCACGAGCAGGTCATGTACGTGGAGCGCTGCCGGCGGATCCACGACTTCCGCAAACCGACGATCGCTGCGGTCCAGGGCCGGTGCATCGCCGGGGGCCTGATGCTCGCCTGTATGTGCGACATCATCGTCGCTGCCGACGACGCCGTGTTCTCCAACCCGGTGCTGCGGATGACAGGTGCAGCCGTAGAGCTCCTGGTGGAGCCCTGGGAGCTCGGCATCCGCAAGGCGAAGGAGTTCCTGCTCGCCGCCGAAGAGCTCGATGCGCACGAGGCCGAGCGTCTGGGCCTGGTGAACAAGGTGGTGCCGCGCGCCGAGCTCGACGCCGCGGCGCAGTCGCTGGCCGAACGAATCGCGCTCGTCCCGCCGATCACGGCGGAGATCGTCAAGGGCTCCATCAACCACGCTGCTGAGCTGATGGGAAAGGGCTTGTCGTGGAAGTACCACTTCATGGCCCACCACTTCGTCCACAACACTGCTACGGCCCTCGGAGCCCTCGAAGAGCGCAAGCACATGAGCTCCATGAAGGAGGTGTTTGCCGCCCGCGACCGGGGGGACGCACCCGGAGCAGGCGTGCCAGCGCCTCCTCGGCCCGAGCAGGCCCCAGCCGAGCCTGGCGGCGCGAGCTGAGAGCGGCGCCATGAGGGCTGGGTTCGAGAGGACGGCTGGGTTCGAGAAGGGATTGCGATGACAGGCGCGGCCGTTTCGAGCCGGGTGGCCGAACGCCCCCTGGAGGGCCTCAGGGTCATCGACGCCGGAACCCGCATAGGCGCCCCTTTTTGCGCCGGACTGCTCGGGGAATGGGGTGCCGAAGTCATCAAGGTGGAGCAGCCCGGCCGCGGCGACTTCATGCGCGAGATTGGTCCGTTCGTCTCTGCTGGCAACGGCTCCGGTGGAGCTGCTGGCAACGGCTCCGGTGGCTACTCGCTCTTCTGGGCTGTGGAGGGCCGGGGACGCAAGAGCGCGACGGCCGATCTTCGCCGCCCCGAAGGCCAAGCGCTCTTCCGTCGCCTGGCTGAGCAGTCGGACGTGGTGTGCGAGAACTTCCGGCCCGGCACGATGGAGTCGTGGTCAATAGGGCCGGCCGACCTGCCCTCGCACCTCGTCTACGTGCGCATCAGCGCGTTCGGCCAGGACGGCCCCTACGCGAGCCGCCCGGGCCTCGATCGCCTCGGGATCGCCTACGGAGGCCTGATGCACCTGACCGGCGAGGCCGACCGGCCCCCGGTGCGGCCAGGCGTGACGGTTGCCGACTACCTGACCGGCGTCTTCGCTGCAGAAGCGGCTCTGGCGGCCCTCTACCGGCGCGACGCATCCCGAACGGGCTCCGGCGCGCCGTCAGGAGATCCGCCCCATTTCCAAGATCGAGCGCAGGGATCCGCGGCCTCGG
This sequence comes from Actinomycetes bacterium, assembly GCA_021801525.1. GTDB lineage: Bacteria > Actinomycetota > Acidimicrobiia > Acidimicrobiales > JAJYXR01 > JAJYXW01. The sequence continues at coordinate 5,828 of JAJYXW010000068.1, forward strand.
GGAAACGGCGATCGGGCAGGGGAGCGGTCATCGACGCCTCGCTGTACGGCTCCGTGCTCCGCATACTCGAGTGGACCATCGCCGCGCACGACAAGCTCGGCACCGTACGCGGGCGCGAAGGCAACCGCCTGGCCAACTCGGCGCCGCTCGACAACTACCCGAGCGCTGACGGCCGCTACGTATGCATAGTCGCCGGCTCCGACGCCAACTTCGCCCGCCTCTGCAAGGCAATGAACCGGCCCGACCTGGCTGCCGACGCTCGCTTCTCGAGCCTGGCAGAGAGGGCGAGGCACGGTGACGTGATCAACGCGATCGTCGCCGGGTGGACTGCAGAGCACAGCGCCTCGGAGATAGAGGCAGCCTGCATCGAGAACGACGTGCCGGTAGCCACCGCGTACAGCGCAGCGGACATCATGTCCGACCCGCACATGCGAGCGCGAGGCGACATCGTCACGGTCGAGGATCCCGTGGCAGGCGCGCTGCGGCAGCAGGCTCCCTATCCGCGCCTCTCTGGTTCCACGCCCCAGGCTCCCAAGGGAGCGCCACTGCTCGGAGAGCACAATGCGGAGGTCTGGTGCAACCTCGTCGGTCTCACACGCGAGGAGCTGTCCGACCTGGAGAGAAAGGGGATCGTATGAGCCCGGTCCGAGAGAAGATCGTATGAGCCCGGTCCGAACAGCCTTGGTCACCGGAGCGTCTTCTGGCATAGGCGCCGCCACAGCACGCGTGCTTGCCGAGCGGGGGACGACGGTGGGGATCGTCGCACGTCGCGAGGACCGTCTTGCCGCCACGCTTGCCGCATGCCAGGCAAACGCTCCCGAGTCCCGGATGTGGGTAGCCGACTTGTCGGAGCCCGACGCCGCGGCCGCGTTGGCACTGGCAGCGTGGGACGCTCTCGACGGAATAGATGCTCTTGTCAACAATGCCGGCATCCCGATGCGCCGGCACGTCACGAAGCTCACTCTGGCGGAGACACAGCGAGTGATGCAGGTGAACTTCCATTCTCCGGTGGCGATGTCCCTGGCCTTGCTGCCCAGGATGCTCGAACGAGGCAGCGGCACCGTCGTGAACGTTTCCAGCCTCGGCGGCCGGCTCGGCATCACGACTGAAGCGGCCTATTCCGCCTCGAAGTTCGCGCTCTGCGGCTTCAGCGAGGCGATGGCGGCAGACTTGGCCGGAACCGGGGTGAAGGTACGTCTGGTGCTCCCCGGTGCCATTGACACCGAGATATGGGACCAGCCGGGCAACGACCCGCCGCTCTACAACGGCCCGAAGGTGGCGGCCGAAGTGGTGGCGGCGGGGATCGCGGACGCGATCGACTCGGAGCGCTTCGAGCACTACCTGCCCGACATGCGCCAGGTGGTGGAGATGAAGACCACCGACTTCGACGCGTTCGTCGAGGGCATGCTGTCCATGGGAGGCAGCTCATGAGGGGCAACTCGTGAGGGTCGGCTGGTGAGAGCGCTCGTCTACGGCGTGCCCCGCCCCGAGGGGTCTACACAACCGGCGCCGCGCGATGCCTTCGAGGGCATGCTCGCCGCCCAGCCCTTCGGGCTCCACGACATGCCCGAGCCGGAGCTGCACGCTGAGGACTGGGTGCTCACGCGTCCGCTCCTCGCCGGTGTGTGCGGGTCGGACTCCAAGCTGGTGCTTGGCGACTTTGCCGAGGGTGACATCGACAACCCGATGGCGGCCCTCTCCTCCCTGCCCTGCGTGCCGGGCCACGAGGTCCTGGCCGAGGTGGTGAAGCTCGGCAGCGCAGCCGAGGGCTTCGAGATCGGTGACCGGGTGGTCCTGAACCCGTGGCTGTCGTGCACTCCGAGGAACGTCTCTCCGCCATGCCCAGCCTGCTCGGCCGGAGATCTCAGCCTCTGCTGGAGCTTCACAGTCGGAGATATCGGACCCGGCGTCCACATCGGGGTGGCGTCCGGCGCCCCGGGCGGGTGGGCAGAGCTGATGGCAGCCCATGACTCGATGCTCATAGCGGTGCCCGGCTCCGTGCCAGACGAGCTCGCCGTCCTCGCCGACCCTTTCGCCGTGTCCCTGCACTCCGTGCTCCGCCACCCGCCGCCAGCCGGCGGCCGGGCAGTCGTCTACGGCGCGGGGGCCCTCGGGACGACCGCGCTAGCGGCGCTGAAGCTCCTCCACCCGGATGTTCAGGTCGCCGTAGTAGCGCGCTTCCCGGCGCAGGCAGCCATGGCCAGGGGGCTCGGCGCCGACCTCGTGGCGAACCACGAGCCGCGCCTCGAGCTCGTTGAACAGCTCGCAGAGTGGTCCGGGGGAGTGCTCCACGGCGCTCTCGGCGGGCTGCCGATGACCCATCCCGGAGGGATCGACGTCGTCTACGACACCGTGGGCCGTCCCGAGACCCTGGAGGTGGGCGTGAGGGTCCTGGCCAGCCGGGGCACCCTCGTGCAGAGCGGCGTGCACACTCCGGGGCGCTTCGAATGGACACCCGTCTACTTCAAGGAGCTCACGATCGCCGGGTCGAACGCCTTCGGCATGGAGGAGATCGACGGTGTCCGCAAGCACGCCATCGAGCACTACCTCGACTTCGTCGCCGCCGGCCGCCTGGACCTTTCCGGCATGCTCACGCATCGCTTCGCCCTAGAGGAGTGGTGGGACGCCGTGCTCGCGCTCGCTCGCCAGGGTGAGAGCGATGCGATCAAGGTGGCTTTCAGCCCTGCTGCACAAGGCCTCACGGGTGTGGGAAACCATCCGGGTGGGCAGCAGGTCGCTACGATGAGTGGCAAGTGACACCCAGCCAACCCATACCGGAGCAGACCTCTACCGACACCGCTGCCGGAGAGCCAGCGAGCAGGCGCACGCTCAGAGCACAAGGTCAGAAGACCTTGCGCAAGCTGCTCGACGCGGCAATGGTCGTCTTCGCCCGCCGCGGCTACCAGGCAGCACGCGTCGACGACATCGTCAAGCTCGCGCGTACTTCGCACGGCACCTTCTATCTCTACTTCTCCAACAAGGAGGATCTCCTCCGGGCCCTCATCGCGGAGGCTGCCGAGGAGGTGCGCGCTCTCGACGGGCTGATCGGCGAGATCGGGCCAGACGAAGCGGGCTGGAAGGAGCTCCGCTCCTGGATAGAGGCCTTCTCGGACGCATGGCTCCGCCACGCCCCCGTGCTAAAGGCCTGGGCCGACCTGGTGATGAGCGATGCCGGCTTCGGCGAGCAGGCGCTCAGCGCCGTTGCCGGCGTGATCACCTCGCTGGCACGCAGCATCGCGAGGGCGGGGCCGCCCCCCGGCATCGATCCGGTAGCAGGGGCAGAAGCTGCAGTGGTGATGCTGGAGCGCTTCCACTTCCTGCGCCAGTTCTCCCGCGAGCCGATCGACGACGCGGCTCTGGACACACTCACTACCATCCTCCACCGGGGGCTGTTCGGCGCAGAGATCAGTCGCCATCCTCCTCGGCCCTGAGGCGCCCCTGCTCCCAGCCGCGGCGTGCCCACGGGAGGGCTTCCACGACCCTGAGCAGACCGAACGCGGGCTCGGTCAGCACCATGCTCCCAGCCACCTCCTCCCACGTCGCCCCGACCTCGGCTGCCAGCATCGCGTGCCGCTCGACACCCGGGCGGTTGCCGAGGACCACCGTGCAGGCCAGCCTTATGAGCTCGTGCGTCTTGCGGTCGGGAGCCCTGAGCGAGTCGATCTCCGAGAGCCAGGCATTCTGCGACTCGTGAACACCCGGCACAACCGCGTGGAAGTAGCGCTCGAAGGGAAACACCCACTCGTCGTCATCCCTGGCACTGCGTCCTGTCCCAGGGCCCCCTTCAGGTTCCGTCAAGCTCGTCACCTCGTTGCTCTCACAGCTCCCACACCTGTAGGTGCCTTGATATCGGGATCGCGCGGCAAACCAAGGATACGCTCCGCTATGACGTTGCGCTGTACCTCGGAGGTGCCGCCCGCGATGGTCAGGCACCGCGTAACGAGGAACCCCCGGCCGAAGCGAGCACCGTCTCCCTCCTCGAGCGCGCCAAGGGGCCCCAGGAGAGACAGTGCAAGCTCCTGGACGCGCTGCTCGTGCTCAGCGCCGAGCAGCTTACGCACGCTCGCCTCTGCACCGGGCTCGAGCTCGTGCACCGCCCGTAGGGTCGCCCTCTGGCCCATGGCCGCGAGCGCCTGAGCTTCGGCCAGCAGCCCGCCCAAGGCGCCGAGCAGCGCACCGTCCCCGGCCAGCGATCGCTCGCGTACCAAGTCTATTAGCGCCTCCACTCCCGCTCCGAAGGTCGACCCGCTCGAAAGCGAAACGCGCTCGTTCGCGAGAGTCGCCCGCGCTATTCGCCAACCGTCGCCAGGCTCTCCCACCACGCAACTGTCCGGGACGAAGACCTCGTCCAGGAAGACCTCGTTGAACATGGCGTCACCCGTGAGCTCGCGAAGGGGCCTGACGTCCACACCAGGGCTGTGCATGTCCACGAGGAAGTAGGTGATCCCCTCGTGGCGCTCGGCCTCGGGATCGCTGCGCGCCAGGCAGATGCCGAAGTCAGCCTGGGCCGCCATGGATGTCCAGACCTTCTGACCGCTGAGCAGCCACCCGCCCTCGGCACGCTCGGCGCGTGTGCGGAGGCTCGCAAGGTCCGACCCGGCCTCTGGCTCGCTGAAGAGCTGGCACCACTCGAGCTCGCCCGCGAGGGTGGGCCCGACGAAGCGCCGCTGCTGGTCCTCGGTCCCATGCGCGATGATCGTGGGAAGCGCCCATGCTCCCACTGCCAGCGAAGGGCGCCACAGCCCGGCTCGTGCCATCTCCTCGTCGATTACGATCTGCTCGATCGCCGTCGCATCCTGCCCCCAGGGCCGCGGCCAGTGGGGGGCTATCCATCCCCCGTCGGCGAAGCCACGGCGGCGCTCCTCCTTGGGCAGGCGCGCCAGGGCTTCGATCTCCTCTGCTATGCGGGCCCGGACGGCGCCCGCCTCCGGAGGAAGGCTCAGGTGGAGCCGGCGGCGCACGCCCTCGAGGGCCATCCGCGCAGCGCGGGTACGCCAGAGCTGAGTCGGGCCCGCCAGCTGGCGCAGGGCCGTGGCACGGCGCAGGTAGACGTGCGCGTCGTGCTCCCACGTGAAGCCGATGCCGCCGAGCACCTGTATCGTCCCCTTGGCTATCTCGACCGCTCCGTCGAGGGCCTTTGCCGCTGCGAGCGAGATCGCGAGATCGCACGCCGCGCTGCCCTCGGCAGGACCGCCGACAGGTGTTTCCTCCCCGGACGGGACATCTCGGGAGGAGACATCTCGGGAGGAGCCACCTCGGGAGGAGCGCTCGGATCGGCTCGCGCGCCATTCGTCGAAGGCGTCGGCTGCGTCGGCTGTGCATGCCACTACCTGCTCGAGCTCGATCAGCATGTCGGCCAGGCGGTGCTTCACCGCCTGGAAGCTTCCGATAGGCCTCCCGAACTGCACCCTTTGCTTCGCATGCTCGTTCGCCGTGTCCAGGCACCACGACGACATGCCGGCGCACTCGGCCGCCAGGAGGACTGCCGCCGCGCGAGCAATCTCTTCCGTGGTGATCCCGTGCAGCTGGCGCGCTTCAGGAACCCTTACCTGGTCCAGAACAACAGGCGCGACCCGGCGCGACCTGTCGAGGCTCGCAGCTCCCTCGACGCGGCATGCCGAGGAGTCGACCAGGCACCAGATCCAATCTTCCAGGGCGTTCTCAGCGTCACCCGGCACGGCCGGCAGGGCCGGCACGAGGAGAATGCCGGCGCTCTGGGCGCAGAGCA
>JAJYXW010000027.1 GCA_021801525.1 Actinomycetes bacterium
TGGGGTCGACGGTGCAGTAGAGCCAATACCGTTTAGTTAGAGTTACAACTGTGGTATTCTCTACCCATGCCGAGAGTGGGGTGGGTGAAGCCACGGAGCGACCAGCGGCTCTCCGACCATGTCGCGCTCGGGGTGCTCACCCGGACGTTCCCCCCGTCGCTGGTGGACGCTGCGGTCCAAGCTGCAGGTAAGGGAGAACAGCGCCACCGTCTGCTGCCGGCTCGACTTGTCGTCTACTACGTGCTCGCTCTCGCGCTCTTCTCTGATTCGGCCTACGAGGAGGTGATGCGCAACTTGGTCGAGGGCCTCGCCTACCAGTCGGGGTGGAAGAGCCACTGGGAAGTCCCGACCAAAGGTGCGATCTCCCAGGCACGGGCTCGTCTTGGCGCAGGCCCGCTCGAGGAGTGCTTCAAGCGGGCGTGTGTGCCGTTGGCCTCCGAGATGACCCCCGGGGCGTTCTACCGGACCTGGCGGCTCATGGCCATCGACGGCACGAACCTCGACGTTCCCGACACTGCGGTGAACGACAGCGAGTTCGGTCGCGCGACACCGGCTCGCGGCGAGGGTTCGGCGTTTCCCCAGGTCCGCCTCGTCGGCCTCGGCGAGTGCGGGACCCACGCGCTCTGCGGCGTTGGGATCGGTCCCTACAAAACAGGCGAGAACACGCTCGCGCTCGAGTTGGTGAGGTCGCTTGCTCCGGGGATGCTCGTGCTCGGCGACCGTGGCTTTGGTGGATCCTACGTGCTGTTCGGCGCGATGGCCGCCACCGGTGCGGACCTGCTGTGGCGGGTGAAGTCGAGTGCGGTGCTGCCGGTTCTCGAACGCTTCAGTGACGGCTCGTACCGCTCCGAGCTGGTAATCAAGGACGACAAGGGCCGCAAACAGCAGGTGCTCGGCGTCCGGGTAGTCGTCTACGAGATCGACGACCCAGGGCGCAACTCGACCGAGGAGACCACCTACCGGCTCGTCACGACGATCCTCGACCCGAAGAGGGCACCAGCTTCAGAGCTCGCCGCACTGTACCCCGAGCGTTGGGAGTTCGAGACCCTACTCGACGAGCTGAAGACCCATGAGCGCGGCCCGAAGGTGGTACTGCGCTCCAAGAGCCCCGACGGAGTGCGCCAGGAGATCTATGGCTACCTGTGCACCCACTACGCGATCCGGGCCCTCATGAACGAGGTCGTCGGCCAAGACGGCCTCGACCCCGATCGGGTGAGCTTCACCCGCTCGCTTCGCGCAGCCCGCCGGAGTGTGCGTGCCGGGATCGGCACGAGCGCGCACGCGATCAGTGAGGCCTTGTGCGCTGCGGTCGCTGAGATTGGCCGTGAGCTGCTCCCCGAGCGGGCGCTACGCGCTGCAGCACGAGTCGTGAAACGAAAGATGAGCAAGTTCGGCGTGAAACGCACCGCTCATCGCAACTGGCCCCAGCCGACCAAGCCTGCCAGGGAGGCAGTCCGTGTCCTTGCCGCACCATAACTAAACGGTATTGGGGCTACATCCATGTTGACGGAAAGGGTTGCTCGTCGGCCACGCAGTAAGTGTACACTTACAAGCGGTCTTATAGCTGCCTAGAATGGTGTCCCGTCTTCCCCAACTGCCGGGCGCAAGCACCGCGACATCGTCGTCGAGGCCGTCGTCGCCATGCGGCGTGCCTCGTGGTTGCTGCGGACCTCCTGCAATGCAGCACGGCTCATCAGACCAGGGAGGCTCACACGATGACCGTCACAGTCGATGTTCCGCCAAAGATTGCCGAACGGCTCAACGCGGCCAGCATCTCCCGCCGTTGGTATCCCTTCGAACCGAAGGTGATCGACTGGTCCGTCCCGCTCAGCGACGAATGGGCATACGTGGCTGCCGGCCGCTCGATATTCTCGGCGTCCAAGGCCCTCGACCGGCTCGGCCCTGCCGAACGCAGCTTTGTCGAGCGGTGGGAGACCACACAGTTCATGCGGAACGTGGCCCATGGGGAGCATCTGCTCAACCAGGGAATCCTCGCCATGCTCTGGCATGTCGACCCGTACGACCCGAGCTACCGGTACCTGCTCCACGAGGTTGCCGAGGAATGCCAGCACATGGCCATGTTCAACCAGTGGGTCCGCCTCAACTCCGACATCCGTACCCGCGACGCCGGGGAGGGGAGCTGGAGCCAGGCGGTGGCGCAGCTCACCCAGGATCTCGCCACGCGCATCCCTGAAGCGTTTTGGGTAAACGTCCTGCTCTTCGAGTTCGTGGGAGACGAGTCCAATCAGACGATGCGCTCCACGCCCCGAGGTGACGACGGCCGCCCCCTCCACCCGATCCTCGTGCAGATCGGCGTCGCGCACACCTCGGAGGAAGCCCGACACATCGCGTACGCCCGCCGCTGGCTGCACGAGGGGATGCCCACGCTCGACGATGAGCAGGTCGGCGAGGTGCAGCGCCTGGCCGAGCTCGGCGCCCGGGCGATCATCGACCGGCGGCAGTTCATGCCGATCCACTATTCGCGCCAGCTCGAGCCCTACATGAGCAAGGAGGAGCTCGAGTCGGCCCGGAGCGCGACCCCGGCATCGAGGGCGCTTCTCGGACAGTTGAAGACCCTCCTCGACGAGTTCGAGCAGCTCCGGATCGTGAGCAGCGATTCGATGCGTCGGTGGGAGGACGCGGGTGCCTTCGACTGATCGGCTCTCGACTGGGCAGCCTTCCTCCGCTGGAGGTGCCCGCCCGGCAGGCAAGCGCTCGTCGCCAATCGGTGAAGCCCGTCGTCGGGGTGACACGCGCGCGCGGATCGTCGAGATGGCTGCTGCCCTCTTCGCAAGTCGTGGCTACATGGGTACGAGCATCGCGGCAATCGAAGAGGCAGCCGGACTCACACCTGGCTCCGGTGGGTTGTACCGCCACTTCCCCTCCAAAGAGGCATTGCTGCTCGCGATCATGGAAGGCTATCGGGAGCGCCTGGTGCTGGTGCGGGCGACCCTTGCCATCGACGCAGAGGCTGGGGCCGATGGCGGGACCGATGGCGGGACCGATGGCGGGGCCGATGGCGGGGCCGATGGCGGGGCCGATGGCGCCACCCGGCGCGATCCGTCGGGGGATCTAGGACGCATCCTCGCTGCACTCGTGGTCTTTCTCAGCGGAGAACAAGCGATACTCCACATCGGTGCCGACGTAAGCGGGCTGCCCGTGAGCGCCAGGGATGCGATCAGTGCCGCATGGGACGAGGCATATGGCATCTTCGCCGATCTCTTCACCCGTTATGGGTTCGGCGAGGACCGTGCGCGCGTTCTCGGGGTCTCTGCTCTGGGCTCGCTCGCTCACTATGTCAGCCACCGGCGTCGATTGCGCCATGCTCCGCTAGGGGTCGACATCGACCCCTACGTCGAGGAGTGGAGCGCGCACTGGTCGGCGTTCCTTGCAAGCGCTGGGGAGGAGGCTGGGCAGGCTGGGCAGGCTGGACAGGCTGGACAGGCTGGACAGGCTGGGCGGGCTGGGCAGGCTGGGCGGCCTGCACGGGGACAAAGCGATGCGTTGCCTGAGGGGCGACGATCCCGGCATGCCAACACGCCGGGTCTCTTACGCAGGTCTGTGCTCCTCGTAGTAGCTGTGATGTCGATGGGCGGCGTGCTGGCCTCCTGCGGTGGATCAGCGACAACCCGTGCTCGCAACGCCTCCGGAACGGTAGTGGCGAGTCAGCCCCAGAGCATTGTCTACGGCATCATTCCCCCGCAGCTCCCCCCGTCCAGCAAGCTCCCGTCGATCACTCGCCAGGTCAGCCGGCTGGCGGGGGGAAAGCCGTTTCTCGTCCACCTCTACACCAACTGGTCCCAGTACCCGGCTACGCTCCCGGCCTTGGACTCGGAGATCGCGGCATACACGTCGCGTGGCTTCCTGGTCGACCTTGCCCTTCGGTACGTTCCGGCCGCCGGGCACAACGGTGACGTGGAAGGCTTCGCCCGCTACGTAGCGGCCATGGTCACCCAATTCGCCAAGGACCCGGCTGTGGCCTACCTCCAGGTGACAAACGAGGCAAACTCGCCGTTCAACGCTGCCGCCTCGGACGGTGCGTACAAGAACGCCGTCGGCGCCTTGGTCGACGGTATAGAGGCCGGTGCGGCCGCAAAGGCAAGGACCGGCTCGCACGTCCGCTTGGGTTTCAACTGGTTCTCCTCCTTCGGCGTACAGGCGGACCGGAGCTGGTGGTTGAGCATCGGCCGTCTCGGCGGCGCGCGCTTCGCGTCAGACGTGAGCTGGGTGGGCATCGACCTCTACCCGGGAACCTACATACCTGGCTCCCTGCCGGCTCCGGGATCCGGACACCTCGCCACCACGGCTGCCGCAGACGTAGCCGGAGCCGTCGACAACCTGCGCACGAACCTGATGCCACTTGCCGGGCTCGGGAGCAATGTGCCGATCGGTATCTCGGAGATCGGGTGGGCCACCAGCCCGCCGGCGCGCCCGCTCTCCGAGCAGGCCGAGCTGGTCAAGGCCTTCGCTGCAGGGGCGTGCTCGGTCGCGGCGCGCGACAATCTCCAGTTCGTGCAGTGGTACAAGCTGGCCGACACCGTCCTCCCGACCAAGGCGAGCCCGCTCGCGATGGGGCTCATGAGCGCTGCCTTGACCCCGAACCCCGGCTTTGCCGCCTACCAGGCGGTCATCCACCAAGGCTGCTCCAGGCGCTGACCCTAACCCAGGCGGGTGGCTCGGCGGCAGGCAACAGCTGGCTGTGCGTGGAGGTGAAGCCGTAGGATCTGCCAATGCCCGGCACCCCAACGCCTGGGGAGCGCCCCATGGTTCTCGTCGAGGGACTTCGCAAGTCCTTCGGATCCGTGACCGCCCTCGCCGGGATCGACCTCGCCGCCCCGGCTGGGACCGTCCTCGGCATCCTCGGCCCGAATGGTGCCGGCAAGACGACAGCGGTGCGTATCCTCACCACCCTCCTCGCACCGGACAGCGGCCACGCCGAGGTCGCCGGCTTCGACGTCGTACGCGACTCGCGCTCTCTGCGCTCGTCTATCGGGCTCGCGGGCCAGAACGTCGCCATCGACGGGCACATGACCGGTCGGGAGAACCTGGTGATGGTCGGCCGCCTTCGCCAGCTCGGACGAAAGCAGGCGCGCGCGGAGGCCGACAGCCTGCTCGAGCGCTTCGGCCTCACCGATGCGGCCCAGCGCACGGCCCGCACCTACTCGGGCGGGATGCGCCGCCGCCTCGACCTGGCTGCGAGCCTCGTTGGGCACCCGCCGGTGCTCTTCCTGGACGAGCCCACCACGGGTCTCGACCCCCGCAGCCGCCTCGACCTGTGGGAAGTGATAGAGGGGCTCGTCGCGGACGGAACGACGCTTCTGCTCACGACCCAGTACCTAGAGGAGGCTGACCGCCTTGCTACGTCGATCGCGGTGATCGACAGAGGCCGGGTGATCGCCGAGGGCACGCCCGACGAGCTGAAGGCAACCATCGGCGGCGAGCGGCTGGAGCTGTCGCTCTCCAAGCCCGCTGACCTCGACCGGGCGAGGGATATCCTTTCGCGCCTCGATGCCGGCGAGGTGACCGTGGACGCCCCGACTCGCACGCTCACCGTGGGGGCTCCACATGGATCCGCAACGCTGATGGAAGCGCTCCGCCAGCTCGACGAGGCCGGGGTGGAGCCTGAAGACCTAGCCCTGCGCCGCCCTGCGCTCGATGACGTCTTCTTGACGCTCACCGGGCAGCACGCCGAGGACGAGCACCCCGATGCTCACCCCGATGAGCACCACGACGCTCATCACGATGCTGCTCAGGACGCTCATCTCGATGCTGCTCAGGACGCTCATCTCGATGCTCACCAGGGCCGAGCCCGCAAGGACACTGCCGGCTCAGCCGAAGTGCCTCGGGATCTGCCCCTCCGCCATGCCGTCCCTGGCGCCGAACGCCGTGCCCGCCCTGGTGCCGTCCCTGGTGCCGGCCCTGGTGCCGAACGCCATGCCGGCCCTGGTGCCGAACCAGGCTACCGACGCCGCTCCCGCAGCATGCGCCAGCGCGTCACCGGCACGACGAGCGACACCGGGGTCGTCATGTGGCGCAACCTGTTGCGGTACATACGGCTACCCAACCTGCTCGTCTTCACGACGGTCCAGCCGGTCATGTTCGTCCTCATGTTCGACTTCGTCTTCGGCGGCGTCATCAAGCTCGTAGTGCACGGGCCTTACATCGACTACCTGATGCCGGGGATCTTCATGCAGGCAGTCGTCTTCGGGTCCACCCAGACCGGGATCGGCTTGGCCGAGGATCTCTCCGGGGGAATGGTGGACCGTTTCCGTTCCCTGCCGATGGCGCGGATAGCGGTGCTGACGGGCAGGACCATGGCCGACACGGTGAGGAACGTGTTCGTCGTGCTGCTCATGACAGGGGTGGGCGCCCTGGTCGGTTTCCGGGTGACCCACGGGGTGCTCCCAGCAATGGCGGTCCTGGGCATAGCCGTCGTCTTCGGGACAGCGTTCTCGTGGATATCGGCAGTGATAGGGCTTATCACCCGCGACGTGGAGGCTGCCCAGGCAGCCGGGTTCGTATGGATACTGCCGCTCACGTTCGCAAGCTCGGCCTTCGTACCGATTGTCACCATGCCCGGCTGGCTGCAAGCCTTCTCCAAGGCCGACCCGGTGAGCGTCGTGGTCGGTGCCATGCGCGGCCTGCTCATCGGAGGTCCGGTGGCCACGCACCTATACGAGTCGATCGCATGGGTCGTGGGCATCCTCGCGGTCTGCGTGCCCACCACGCTCCGCCTCTACCGGCGCCTCACCTGAGCGTCGGGTTCCCGCCACCTCACGCGGTAAGGGCGGTCCCGGTCTCCTCAGCCGCCAGGGGGCAGGTCCGTTCCCCTCGCGACGGGAAAGTAGCGATGATGGTGTGCGCCGGTCACCTCGTAGACGGCTGTGCCGGCCGAGCCGTCGCTCGTGGTCACCGCCATCTCGCTCATGCCGCCGCCCAGGGGCCCGTAGCGTTGGGCCCAGCGTCCCTCGGCGTCGACGGCGATCCGGCGGCCCCCGTCGAGGACGAGCTCGACGCGCCCGGCCAGCCCGGCCACGCTGTCGCCGTCGCGCCCGTAGCCGGTTTCGTTCCCCGCCTCGTCGGTCCAGTGCAGGTCGTGGCGAAAGCCCACCACTGGCACCGGGTCCGCGTCACCACGAGGTGCGAAGCAGCCGTCGGTGTAGACATGCGCGCCATTGGGTAGCTCCCAGTGCCACACGGCGATCATCCCCTCGGGAAGCTGCACGGCGAGCCAGATCCAAAACGGACAGCGAGCATGGTCGCGGATGCCCCACGAGTGATCCCGCTGGCCGAGCCAGCCACGTACCTCGTGCACGACGCCCTGGTGCGTAAAGGTGCCGTCGTAGGTGCCCGACTGGACCATATGGCTCTGGTCCCACACCACGTCCTGGCCCGCTTTCATCGTCCCCCGCCGCAGCGCGTGCGGGCGGGTCCGGGCGCTGAACGTGAGGTCGAGCCCCACGGCCGCCTGAGGGGTGTCTTCCACGCGCAGGCGCAGCGTCCGAAAGGGCTCCACCACCTCCACGCCAACCGGTCCGACCTTCATGGTGTGCGGATCGCCGTCGTAGGGCCTCGAGTGGTGAGCCATGACCGGTGCGCCCCCGACGCGGCCAAGCTGCAGAGAGTCCATGACCTGGCGTGCCGGATAGTGAGCCAGGGTCAAAATGATGACGTCCCCGGGCCGGTCACCTCGGTGGAGCACGAAGAACAGGCTCTCCCGCCAATGCTCGTGCGGAGTGGCCACGTTCGGCAACGGTTCGGGAATCTGGTGGACAAAGTGCTCGTCCATCGGAGTCAGCTGTGGCATGGTGCGGGATCTCCCTCGCGGGCACCAGAGCCCTTGGCCTGCCGGTAACCCGAGCGGTCAGTCTAAGAGGGCTGCGGCGTCGAGATCCAGGGCTTGGCGGCCGTGGCGCTCAGCCATCGCCATGAACATGTCGTCGCCGCGCTCTGTCCTCTGGACCAGCATCGACGCGGCAATGGCCATGACAAGACCGCCGAAGCTGTGGAGGCGGTACTGGTACCAGCATTCGTCCCAAGTCATGCCGTCGACACCGCCAGAGCGCAGCGCGTCGTAATAGCAGCGCACGAGGTCCACCTCGACCGCTCTTCGATCCGCAGGGAGGAGACCCGCTCCGAGGAAGTAGCTCAGGTCGCTCATCCCGGGGCCGCGTACCGCCGTCTGCCAGTCGACCACAACCGGGCCGGCGCCCGGAGACGTGCCGAAGAGCAGGTTGTCGAGCCTGTAGTCGCCGTGCACCACGGTCTGGGGCCCCCCGCGAGAGCCCAGGTACGAAGGGAGCTTCGAGACAAGGACGCGGGCGAGCGCCAGCACTTCGTCGTCGAGACGGCCCTCGTAGCGCTCGACGAAACCCGGGAAAAGGGCGGCGACCATCTGGGCGGTGGAGACCAGCGCCTCGGGTGTGTTGCGGTCGAGCCATTCGAAGCGGCCCAGGGCGGCGTCACCCCAGCGCGGGCAATGGAGCCTCGTGAGCTCCTCCACGGCAGCGGCGGCCTCGTCCGGGCTGCAACCGGCAAGCTGGTCACCGGGCCGAGCCGGAGCGAGGTCCTCGAACAGCAGCACGAAGTCGTTGGTGGCCAGGTCGATCGCAGCGTGGTAGCAACGGGGTACGCGCACCGCGAGCGTCGATGCCAGAAGGCGGTAGAAATTGACCTCGACCTCGTAGCAGCGGAGCGCGGCCGCAGCCGCCCTGCTGTTCGCGTCTGAGGCAGGCAGCTTGGCCACCAGGGAGCGTGGACCTTGGCCGCCGCCTTCGTAGGTCGGGACGATCCGGACGCACCTGCTCATCTGGCCGGTGCCAATCTGGCTGGCCTCCAGCGTGACAACTCGCGCCCCGGCAGGGCCGAGGAGCGGGGCCAAGACGGCGGTGATCCACTCGGGCGACAGCTCCTGGCCACCCGGCAGGGTAACCGGATCTGCGCCCGCCTGCATCCCTGTCACCGCTGCATCCCTGTCACCGCTGCATCCCTGTCACCGCTGCATCCCTGTCACCGCTGCACCCTGCATCCTCGTCCAACCCAGGGCCAAGGTACTGCAAGGCGGCTTGCCAGCGCGCCAACGGGCTGTGCTGTGTTCATCGGGCGCGACGGGCGGAGCGCGCTGGCGCTCTGGCGCGCTGCTCGTGGGGCCGGGATCTGACCGGAGGAGCGGGCTTCGGTTCATGTCGCTACGCTGTGAATCTAGGCTCGGTTTCGGCTCGCCCGGTTCCGGCGGGCACGGCCCTGCAAGAGGAGGGGACGCCCATGGAGGGTGAAGCAGGCTCCGCCGGCATATCGGTGGAGCTTCCGCCGATGGTGAGCGATGCTGCCGTGATCCCGCCGCCGAGGCCCCCGTCGGGCCGCCTGCCGGTGGCTGACCTCGACGGCTACCGGGCCCTTTACGAGGCGTCGTTGAAGGATCCCGCGGCCTATTGGGCCAAAGTGGCTAGCGAGCTGGAGTGGATGTCGGGGTGGCCGCCGGACCCGGTCTTCACGGGCAACCTGGCCGACGGGTTCCGCTACTTTCCCGGCGCCACCGGTAACGTCAGCGTCAACTGCATCGACCGCCACGCCCGCAGGCATCCCGATCGCTTGGCGGTGCGGTGGCTGGGTGAGGACGGCGCGACGAGGTCGTGGACTTACGCCGAGCTGCTCGAACAGACCGCCCGCTTCGCCCAGGCCCTGTCTGACCTGGGAGTGAGGCGAGGTGAGGTGGTGGCGATATTCCTGCCCAACCTGCTCGAGACGTTCGCGGCCGTGCACGCCTGTTTCCGGATCGGAGCCATCTACAACATCATCTTCTCGGGGTTCTCGGCCCAAGCGCTGGCCGACCGCATAGTCGACACCGGGGCGCGGGTGGTGGTCACTGCCGACGAGACCTTCCGCCGGGGACGGCCCATCTCATTGAAGGCCACCCTCGACTCGGTGCTGGGGCAGCTGCCCTCCGTGGAGCACGTGGTCGTGGTACGCCGCAGCGGCAACCCGCAGGTGCCGATGACCGCCAAGCGCGACGTGTTCTGGGACGAGCTACTGGCCCGCACAGCCACGCGGGCTGACCCGGTGCCGGTCGAAGCCAACGAGCCGGGCTTCGTCATCTACACCAGCGGCACCAGCGCCAAACCAAAAGGGCTGGTGCACAGCGGCCTGGGATTCCTGACCGGCGCCTACCACAACGTGAAGCTGTCGCTCGACCTGGGCCCCGAGGACGTCTACTGGTGCACGGCCGACGTGGGCTGGCTCACGTTCCCGATCTTCGAGTTGGTCGGGGCCACTGCGTGCGGGGCCAGCATGCTGGCCTGCGAGGGAGCGCTCGACTTCCCCGAACCGGACCGGTTCTACCGCGTCGTCGCCGAGCACGGTGTCACCAAGGTCTTCACCGCGCCCACCTTGCTGCGCATGCTGGCCCGCAACGGGGAGCAGTGGGCGCAGCGCCACGACCTGTCGACGCTGCAGCTGGTATCGCTGGTAGGCGAGCCACTCGATGCCAAGACCTGGCACTGGGTCCAGGACCATGTCGGCCACGGCCGCCTCGAGATCAACAACACCTACGGGCAGAGCGAGACCGGCAGCGCCTGGACGTCGTCGATCGTGGGGGTGACCCCGGCCAAGCCTGGATCGTGCGGGTTGCCGCTGCCTGGGCACGCCTATGCCATCTTGGCCGACGGCGCGGCCGACCCGGATACCGGCGGCGATGATGGCGCCGCGGCAGCCGGACAGCCGGTGTCAACCGGGGCAGCCGGACAGCCGGTGTCAACCGGGGCAGCCGGACAGCCGGTGCCAACCGGAGCAGTGGGGCACCTGGTGCTGACCGCCCCGTTCCCGACGCTGTTCCGCGGTATCTGGCGCGAACCCGAGCGCTACCAGACCCAATACTTCTCCGCCTTCGGACCTGGCTGCTACGCCAGCGCGGATGCCGCGTTGGAGGACCCCGACGGGCACATCTGGGTGGTGGGCCGGGTCGACGGCGTCATCAACGTCGCTGCCCACCGGCTCTCGACCATGGAGATGGAGAGTGCGCTGCTCAGCCTGCCTGGGGTGGCCGAAGCGGCGGTGATCGGCGTGGACGACCCCACCAAGGGCCAGGTGCCGGTGGGATTCGTCACCTTGGCCGCCGGCGCGGACGGCAGCCTCGACGAAGCCGAGCTGTCAGAACAGCTCGTGCAGGCCATCGGCCCCATCGCCCGGCCAAAGAGGGTCTACCTGCTGTCGACCATGCCCCGCACCCGCAGCGGCAAGATTGTCCGGCGCCTGCTGCGCGACCTCGTGGTGGAGGGCGACGCTCGAGGGGACGTAACCGGCTTGGAGGACCCCGAGGTGCTCGCCCAGCTACGCCGCGAGCTGCAGTCCTCGGACCCGACGGCCGGCTGAACGTCCCTGAGCTCCTTG
>JAJYXW010000091.1 GCA_021801525.1 Actinomycetes bacterium
GAACCCGGCATCGTCGAGCTCGGTGCGCGCCACTCCGACCACGCAGAACCTGTCGGGGAGTGATCCGTGCCCGGCCAGGCTGGCGATGGCCGGCAGCAGCTTCCGGTTGGCGAGGTCACCAGATGCCCCGAACACGACAAGGACATGGGGGGGCGCTGCCGCCGGCGTGCCTAGCACGGCGTCGCGCTCAGCGGGTTCGGCGGTAGGGCCGGCTTGGGCGGGTCCGACTGCGGCAGAGGCGGCAGGGCTGCCAGGCTCGGTCACAGGGGGCATCGGCTACACGGAGGATTCGGAGCGGTCATGCCGGTGGGCGCGAAGCAGACGGCCCGTGGTCGTCCCCGGGGGCGGCCGTGACAACCGCGTGCCCGCCGAACTGGTTGCGGAGAGCCGCAAGAAGGCGGTTGGAGAAGGAGTCGGGCTGCCGGGAGGAGAACCGCTCGAAGAGCGAGGCGGCGATCACGGGCGCCGGCACGCTGCGGGCGATGGCTTCCTCGAGGGTCCATCGCCCCTCGCCGGAGTCGACGACGTAGCCTTCGATCTTCTCGAAGCCCGATTCCGGGGCGAGGGCACGTTCGGTCAGATCGAGGAGCCACGAACGGACCACGGACCCGTAGCGCCAGATGGAGGCGATCTGGTGCAGGTCGAGGTGGAGCTCCTCGGCTGCTCCCATGATGGCGAACCCCTCGGCGTAGGCCTGCATGAGGCCGTACTCGATGCCGTTGTGGACCATCTTCACGAAGTGGCCTGCGCCGACGGGCCCGACATGCGCGTATCCACCTTCGGGAGCGAGAGCAAGGAAGGCGGGCTCGCACTTGGCGACGTCCTCCGCCTTGCCGCCCACCATGAGGCAGTAGCCGTTCTCGAGCCCCCATATCCCACCGGAAGTTCCCGCGTCCACGAACCCGATCCCGCGCTCGGCCAGCGAGGCCGCGCTGGGGGCTGCCTCGAGGTAATTGGAGTTGCCTCCGTCGATCACGACGTCTCCGGAGCCGAGAAGCTCCTTCAGGGTGGCGATCGTCGAGTTGGTGGGCTCTCCTGCCGGCACCATCACCCAGACGACCTTTGGGGGATCGAGCGATGCGACGAGGGCCGCAAGGCTTACTGCCGGCTTGGCACCCTTGGCCGCCACGGCATCACGGGCGGTTTCCGTCACGTCGAAGGCGACGACCTGGTGGCCGCTCAGGATCAGGCGCTCTGTCATGTTGGCGCCCATCTTCCCGAGGCCGATCATTCCGATCTTCACGAACGCGCTCCTTTCTCGGCCGCCTTGGATGACAGAACCTGCATTAGCTCGTCGAAGGACTTCTCGAAGCTGGCCACTCCCTCGGCCTCGAGGGTGGCCGCCACGTCCTCCATGTCTATGCCTGCGGCGCCGAGGCGCTCGATGACCCTGGATCCTGCATCGGGGTCTGCGTCGATGGTCCGCGCGACCCGTCCGTGGTCGAGGAAAGCCTCGACGGTCTTGTCGGGCATGGTGTTGACGCTGTCCGGGCCGATGAGGGTCTCGACGTAGGCGAGGTCGGGGTAGGCAGGGTTCTTGGTGGAGGTGGAAGCCCAGAGCGGGCGCTGCACGAAGGCCCCTTCGCGTGCCAGTGCCTCCCAGCGTGGTCCGCTGAAGGACTCCTTGAACATGCGGTAGGCCTCGCGAGCCTGCCCGACTGCGGCCTGGCCCCGCAGGGAGAGCAGCGCATCGGCTTCCGCCGGGGCCGCCGCACTCGCCAGGAGCTCCAGGCGCCGGTCCACCTCGGTGTCGACCCGGCTCACGAAGAACGAGGCGACGCTTCGCACTGCCGCCAGGTTGCCCTGGCCGGACTCGAGGAGCGCTTCGAGGCCCGAAATGTAGGCTTCCATCACCTCCCGGTATCGCTCCAGCCCGAAGATGAGCGTCACGTTGATGCTACGGCCTTCCGAGACGAGCGTCCTGATCGCGCTGACGCCCTCTCGAGTTGCCGGCACCTTCACGAAGAGGTTCGGAGCTGCTATCCGCTCGTGGAGCGACCGAGCGGCTTCGACGGTCGCTCGCTCGTCGTGGGCCAGGGCCGGAGCGACCTCGAGCGACACGTAGCCGTCGACGCCGCGAGAGGACTCGTGGACCGGCCGGAGAACTTCGAGAGCGCTGCGGATGTCCTCGGTCACGAGCTCCCAGTAGGCGTCCTCGACGCTCTTTTCAGGGAGCAGGTCGTAGAGCTGCTCGTCGTAGTCGTCGTCGTCCTCGATGGCGTTTGCAAATATCGTGGGGTTGGACGTGACACCACGAATTCCCTGGGACACGAGGTCGGCGAGGTGGCCGTTGCGCAGGTAGTCGCGGCGCAGGTTGTCCAGCCATGGGCTCTGGCCGCCCAGCTCGTACAGATCCTGAAGTGTCGTCATTGCTCGCCTCCCTGTGAATCGCTGCCCAGTGCCGACCTGCCCAGTGCCGACCTGCCCAGTGCGCCCGAGTGGTGCCGTTCGAGCAGGCCCTTTGCTCGGGTGACCACGTTCTCGGGAGTGAAACCAAGGTGCTCGAGCACGACGCTTCCGGGGGCGGAGGCACCGAAGCGGTCGATGGAAACGGATTCGTCCGCATAGCGCTCCCAGCCGAAGCTGCTCCCGGCCTCGACAGCCAGGACAGGCAGGCCCGAAGGTATGACGCTCCGGCGGTACGGCTCAGGTTCGGCATCGAAGAGCTCCCAGCACGGGAGCGACACCACCCTCGCCCTGACGCCGCCCTCGGCCAGTGCCGCCGACGCGGCCAGGCAGAGCTGCACCTCGCTCCCAGTGCCGACAAGCACGAGGTCGGGCGATCCGCCCGGCACCTCGGAGAGCACATAGCCTCCTCGCGCGACCCCTTGGGCCTCGGCTGTGCCCGGTAGGACCGGTATCGCCTGGCGGGTGAGAACGAGTGCGCTCGGACCGTCGGAGTCGACCGCGATCCGCCAGGCCTGGGCGCATTCGTTGGCGTCGGCCGGACGTATGACGCGCAGTCCCGGCATCGCCCTGAGCGACGCGAGGTGCTCTATGGGCTGGTGGGTGGGACCATCCTCTCCGAGCCCGACCGAGTCGTGAGTGAAGAAGTACACGACATGGGCGCCGCTCAGGGCTGCCAGGCGCACGGCAGGGCGCATGTAGTCGCTGAAGATGAAGAAGGTCCCCCCTACCGGCAGGATGCCACCGTGGAGAGCCATGCCGTTCATCGCGGATGCCATGGCGTGCTCGCGGATGCCGTAGTGCACCTGAGAGCCCCCTGGGTGGCGGGTGTCCTGGTCCTCGGCATCCCCGAGCGAGACGCCGGTGTTGCCGGTGAGATCCGCTGAGCCCGCCACCAGGCCGGGTATTCCAGCAGCGCTGGCCCGCAGGCACTCGTTTATCGCGCGGCGCGTGGGCAGTGACTTGCCTGCCTCGAACACCGGCAGGCTGAGCTCCCAATCGGGAAGGCCACGCGCGTCCAAGCATGCCCCGAACGAGCTCCGTCGCTCCGCCGGAGCATCGTCGAGCCGCTTCCTCCACGCAGCCGACTCTGCTTGGCCGCGTTCCGCGCAGGTGCGGTACATGGCCAGCACGTCGTCAGGGACGAAGAAGGTCTCGTCCGGCGGGAGGCCGAGGATTACCTTGGTCTCGCGTACCTCTTCGTCGCCCAGGGGATCGCCGTGAGCAGCAGGCGTGTCGGTCTTGTGGGGCGACGGCCAGCCAATGTGGCTGCGCAGCACGAGCATGGAGGGACGGTCCTCGACGGCCATCGCGCGCCGGATTGCCGACTCCAGGGCGTCGAGGTCGTTTGCGGCTTCTCCCAGCTTCTCTACGTGCCAGCCGTATGCCTCGAAGCGCCCCGGGGCGTCGTCGCCAACTGCCAGCTCGGTGGCTCCGTCAATGGTGATGTGGTTGTCGTCGTAGATGCAGACGAGCCTGCCGAGGCCGAGGTGACCGGCAAGGGAAGCGGCTTCGTGGCTGATCCCCTCCATCAGGTCGCCGTCGGAGCAGATGGCGAAGGTGTGGTGGTCGACCAGGTCGGTGCCGAAGCGTGCGCGCAGCCAGCGTTCGGCCATCGCGAGGCCGACCGAGTTGGCGATCCCCTGGCCGAGCGGGCCGGTGGTCACCTCGACGCCAGGCGTGAGGCCGACCTCGGGGTGGCCCGGGGTGCGGCTCCCCCATTGGCGGAAGCTTCTCAGGTCGTCGATGGTGAGGCCGTATCCGGTCAGGTAGAGCATCGAGTAGAGGAGTATCGAGGCGTGCCCGCACGAGAGCACGAAGCGGTCGCGGTCCGGCCAACCGGGATCGCTCGGGTCGTGGTGCATTACCCGGGTGAAGAGGACGTGGGCGAGGGGAGCGAGCGCCATTGCCGTCCCCGGGTGGCCGGACTTCGCGCGCTCGGGCGCGTCCATGGCGAGCCCTCGGATCACGGCGACCCCTCGCTCCTCGATGTCCCTGGCCGGGGCTGGGGCGCCCGGTCCGCTCGCGGCGGGGCCGGCAGTGGAGCTAGCAGTGGGGCCAGTAGTTGCCGCCACAGCGGTGTCGTCGGGCATGGCGACCACCGTAGCGTGGGCACGCCCCGTTCGCCCCGCAGGTCGGGGCGGTCGGCGCTAGCCGCTCCTGCGTTTGGCGGTGCCGGGCTCCTGCGTGGGCATGGTCTGCGCAGCGGGCTCTTGCACGGCCGGGGCGATTCCCAGCGCGATCGTGACCGCGTTGGAGGGGCATTCGCTGGCCACTAGGGCATCAGAGCGCGTCGAGGCGGGTGCGCCGGGGATGACCGGCACGCTCGTGTCCGGCTGGTGCACGAAGTCGAAGGCTCGGGTCAGGTCACCGGTCGTCGCCCGACGCCACGCGGAAAGGTTCGGCACCTCGACCCCGAAGCGGGTCTCGACGAACCTGAGCGTCGAGGTGTGGTCGTAGACCGTCGAGTCCACGTAGCCACCACGGCTGAAGGGCGAAACGGCGAGCGTCGGCACCCGGATCCCCAGCCCGATAGGGCCGGCGATGCCGCCGGCCGCGGCGGGGAGCGGGCTCATCGTGTACCACTCCCCGGGCGTCCCTCTCGGCGCGACGGGCGGCGCCACGTGGTCGAAGAACCCGCCGTGCTCGTCGTAGGTGAGGAACATGACGCTCCTCGACCACACCGCGGGGTTAGACGCCAGGGTGGAGAGCACCCGGGACACGAACAGCTCGCCGAAGTCCGGTGGAGCGGAGGGGTGCTCGTCCTCCTCGACCGGCGTGAGGGGCGCGAGCACCCAGGACACCTGGGGCAGGTTGCCGCTCCGCACGTCGTCCACGAAGTCCTGCGGCCAGGTGGAGCCGAAGGCGAGCCGGTGGAGCTCCGAGGACGGGTCGCGGTACGCGGCGAAGAAGGGAAGCACATTGTTGCTCACGGCAAGCGTCTCGGTGGTCTGGTCAGGACCTACGCCGGGGGAGTTGTAGAACTTCCACGAGATCCCGCTCGCGCTCAGGCGTTCGGGCATGGTCGTCCAGGTCCTCGTCCAAAGCTCACGGGGAGCGCTGGCGATGGACGCCGTGTTCGCGACCACACCGCCATTGCGCCCGTCCTGGCCGATCCACGCCGAGAGAGACATGAGCCGGTTCGGGTCGGTCTCCCCGAGCACCGAGCAGTGATAGCGGTCGCATATTGTGAAGGCGTCCGCGAGACCGTAGTAGAAGGGCAGGTCAGCCCGGGTGTAGTAGCCCATAGTCGTCGCGCCCCTGGCCGGCCCCTCTCCGGTGGGCGGGCTCGCCATCTGGGTGCGGGCAAAGCCCTCCATGCGGCCCTGCTCCCACTCGGCATGGTAGGTGGTCCAGCCCTCGACCGGGTTTGGAACGCACTCGGCCGTGCTTCGGGGTGCCCTGGTGTCGAAGTGCCAGGGGAGGAGCTTCCCGAGGGGAGGGCGTGTGGTGTTGTACGGATCCGGTTGTGCGAAGACCCCATAGCTGCCCGCCGGGTGGTCGTCGAACCCCATCACCCCGCGGTAGGTGCCGAAGTAGCTGTCGAAGGAGCGGTTCTCCTGGATGATGATCACCACGTGGTCGACGTCGGCCAGGCGGGAACCCGCAGGCGGCGTCTTCGCCGCGTGGTGGATGGCCTCGTGCGCCGAGGATCCGCAAGCGGCCAGGAGCAGCCCGACAGCGCCCGCCGAACCGGCTGCAAGCAGCTCGCGCCGGCTGAGCAGCGGCGAGCCGTGCTCGGGATCGAGCGCGTCCCGGGCCGCCCATGCGACAAGCTCGCGCCGGCCCGCGATCGCGGCCTGCTGCGCTGGTAACGCCCGCATGATCCTTCGTCCCATCGCTTCCCCCTTTACCCAGGATTCGCTTCATCCCGGCTCGTCGTGGTCTACCCGGCTCGGCTCCTGCTGGGCGGCCCGGCCGCGGCATGGCAACCACCCTAGTGGTCCGTCTCGCAAATGATCCTGGGTTCCCGCCGGCCAGATGACGCCCCTGGCGGCGTTCTCGTCCTCGACGTAGCTCCAGCCACGCCTTCGTCCTCGGCCTTGCCAGATGACGCCCCTGGCTCGGCGGCCAACGTCACGCTATTCACGAGACGGAGCACTAGGACCTGTGGCGCTCTCAGGACAGGAGCAAGGACGGGTCGTGCGGAACGGCTCCGCCTTGGTAATGGACAGTGGTCATACCTACTCACACAGGTATAGGAATCGGGCCGATATTGCGCCAATAATCATACGAATTGCCAGCTCAGATACCCATTTGGCACAAATCATAAAAAGGTCGCGACAATAGCGGCGCTAACACGTTTCCTTGGGTAGTAGATAGGTCAGATAGTTGGCCTCCGGGTGCCTGGGCACTCCGGGCATGACAGAGCGGGTGGTTTATTTTTCTCGACGGGTGCTTGAACTTCAATGAGGGGCTTCGGCGCGTGGTGACCCGCGTATGCAGATATATCGCGGCGACCACGCGCAGAGTGCTCGTGCGCCTCGCTCACCTTGCACGCGTGAGCCCTCGGCTGGTCCTCGGAGTGGCGCTGGTATGGGGTTCGGTGGGGCTGATCTCCTACCGGATCGGCTGGGGCTTACGCGAGGGCCGCGCGCGCGCCACGCTGCTGTCCGAGGCGCAAGCGGCCACGCTTGTCGCGCGCCGAGCCCAGTGCCATGGAAGCGGCCGGGTCGATGCCTCACCTGGTAGCGGAGTGCTGTTAGGCACCCTGGACGTTCCGGTGCTCGGGCTCCGGGCTCCTGTCGAGCAAGGAACCAGCAGCTCCGTGCTCGACGTTGCCGCCGGCCACGCGCCTGGCACGCCCTTGCCGGGCGAGGTGGGCATGTCAGTGCTGCTCGCACACGACGTGAGCTATTTCTCCGATATCGCATTGCTCCACCCAGGAGCCGAGATCCGTTACGAGAGCGGGTGCACGAGGCGGGTCTTCAGGGTCGTGCGATCGGTCGTCGTCCACGCCGGGGCGCCCGTCCCCTCGCTCTCCGGATCGGTCCTCGTGCTCGACACCTGCTGGCCGACCGACGCACTGTGGTTCACCCCCGACCGTTACCTGGTCGAGGCGCGCGAGGTGGGGATGAGCCGATTGGGCGCTCGGAGATCCGCCACGGCGCCGGTTCTGAGCACGGCGACCTACAGCGTTCCCGCTCCAGCTGCACTGGTGGATCAGGGGCTCGGCCTCCGCTCCAACAGCGCACCGATGGGACCACTCACGCTCAAGGGATCACCGAGTAGCGCCTGGGTCCAATCCCCGGGTCCCCTGACCGTGGAGAAGGCCGCTCTTGCCGCCTACTTCGGGGGACTGCGTGCAGCGGGTGAGAGACGTCCGGGGTGGTGGTACGACCTGGCACCCGGGCTGCCCGTACCGGCGCCTCTCCGGGGCGCGAGCGTCGCGACATACGTGCATTCCCTGCATGTGACGATCACCGCGGCTGGCACAACACCGTCGTCGGTGGAGCTCCGGGCCACGCTCGTCCTTGCAGGTGGGGGAGAGCCAGGTCGCTATGCGGAGACGGTGGCCGAGGCTGTTCACGGCCACGAGCTGCAGATCACCTCCTGGGGACTGAAGGATGCCTGACTTTCTGGAAGCGGGGAGCCGGATGCGGATGGGCGTGGAGCGTGTCGCGAGGCGCTGGGCGCTGGGCGCCTTCGGAGTGATGCGGGCCAGTCGCAAGCGCGGCGCTCGAGGCGTGCGCTCAATCTGGCGCTCCAGGCGCGTGCTCGTGCTTCCGGCGGTAGTCCTGGCGGGAACGATGGCGAGCGCCCTGACTGGCCTGGCTCTCGGGGGAGCCTTTGCGGGGACCCCGGTCACAATCAGCCTCCCTTCAGCGCCCACAGGACCACGCTCTATGTCCGGCGGGCACGGCTTGCACGGCCCGCATGGTCGCGCAACTCGAAGCAACCCTTCGGCACCGTCTACAGGTCACAGAAGCGCGCGTGACAGCTCGCCGACAACTCCCCCCGGTAGCTCTGCCTCCGGCGGAGCGTCGCCAAGCGCGACGGTCTCGGGAACAGCGGCCTCGGGAGCTGGCGGCCTCGCTCTTCCTGTCAGGCGCGGCGCTTCGGAGTCCTATGGCGCCCCGGAGCCGGGGTCGTCCGAAACCGGTGCAGGGAGCTCGGGACCGAGCCCAGCAGAGGGGCAGCCGACGAGCACTGGTGACTCCGGCGGGTCGAGCACCAGCTCTTCCGGAGGGACGGGGTCGTCAGGCACGCAACCCGCGAAGCCAGCGGGCGCGTCGCCAGGTACGTGCAGCGGGGACCCCGGAGCGTGCGTGGCGACGCTGCCCGGTTCGACCGGCCACCGGCTGGTCTCCGTCACGGTTGGGGCGGGCTGACGGCCAGAGCGCGGCGCCACGCGGGCAAGAGCTATTCGATCGAGCAACCAAGTAGGCAACGAAAGGAAAAAGAGAAGATGAGTATGTTGAAGGCGAAACGAACGCAGGCGCCAGTGGCGTCAGGAACCTCCCGGGGGAGGAATGAGCGGCGGCACTTGGCCCGGCGGGCCCGTCTCGGGATAGGCATCGCAGCCGTATTGTTTGCTCCGGCGGGGTACCTGACGCTGAGCTCCTTGGCAGGCACGGGACAGGCCGGTGCAGCAACCACGGGGAGCTACGGCGGTTCCGCCAGTGCCGACCTGGTGACCCTCGACGCGCTGGACATACCCGGGACGATGGACCTCGCGAATGCTCAGGTGGCTCCAGCGCTGGCCCAGGTCTCGTCGACAGGCAGCCTGCCCGGGAGCGCACAGGCATACGCACACGCAACGAACCTGAACGTGAACCTGCTGAGCGGGGCAATACCCCTCGACAACCTCCTAGTGCAGGCGACCCAGTCGTCTCCACCGGCAAACGCCTCGCCAGTGAGCAAGCAACTCCTGTCGCTTCCCGCGAACCCGCTCCTCGACGCGACGCTAGCGAGCGCGAGCGCGCATGCCGACTTCTTGCCCAATGGCGCATGCCTGCCCGCGGGGACGCCGATCTCGGATGCGAGCAGCGCCTTGGCGAACGCGTCGGTGCTGAACGGGGTGATCCCAGGGGGAGCTGGCACGAGCCTGCTCGCTCTCGACAATGCCCAGGGTTCCACCGTCTTCACTCACTCGACGGTGGGTCTGGTGAGTGAGTCTGGCCAGAGCACCTACGGCGTGCAGTCCTCCGCTATCACACAGCTCACCGCGCTGACCTTGTTCAAGGGGACATCAAACCAGTTGACGGTCAACGTGCTGGCTCCGCCGACGGTCACGGCCACGGCGACTGGCCAGCCCGGCGGCGCGAGCGTGACCTATACAGAGCCGATCCTCCAGATAGTCCAGGGTTCCAAGGTGCTCGGCACGCTCGACGCTGCCAGCGCGAACACCTCCATCAGCCTCGCGGGGCTGGGCACCTTGTCGCTTGGGCAGCTGACCAATGTGGTCAAGGCTCCGAACGGCACCTCGGCCTCCGGGAGTGCCTCGCTCCTTACCTTGACCCTGGGTGGATCAGGGACGCCGATCCCGGCAACGGTCGTCCACCTGGCCATAGCTCCTGCCAGCGTCTCGGCGACGGTGCCGGCGGGCGGGGTTGTCTGCACGTCGGTCATAACCTCTCCGACCTCGTCGCATACTCCCGTAGCCACTGGGCCTTCAGCGCCCTCGAGCGGGGTGCCGTCGGGCGCGGCACCGTCCCAGGAGACCTCGGCCGTGGTGACGAGCCCGACGGCGGTTCACACGGGCGAATGGTTCGCCGGAGCTATGCCGTGGCTGCTCGGCAGCCTTGCCGGAGGCATCCTGCTCATTGCGTGGCCGAAGCTCGACGAACTGGCAGCCATGACGCGACGAGCCGCAAGTGCGAGACGTAGGAGCTGAGCCCGGAGAGGACCAAGGGTGGACTCTTCAGCGGCCGGCAGTGGCTGGCCAGGCCTGCTCACCGCCGACCCAGACCTCCTTCACGCGGAGGTCTGGGTCCAAGGCGACTAGGTCGGCGCGCCGGCCGCGTGCAATGACCCCTCGGTCTTGGAGCCCGAGAAGCGTCGCCGGGACGCTCGCCGCGGAGCGTAGGGCTTGCTCGAGCGAGACGCCGCAGTGCCGGACAGCCAACCGCACCGACGCGTCCATCGTGACGGTCGAACCCGCGAGGGTGCCGTCGGCTAGGCGCGCTGGGGCGCTGTCGGCGAGGCGCGCCGGGGTGCGGATGGCCGGGCACGCGGGGGCCAAGGGGCGCCGCGAGCTGCCTGTAGGATCCGGATCGGGAACCGCGGGCGCTTCGGGGACCGCAGGCGCTTCCGGGTTCGCAGGTGCTTCCAGGCGGATGTGGCCTGCCTGGCGAGCCTCGAGCGCCACGGAGTCGGTCACCAGGGCCACGCCAGGCCCGCCGGGGAATCCCTTCGCCCTGAACGCGAGCCCGATCAGGGCGGGGTGCAGGTGGTGGAGGTCGGAGATCAGGCTTACCGCGAGGCGGTCGTCGGAAAGCGCCGCTCCCATCAGGCCCGGGGCGCGCTGGTGGAGCATTCCCATCGCGTTACCGAGATGAGTCACCATCCGCGCGCCGGCGGCCGCTGCGGAAGCGGCCTGCCCAGCGGAACAGGCCGAGTGGC
>JAJYXW010000135.1 GCA_021801525.1 Actinomycetes bacterium
TGCCGAAGCAGATCAGGGACAGGCTGCACCTGAGCGAAGGATGCCTTCTCGACATCGAAGAGCGCGACGGAGCCGTCGAGCTCCGGCCGGCCTCGGTCGAGATCGAGGTCGTGGAGACGCCCCAGGGCCCTGTAGCCGTTCCGAGCGAGCCCCTTCCGGCCCTCACCGACGCGATCGTCCAGGAGACGGTCGATCACCTCAGGGGGTGAACGCGGTCGACACCAGCGTCGTGGTCCCGGCGCTCACCCAATGGCACGAGGCTCATGACCAGGCGCGCCAGGCAGCCTGGGGAGCAGCGATACCCGCGCATGCGCTCGTAGAGAGCTACGCGGTGCTGACAAGGCTCCCCGCCCCCCATCGGGTCGAGGCGGAGGTGGCCGCAAGGCTCCTCGGTGCCTGGTTCCCACCGGAGCGGATCCTGCACGCCCCGCCAGGCCTCCTCGAGAGGTTCCTCTCGCTGGCCGTCGACGCGGGCATCTCGGGTGGGGCCACCTACGACGCCCTGGTGGGCCTGACTGCTGCCGAGCACGGCATGGGCCTCACCACCCGAGACCTGCGAGCTGGCAGAAACTACCGCCGCCTCGGCATCCGCTATCGCCTGCTCGGAGCCGGCAGCACATAGGGCACCGTTCGGGGCCGCGCTGCTGACCGGCCCCTTGCCTGCGAAATAGCAACCTGTTCTAATATAGGCGATGGACTTCAACCTCGCGGACCTCTTCGAGGCGGCAGTCGACGCCTTTGGCAGCCGCGAGTACCTGGTGGCCGGCTCCGAGCGCCGCACCTACGAGCAGATGGAGTCGCGTGCGAACCGCCTCGCACACCACCTGCTCGACGCCGGCATCCGACCGGGCGACCACGTGGGCATATACGCCACGAACAGCGCCGAGTGGGTGGAGAGCGCGTGGGCCATCTTCAAGATCCGCGCTGTGTGGGTCAACATCAACTACCGCTACGTCGCAGGCGAGCTCCGCTACCTCTTCTCCAATGCCGACCTCGTAGCGCTCGTGCACCAGGCCCAGTTCTCGGAGGAGGTCGCGGCTCTCCTCCCCGAGCTGCCCGCTCTCCGTCACGTCGTCACGATAGGCGCCAGCGCGGATCGTGGCGCCGGCGGGATGCCCTGTGACGATGCCGTCGACTACGAGACAGCGATCGCCGGCGGCTCGCCCGAGCGCGACTTCCCCGAGCGCTCCGGCGATGACCTCTACATCCTCTACACCGGCGGCACCACTGGGCTGCCGAAGGGTGTCGTGTGGCACCACCGTGACGTGTTCTTCGCCCTCGGCGGCGGCATCGACGCGCTCACGGGGGAGCGGGTGGAGCGACCAGAGCAGATGGTGGAGAAGGGGAAGGCGGGTGGACCCATAACCTTCCTTCCCATTGCCCCGCTCATGCACGGCGCCACCCAGTGGGCGGTCATGGGCCAGAGCTTCCTCGGCAACAAGATCGTGCTGGTCCCCCGCTTCGACCCCGCCGAGGTGTGGCGCCTCGTGGAGGCCGAGCGCGTGAACATGGTGATGATCACCGGCGACGCGATGGGCAAGCCCCTTGTCGAGTGCCTGGACGAGCCCGGCGCCTCCTACGACCTGTCGTCTCTCATAGGGTTGACCTCGTCTGCCGCTCTCTTCTCGCCAGCGGTGAAAGACGCCTTCTTCGCACACTTCCCGAACCTCGTGATGACCGACGCGGTCGGCTCGTCGGAAGCAGGGAACAACGGGCTCACGCTCGTGCGCCCCGGCGACACCGCGATGGTGAGCGGGCCGACGGTGCGCTCCCTCGGCAAGAGCGTCGTCCTCGACGAGCAGCTTCGCCCCGTGGAGCCGGGATCGGGAGTGGTCGGGAAGATCGCGAGGGCGGGAGACATCCCCGTCTGCTACTACAACGACCCGGTGAAGACTGCCGAGGTGTTCGTCACCGCCGGCGGCGTGAGCTACGTGATGCCGGGCGACTTCGCGACGGTCGAGGCCGACGGGTCGATCACGCTTCTCGGTCGGGGTTCGATCTGCATCAACTCCGGCGGAGAGAAGATCTTCCCCGAGGAAGTGGAGGCGGTCGTGAGGGCACATCCCGACGTCATGGACGCTATCGTGGTCGGGGCCCCGGACGAGCGCTTTGGCCAGCGGGTCGCCGCGATCGTCGAAGCGCGAAAGGGGCACCTCGCCCCCAGCCTCGAGGACCTCCAGGCCCACTGCCGGGGCCACGTGGCCGGCTACAAGGTCCCCCGCGAGCTGCACGTCGTGGAGCGCATAGAGCGCTCGCCGAGCGGCAAACCCGATTACCCCTGGGCCAATGCGATCGTCGAGGCCGCCAGCGCTCCGAGCGCGACCCCGGCAGGAGCCCCTCCCCCCAGGTGAGCGCCCGGAGCGACGTCACCGGGGAAGTTGGCGGGCAAGGCTCCGGGGAAGTTGCCGGGGAAGGCTCTGACCTCCTCACCCTCCTCTCCGCCGGCTCAGCCGTCGTCACGATGGAGCTCCAGCGCGGGGTGGTAGGCGACCTGACGACGTTCCCCGAGCTCGCTGCCGCGTCGGAGCGCGCGCACGTAGTCGAGAACACCGCGCGTCTGCTGGCTGCCGCCCGCAGCGCCGGCGTTCCGGTAGTCCACTGCGTCGCCACCTTCCGCGAGGACAGGGTCGGATCACCAGCTAACGCACCCCTCCTGCGCCATGTGGCGAAGCTCTCCGGCCACCTGGTGGAAGGCACTCCGGCATCCGAGCTCGCCCGAGCCCTCGGCCAGGAGCCGCCCGACCTCGTGTCCTCGAGGCGCCACGGCGTGGCTCCCTTCACGGGCACGGACCTCGACCCGACCCTCCGGAGCCTCGGGGCTCGCACCCTGGTCGTGGCAGGGGTATCCCTGAACCTCGGCATACCGGGGCTCGCCATCGAGGCCGTGGACCTCGGCTACGAGGTCGTGGTCGCCTCCGATGCGGTGGCGGGGGTGCCCGAGGACTACGCAGCCGCCCTCCTCCGCCACACCCTTGCGCTCGTGGCGACCCTGGCGACGGTGGCGGAGATAGCCGGCGCCCTGGAGAATCTCGTAACCCGCTAGAGCGCTGCAGCGCTGTGCCTCTAAGCTGGTGCTCTCGGCGGTTGCCGGGAGCTGCCGTAGACGGACGAGCATGGGGGGACCAGTGATATCGCTACGCTCCAAGGCGATCGCGCGGAAAGTGGTGTCCGGCGCCAGCGCTCTAGTGCTCGCCGCGACCATCCTGGCGGCCTGCGGGGGAGCGCAAAGATCTGCGCTGCCACCTCCGGCAGTCCTGCCGGCTGGCCCGGTCGGCCATGCAGGAAGGTGGCTGGTGGACAGCCAGGGCCGGGTCCTCTTGCTCCACGGCGTCAACGTCGTGGCGAAGAACGCCCCCTACTACCCGAGCGCGTTCGGGTTCGGCAGCGCTGACGCCGCGTGGCTGGCGAGCCAGGGGCTCGATGTCGTGCGCCTCGGAGTGCTGCCCTCCGGCGAGATGCCGACCATGGGGAAGATCGACGTCTCTTACATAGACCAGCTCGTGTCGACCCTGCACATGCTCGCGCGCCACCACATCTTCACCCTCCTCGACTGGCACCAGGACGGCTACGGGACTTACTTCGACCAGCCGGGCACCTACTACAGGGCGGACGGCTTCCCCACTTGGATGACCATCACCAACGGCGCGCCCGACAAGCAGGCGGTGTTCCCGTTCGACTACACGTCGAACCCCGCGCTGCAAGAGGCATTCCAGGCATTCTGGGACAACCAGGTGCTGCCCGGAGGGAAGAGCTTGCAGGCATACGACCTCGCGATGCTCAGCGCGGTGGCCAAGCGGGTGGCCGGCGATCCCTGGGTGCTCGGCTACGAGGTGATGAACGAGCCCTGGCCGGGCACGACGTGGCTGCCGTGCCTGACCGGCAACGGGTGTCCGAGCCTCGATGCCACGGAGCTCGACCCGTACTACGCCAGGGCGGCTCGTGCGATCCGGGCTGTGGACCCTCACCACATGATCTTCTTCGAGCCTTTCGTCACCTACAACTTCGGCCTCGCCCCCACCCACATCGCGCTTCCCCGCGGGATCTCCAACACGGGAATGGCGTTCCATCAGTACGCCCAGTCTCCGGCCGCCGCCAGGCAGGTCTTCGCCAACTCGCTCGCATGGTCGAAGGCAACCGGCGGGGCACTGCTGAACACCGAGTGGAGCAGCACGGGTACCAACCCCGCCTCGATCATCGCTCAGGCGAACGACGAGGATGCCGCCTTGATGCCGTGGACGTACTGGGTATTCAGCGGGTGCAATATCGCCTGCTCGCCGGCCCGCCAGGCCGACCTCCTGCTGCACATGAGCCGCCCGCCCGTGGGGAGCAACGTCAACGCGCCAGTGGTGGACGCCGTAGTGAGGCCACACCCGGTCGCCGTGGCGGGTGTGCCTTTGCACCTGGCCTACGACCCCTCCAGCCACGTGATGACCTTCAGCTGGAGCCCCGAGCGGGCAGGGGGCACCGGGTACTTCGGAGCCGGCGCCACGAGCGTCTTCGCCGTCCCTCGACTCGACTACCCACTCGGGTACACAGTCCACGCATCGGGGGTGAAGGTGCTGTCCGCGCCGAACGCGTCGACGCTCGTCGTCGCAGAGCGGCCGCCTCCGGCCAAGCGCTCACCCAAGCTGGCACCCGAGCTGTCGATCAGGCTGGCAGCACGCTGATCCGGACCTGCGCGCTCCACCCCTGCCCCGAGCACCCGCTTCGGGCGCCGGGTCGAACGGTGCTCAGGTCGAACGGTGCTCAGGTCGAACGGTCTGGGACTTGGCATCTCGTACTTGGTTGTGGATCAGATCCACGAGAGGGCCTGGTGCCGCTGATATGTCGCCGGCCGCTTGTTCCAACGCTCCAGGCATCCGTTCCAAGAGATCACAGACCACGGAGTGTGCGGTCCGGTTGCGCAGACCCCACCGCTCAGCCTCGTGGACAAGGTCACCGACGGTCACCTTCTCGATGTGCCGGTTCCCGTTGACGAGGAGGCCGGGGGTTGGGTCCATCCGGCGCCCGGCGACAGCCGAGTAGTACACGGTGCTCATCACGTCGTAGAGCGGGGCCAGTTCCACGGTGCCGTCCTCTCGGTGGAGGAACGAGACGTTCTTGCCGTGTGCGTCGGCATTGCCCACGACAACGTGAAAGGCGACCTGTTCCAAGAGCCCTTCTTTGGCCGCCCTGCCACCCCACTGCTCGAGGAGTCCCGCTACCCCGGCGAGGCTCGGGCCTCCAAAGCTTTCGTACTTGTGCTCCGGCACCACGGTGAGCACCGAGAGCGCCTGGCAGGCGTCCTCTTGATGCAGCCGAACGGTCATCCCGTCTGCTTCGACCCGACGGTCGTAGCGCTCCGACACGACCACCTCGATCCCCCCGAAGGACTCGATCGTCGTCCGCGCCGCCGCCAGCCCAGCCCTTCCGGCCAGGTTCATGCAGAATGCCTCGTTCGCCACGGAGTCGGGAAGATCACGATGCGCCGGCTTCAAGATGTGCGTGGAGATCACTCCCTCGGATGGCAGGGACCACCTGCCGTCTGGTCGCCGAGCCAGCAGCAGCTTCGACTGGACCCCTGCCAGAGAGACCCTGATGCGTCCGTCGACGCCGAGCGGGTGTACCGGCAGTTGAGCCAGGCGCCTGGCTATCTCAGGGCCGTCTACGACATCCCCGCCCGGAAGGGTGGCAAAGGATGGAGGAATGCCTCCCACGGGCTGGACCACGAGTGCGCCGGCGCAGTCCTTTCCCAATGCGGCAAGAAGGCCCATGTCGTTCGAGACATCAAGGCCGAAGTCATGGGCCAGCATCCTTCTCGCTTCTCCTTCGGGAAGAAGCCCGTGGAAAAATGCGCGGGTGACCCGGTCGGTAAACCTTGTGGCGGCGACCGGCATCGCCATCGACACGAGCGGAGCGCCCCTCGGCCCTGCTGCATCGGTGTAGCGCATCGTCATCTGCCGTCGCTGCTCGAAGAGCGTGGCGACATGGCGCCCATCGAGCCAGACGTCCAGTTCCACTTATCCTGCTCCTCGCCGGGGGCGCACGACGATCTCCAGGTCCAATGCCCGGCAAGCTGCGATCACGTAGCGCACGGCCTCTGTCGTCGAGCCTCGCTCCAAAGAGGAGAGGTAGCTCCGATGGATACCGGACCTCTCGGCCAACTCGGCCTGGCTGACCGAACGGGAGGTGCGGAACTCCCGGAGGGCCATTCCAAACGACTGAGGCCCCCGGATCACGAACTCGTTGTCTGTATTTCCCGACATAGTGGCAGTATAGCACGATGCCTGCATATACAGACAACACGACCGCCTCTTCACCACGCCGTTTCCCGATCCGCTCACCGCATGCAACCCGCCAGGATCGCGGTACCGCTCGTCCCGTTCCGGCAGTCTACCGACGGCCATCAGAAAGTCCCTGCTGGCAGTCTCACGGATTGGTCTAACCGCCTGGTCGTCTCCGCCGCTTCGGGATGGGAGGTGGCAACCAAGCACCGTATAGGCCGCTTGCGCGAGGCGGAGGCCGTTGTCCTTGGCTACAAGTCCCACCTCGAGGCCCTGGGAGCAGAGGAGCTCGCCATCCGCTCGTCTCACGCTCTTCTCGCCGGCGAGCTGCGCCAGGCTCATCGGGATCCCTTCGACAGGATGCTGGCGGCCCAGGCGGTGCTCGAGTCGCTTCCGCTCGTCACCGCCGATCCGGTCTTCGCTCAGTTCCCGGTGAGCGTGCTGTGGTGATGCGCCTCCTACGCGCTCGCGGCGGTGGCCAACCTGGCAGCCGGTTGTCCCTGGGTGCTCGGACAGGAGGTGGTGGACGAGCCCCGGTCGAGCGCCATGTGCGTGGCAACCTTGCCTCATAGGCTGGCAGCACGCTCGAACGGACATCGCATCGCGCACCGATCCTGCTGCCGGTAGCGCTGCCGGTAGCGCTGCTGGTAGCGCTGCTGCTCGCAGCTTGCTCCAGCGCACCCGCCAGGGGCGACGCCCCTGCCGCCCGGGTTCCAGGCTCAGGTGGCTTCGGCACCGAGGTGCCGATAAGGCTTGGTGCGGCGGGACCGCCGAGCGCTGCACACCCGCTTCGCATCATGCTCATCGGCGACTCCGTCATGTACGTCGCAGCGCCCGCAATCGTGGCCGCCCTGGAGTCGACAGGTGCGGTGAAGGTCTACCCCCGGGCTCTGCCGGGCTGGGGTCTCACCACCGCAGGGAACTGGCGCACCGAGCTGCCCCTGCTCATATCCGAGCTGCATCCCCAGCTGGTAGTCGGCATGTGGAGCTGGGACGACAACGAGGCCCTCTATCACCCGGGCACGTACCGCACGATGCTCGAGCAGGCGATCAACCTCATGCTCGCGCCGGGCAACGGGGTGGACGGCGTCATGTTCATGCAGTTCCCACCGCTCGGGCCACTGCCTCCGTACATGAAGAACGCCAAGGTGGACGAGGCGAGGCGCGACGCCGGGGAGGCCGCGTGGAGCGCCATCGCCGACTCGATGACCCACGTGTTCCCAGGGCGGGTCATGTACCTCCCGGTAGCGAGCGCTGTCGAGCTGCACGGGAAGTTCACCCCCTGGCTGCCTCCGATGGGCGACCCGAGCGCGCCGGCGCAGGACTGGGTGCGCGTGCGGATGGTCGACAACGTGCATCTGTGCCCACCGGGGGCCAGTCGCTACGCAGCCGCTCTCGCAGCAGACCTCACGATGCTCTACCACCTGCCTCCGGCCAAGCCAGGTTGGTCGACTGCTGCGTGGACCGGCGACCATCGGTACCGGAACCCGCCGGGGTCATGCCCTGACGACCACCCGGCGCACATACCCTGAAAACCACCCACCCGGCGCACCAGGCACGCGGGTGGAACCACCTGTTACCGGAATTACCGGAAGCTCGCCACCGCCGTGGCCCGGCAGGTCACTTGCCGACCTGCTCCTCGCGCTGGCGGGTCGTGCTGTGCACGGGGTCCTTGTCGAAAAGCGGGAGCACGTGCTTGCCGAAAGTGCCGACGGCCTCCTCGCAGACCTCTATCGGCATGGACGACGAGAGCATGCCGAAGGCGAGCTGGTCCGCGCCGGTGTCCGCGAAGCGCTTCACCGCCCTGGCGACCTCCTCGGGGTCGCCGATCGCGACCGTGCCCTTCTCGACGTTCTTCTCCATCTGCTCCGGCGTGACGTCGGGGATGAGATCCGGCCAGGCCGGTACGCCCGCCGGGCGCGGGAAGGTGTCGAGGTACCTGAAGACGAGGCTCAGGTGGTACCCGGTGTCCATGTTGCAGGCGATCTTCCTCGCCCGGGCTCCGTCTTCGAGGCAGAGCATCTGGGTGGTGATCATAACGTTGTCGTTCACGTAACCGCCCACGGGATCGGCGTTCTGGATCTCCGACTTGTACTTCTCGATGAGGGGGGCGAACTGCTCGGGCGCCCCGAAGGCGAAGCACAGCACGCCAAGACCCTGGCGAGCAGCGATCTCGAAGGTGCCGGGGCTGCCGGCCGCCACCCACAGGGGGGGATGGGGCTTGGTGTAGGGCTTCGGCAGCACGTTGCGCTCCGGCATGGAGAAGAACCGTCCGTCGTACGAGTAGTCAGTCTCCTTCCACATGCGGACGATCTGAGGCAGGGTCTCTGCCACCATCTCCCGCGTGAGCTCCTGGTCCTCGATGCCGAACCCCCGCTGCTCGGTCGTGGATGATCCCCTGCCCGTGCCGAACTCGAAGCGTCCCTCCGAGAGGTGGTCGAGCATCGCGACGCGCTCCGCGATTCGCGCCGGGTGGTTGGCCGGGGGCGTGATGTTGAATATCCCCGAGCCGAGGTGGATGTTCTTCGTCTGCGCGGCAGCGAACGCGAGGAACGACTCGTTGTCCGAGAGGTGCGAGTACTCCGTGAGGAAATGGTGCTCGGAGGCCCATGCGTACTTGAACCCCGCCTGGTCGGCAGCCCGGATGTAGGCGAGCTCGTCCATGATGCGCCTGTGCTCGGCATCCTCGCCGTAGGCCTTCCGGATCTGCGGCGGGATGCTCACTGCGTTGAATATGCCGAACTCCATGGCTCACGCCCCTCTCCGTGTCGCTGTGCGAGGGCATCCTCACCCGGTATGCACGGTAACACGTTTCGATATAAACTGCAACACGTTCTACTCATTGGCCGCGAGCAGGCGGCAGGCGCCCTGGAGGTATGGCGGTGACGACCATTGCAGACCTGCTCCTCGCACGTGCAGGGGACGACAGCGCCGGCCTCATGGCTGGAGACGAGACTTTTACCTGGTCCGAAGTGCTCTCGGCCGCCCGCGCCCGTCAATGCCTGCTGGAGGATCTCCTCCTCCCCGGGCCGCCTCACGTGGCGGTGCTCCTCGGCAACGTCCCGGAGTACGTCTTGTGGATAGGAGCGGCCGCACTCGCCGGCGCCGCAGTAGTCGGCGCGAACCCAACCCATCGCGGGCGCGACCTCGCACGCGACCTCTCCCACACCGCCTGCCAGCTCCTCGTGACCGACTCGAAGCACCTTCCCCTGGTGGACGGCCTCGACCTCGGTCTGGCAATCGGCAGGGTAGCTGCGGATGGCCCGAGGATCCTGGTCGTCGACTCGCCGGAGTACATGGAGGCACTAGCCCGTGCGCTCAGCAGCGCAGGTGCCCGTGAAGGTGCCCCTGAGATCGCCCGTGAAGGTGCCCCTGGGATCGCCCGTGAAGGTGCCCCTGGGATCGCCCGTGAAGGTGCCCCTGAGATCGCCCCCGGCGAGCCTGCCCCAACCCGCGCGCCGCCGGCCACGGCAAGCCGTGGCCCGGTGGAGGCCACCCTCGGGTTCCTGGTGTTCACCTCCGGCACCTCGGGAGCGCCGAAGGCCTGCCGCTGCAGCCAGGGGCGCCTCGCGTCCATCGGCTCGGTGATCGCCCAGATGTTCTCGATCGGGCCCGACGACGTCTGCTACGTGGCGATGCCGCTGTTCCACTCGAACGCGCTGATGGCCGGCCTCGGCCCGGCGATCGCCTCGGGCGCAGCAATCGCGCTGCCGAGTGGCGGCCGCTTCTCGGCGTCTGGGTTCCTGCCCGACGTCCGCCGCTACGGCGCCACCTACTTCAACTACGTGGGCAAGCCCCTCACCTACGTGCTCGCCACGCCGGAGCGCCCCGACGACGCGGACAACACCTTGACGCGGGTCTTCGGCAACGAGGGCAGCGAGCGCGACGTCGCAAGCTTCGCCCGGCGCTTCGGCTGCGCGGTGGTCGACAGCTACGGCTCGACCGAAGGCGGAGCGGTGGTGCAGAGAACCCCCGACACTCCGCCCGGGGCGCTCGGGCGCGGGCCCGAGGGAACGGTGGTCGTGAACCCCGAGACCGGCGAGGAATGCCCGCGTGCCCGCTTCGACTCCTCGGGACGGCTGGCCAACCCGGGCGAGGCCACCGGGGAGCTCGTGTCCAAGACCGGCGCCCAGGGGTTCGAGGGCTACTGGGAGAACGAGGAGGCCGAGCGCGCCCGGACCCGGGGCGGCTGGTACTGGACGGGTGACCTCGCCTACCGGGACGAGGAGGGCTTCTTCTATTTCGCCGGGCGCTCCGACGACTGGATGAGGGTCGACGGCGAGAACTTCGCCGCGGCCCCTGTCGCCCGGATCCTCGAGCGCCACCGTGACGTCGCGCTCGCGTGCGTGTACGCAGTGCCCGACCCCACTGGCGGTGACCAGGTGATGGCGGCCTTGGAGCTGCGCCCGGGCACCGGATTCGACGGGGAGGACTTTGCCCGCTTCCTCGCAGGCGAGGAGGACATGGGCACGAAGTGGGCGCCCCGCTACGTGCGGATCTGCGAGTCCCTCCCCACTACCGCGACCTCCAAGGTGCTCACGCGCGCCCTTCGGGCAGAGGGTCTGAAATGCGCGGACCCGCTCTGGTGGAGACCGGGCAGGGACGGTCCCTACGTGCCGTTCGAAGGGTGAATCGCCTGTCTT
>JAJYXW010000067.1 GCA_021801525.1 Actinomycetes bacterium
CCGCGACGAGCACGCCATCTACCGACTCGCTGCCGAACGGATCCGGGGCGGCCAGGGACCGGATCTCTCCGAGGAGTCCTGAGCTGACCGCGGAGGGCCGGCGATCATGACCTCAACCAGTTCTATATGTTTTGCGACACCCAGGCTGACCAGGGCTTGTACACACAGACATCACCAAATTGTTGCACGAGGTGAGCCACGCAAAGCAGGTTTGCACATGTAGAAGACGCAGTGATCCCCTGCGATTAGTACCTTCGCCCAACCCGAAGTGCCGAGAAGTGATGCGGCGTCACGTCGTTCGGGATGGTGCCGCGCCCAAGCCAGGTATCGCCCTAGCCGGGTATGTAGGGTTCCTCGCCTCGCACACGGCCACGCACAGCGCAATTCGACGAGGATGAGCCGTACTGGTGCTACACGCAGATTTCTCAGCCTTGACGATCAAAACGATCGAACCAGGCCTCTTGGACCTGCGGGACAATTCTGATTCCAACCTCCTGCTCGAGGACGAGTTCGCAGAGCCTTTGGCCATCGATCAGATCTACGGTCGGCGTGGTAACGGTCGCGGCTTTTCGGGCAGGCTCCGAGAACCTTCCGAGCGTCACGAGAACAGCGCGCTCAGCTCCGGCAGCCGCAGCGTCACGTTGAAAGAGGGCGACGACATCCCGCCCGAGCGTCGAGGTCGGGTCATGACGCTTCGCCTGGACCGCGACCCGTGACGACAGAACTGGGCTGATGGGCGCAGTGCCAATCCCGTCGATCCCTTCGTCACCCGTGCCTCCGACGCGGGTCAGCTCGAGGCCGTAGGTCCTGAGCAGGTACATGACGAACTCCTCGAACCCCTCGGGACTCAGCTGGTGGAGCCGGTTGAGCAAGGCGTCGGTCCAGTCGGTGTCCTCATCCTCGATTTCCTCGGCGTCCGACAGAGCAACTTGGTCCGCGCCGGCTCGTGCCCTCGATCGGCTAGCTCGCACCTGGCGCTCCATGTCGGCGACAGCCTCGATGGCCTCGCCCTCGGGCTTGGCTAGGAGCTCCCTGCCGAAGGTCGTGAGGACAAATAGACCTCGTCCGGGGCTTTCGAGGGCTCCGCCGAGCTTGGCGTAGGAGCGTGCCCACTCGATGCGGTCGATGAGCACAGACTTCGGCCGGCCGTCGTAGGTGACTGCCACTTGATCCTCGGTCGCACCGATGTCGCCGAGTACCTTGGCCGTGATCTCACGTCCCTGGGCAGAGCCACCTAATAATTCGACGGCTTTCAGTGTGGGATAGATGAGATCCTGGTAACCCGGCAGATCGGCCCGGCTGGCTGGCGGCGACATAGCCGCCAGCCTTCCACATGAGTCGGTAATCCCCCAAACGCCATCCAGCCCCCTGGCCAGGGAATCCACTACCGACAAGACCGCCACGCCGGACGCCGCGTCACTTCGTGGAGCGGGTGCCGATCCCATCGTCGGCCCTCTCGCTCTTTGCAGCCGATCCCTCGATGACAGCTGCTACGACATCGGCAGGTGCCTCTGTGGCTCTCCGGAGTGCTGTCGCGTTAGGTCCAATCTAAGTTTTGTGAGGTGACCTGCGACTTTACCGCTCGCCACGACCTCTACTTTTGACCCAGCGTCAACTGGGAGCAGAAACAAGCGCAGCCCCACGCACACCGTCAACGGCGATCATGTAGCGGCTCCCGTTTCACGCCGGCACGGCCAATACGTCCGTACTCTCGATCAGAGGTACTCCCATCCTGGGAGCCACCTGGCGTGGAACCTTCCCACCCGGCGCAGGCACACTTCGATGTAGACCTCCCTGGCCCGCGTGGCGGCGACGTTGTGGATGCCGAGAGCCTCGCGGGCTTCCTCGAACTCGGTCCTGAGCTCATAGGTGGAGAGCCTTCTCCGATCGGGCGGGACCATGTCCATCCGAACGCCGGCCGCAAGCCTGAAGGAGTCGCCTTTGGTGCCGTGGATGGTCCGGACCTCGACGCGGTCCTTCTTGTCCGCCCTCTTCATGTGCTCGCGTCTTCTCTGCTTGTTGGGCGTCTCCAATCTCAATCTCGGCTTCTACCCGCCGGGACGCCAGATCTGGAGTGGCAAATGACACGCAAGCGACTCAAACTGGCAATCGCATTCTGCAGGACCTATTAGGGGTGCACAAAGCGAGGTGCACAAAGCGAGTAGCCGGCGAGGAACGATCCTCGTCTATGTGGACGGCACGCCTCCGTCGTGTACCGAGGAGATGAAGGGCGGACATCGTCCAGGCTCATCAGCTTCGCAGGCAGCTTTCACTTCGAGTTGCACCGAAGTCCCCGGTGCCGACGGACGCGAGATCGCCATGGCCGAGTCGTGGGGCTACCGGTAGCTTCGCTACGCGTGGGACATCACCCAGTGTCAGCCCCCGACGCGGATAATGGTGACCCTCGTATGCACCCAGGTCGCGGTGGCGGCAGGACCGAACCCGACCTGCTGGACGCGATGGCGGGGCCCGAGGTCGACGGTGAAGTCGAGGGTCCCCGACCGGCTGGCCCGAATCACCTGGGTCGATCCCGGGACACTCGCGAACCCCCGCAGCGGCACGCTCTGCACCCGGTAGCGGGCCTCCGGCCGGTAGAGCGCCGGGGTGTGCACCACCAGGTGCCCGCTCCCCGCGATCTCCATACCGGCTGCAGTCACGCCATTGAGGTAGGTGAACTCGGTGACGAGGTGGTCGGTGGTGAACGACCACCCCCACGCGGCGAAAGACCCGGCGATGCTGCGGAAATTGAACGGTGCGTCGGGGGGAGCCGGCTCTGGGTCGGTCATGGCTGCACTCATCTGGGGCAGAAAGTGCGCCAGGTCCCTCAGCCAGTAGGGCCAGCTGTGGGTACCGGCTCCATAGAAGTAGCCCGTGTAGGGAACATGAGCCGAACGGAGTGCCCGGGTGAAGCCCTGGTTCATGAGCGAGATGGCACCTTCGATCGCTCCATCCTCTGCCGTGGAGGGATTCGATGGATTGTCGTAGGGTCCGGGCAGGCCGTTACCCGAGGCCACGAAGAGCGATGTGTTGGCGAGGTTGGAGGCCAAAGCCGTGGGGTCGGCTCCCCGCCACAGCACGTCCTGGGTAAGCGGATCGCCCCAGATGCACTGGTCGAGCTGCCCGCCTCCGAGCGGGATGCTGGCGGCCGTCAGTCCCTCCGGTCCCGCGGGATAATCGAGGTCCGTGTCAACGGCACCGGAGAAGCTGCCCGCGGCGACGAAGAGGTCCGGGTAGCGAGCCGCGTAGCTCATCGCCCCGAAACCACCCATCGACAATCCGGCGATGGCCCTGCCCCGACGATGCGCGATAACCGGGAAGTGGGCGTCGACCCAGGGGATCAGTTCGTGGATATCGAAGGTAGACCATGCCGGAGGTGGAGTTGACGGGCCGGCACCGACCCGGTTGGTGCCGTACCAATCGGTGTAGAAGCCCCATGGTCCATCGTCGGGCATGACGGTGATGAACGGTCCTAGGTGGTCCGCTGCCGATACCTGGTCTATGAGGTGCTGCACGCCATGGTCAACCCAGTCCTGATAGGAGCCACCCGCTCCGTGCAGCAGGTAGAGCACGGGGTAGCGAATCGAGCCGCCCGGGTGATAGCCCGCAGGGACCAGGACATCGACGTGCACCGGACCGCCCATGGCCGGCGACTGGAGGACGATGTCGTGGACCCGGCCATTCGAGCCCGGCACCACGGTGGAGGACACTTCGGTGGCCGGACCCGTGGGCACCGGCGTCGATCGGGGCACGCACTCGGGCGCGGGCGGTGCCACAGCAGTCGAGCCGACCAGGCTCGCGTCGATGGGTGCCCGGGAGGCGACCAGGCTCACCCCGACCGGCGCCACCGGGCCGCTGGTCCAGGGCTGGACGGCGAAGAGACCGGTCAGGGAAAGGGCGACCACGACGATGAGGGTCATAGCCCGGCACACGCCAGCCGCCGGCCTCGCTTCCACCGGATTGGTGCTACCCGTTCCGGCCATCCCATTGTTCCTCATCCGATGTCCCGTGGCTGCCCGAGAACGAAAAGCGATGCGAAAGCGGTGCATTCGCGGCCCGGTATCAACTCGACATCGGAGAGAACGGCCCACCGGCGGGAATCCGGTGATATTCATCGGGGCGACTTCCAGGGATCGTGATTCTGTCCCTCGTACGCGCTCCGCATAATCCGTAGTCATTC
This sequence comes from Actinomycetes bacterium, assembly GCA_021801525.1. GTDB lineage: Bacteria > Actinomycetota > Acidimicrobiia > Acidimicrobiales > JAJYXR01 > JAJYXW01. The sequence goes on from JAJYXW010000067.1 coordinate 4,178, forward strand.
CCGCCTGAACGCTGTGCTAGGCAGGGAAAATGCAGGTCACCGACGAGCGAAAGCCGTCGAATCAGATGCTCGATTCGTATCCCGCTCCAGGCGCCTGGGCTCCCTCGGCGACGCCGTTGGCTCCGGCGAGGTCGTCGGCGGCGGCAGCGTATGTTATGCGCCGCGAGCCAGCGCCATACCGGATGCCGTCACACGAGGTACCGTCCCACCGGCGGGCGCCTCCACGGGCGCCATGCGAAGGCGATCGGGTTCGACGCCCTTGGCGCGGCGACGGCTATTGCAGGAGGCTTGGCCGCTCGAAGCCTGCGGTACCATGACAGGGTGAGCTTCGAACGGATCACGACCGACCCGGGACGCATGGGCGGTCTGCCTTGCATCAGAGGCCTGCGCTTTCCGGTCGCGACCGTGGTCGCCATGGTCGCTGACGGGATGACGTTCCAGGAGATCCTGGCTGAGCACCCGGACTTGGAGGAAGAAGACATCCGCGAGGCGCTGCGCTACGCCTCGCAGGCAGTCGAGGAGCGAGAGCTTCCACTTCGAACTAGCGCGTGAAGTTCCTACTCGACGAAAACTTGTCGCCCCTGCTGGCCGAGTTGCTCGTGACCGCAGGCTACGACGTCGTCCACGCGAGGGATCTCGGCCTACTCAGAGCACCAGATCAAGTCGTGATGGACCGCGCACGGGCTGAAGGCCGAGTGCTCGTATCCGCCGACACCGACTTCGGGCAACTCCGCGCCGCATCCCACGCGACGTCGCCCTCGGTCGTCCTGCTCCGCCGTGAGATCGACCGGCGTGCCTCCAGTCAAACGCAGCTCCTGCTTGCCAACCTCGACCAGGTCGCCCCAGATCTCGAGGAAGGAGCCATCGTTGTGATGGAGGCGAGCCGCCGTCGCGTACGAAAGCTGCCGATTTGAAACGATCATTGGCAGAGCTGTACTCCAAGCAGACCGCGACGACGAGGAGGGACGAGCGATGAAGCGCATCGAGGGGCTCGAGTCCCGCGTGCCGACCAACCCGGCCCGCCGCGCGCGGCTGGGGCGTTACCGAGCCAAGGATGCCAAGCAGGTCCGAGATATCCTTGGCGTCCAACGCGTCGCGCTCACCACCGCCGACTCCCCCACCAGGCGCAGCGCCTGACGTCTCCCTCGGTCCGGCCAGGCCCGGTTGCTGGTCGAGAGCCACCCTCCCTGTCAGGGCACCGAGCCCAGAGATGGGCTGATGATCGACGGCTACATTTGCTGGCGTGTCGGCAGGTGACATGTTTCGGGTGCGCGATCACGATGACTGAGCCTGCGCGCAATGGGCCGGGCTGGCCTAGGATCGCGGCGATCGCTGCTATGAGCGCCCTTGCCGGCTGCGGGGGCAGCGTAGCTGCCCCTCGAATGGCAGCAACGTCACGCTCGCTTTCGGCAGTGGGCTCTTCGGAGCGACGAACGTGACGGGCACGTTTAGCGGATCCACGCTCGTCCTGTCCGCACCAGGCGGAGGCGGATCGCTTACCGACTACACCTTCCGCGCCGCCGCCGTTGGCGCCTACAACCACGCGGTGGCCGAGCTCCACAAGTCCGCGGCGGCGGCGTACCAGCTGGAGCAGAGGCAGGCAGCCGCAGCAGAGCAGGCCCGAGCCCGGCAGCGCGCTGACAAGGCGGTAGCCAACGTGGCCTCCACCCTCATCGGCGCCCTTTCCACCTTGGCCCAGGACGCCACCTTCAAGTCACAGCTCGCAGCCATGAGCCAGTCCTTGACGACGACCCAGATGGCGCTCACGAAGACCGAGCAGAAGGCCCAGGAGGTCGAGGCCCTCGCTCGGGCGCATCCCAACGGCGACTCAGGCACCGTCTGCTATGACGCGCAGGAAGAGGTCGGCTACGACGCACGGGAGGAGGTCAGCTACGACGCGAGCGAGTCAGTCGGCTACAACGCCACGGAAACCGTCGAGCCGGAAATCCAAACCGTGCAGAGTGACATCGCGACCGTCCAGCAAGACCTGGCGGCGCTGCAGTCCGCCGAAGCGAACGCGCCCTCATACCAGCCCGCCAGCGCGCCGAGCACGTCGACGGTGCAGCAGGCCATTTCCAATGCCCAGGCAAACATCCAGGCCGCCGTGAATACCACCAATAGCGACATCTCCACCGCAAACGGGTACGTGGCGGCCGCCTACCGAGCCGCCGACCAGGCCATCGCAGCAGGCCACTGCGGCAGCGGGCTGGGCAACCCGCCGACCGTGCCACCGATAAGCGCCAACCCAGGCTGACCACCGGCCAGCGGTCGCGTGGGCCTTTGGGCGGCCGGCACCCGTGCGAAGGCCAACGTGCTCGAGCTTTGCGTAGGCCTTGGTGAGATCGGTCAGGGTGAGGATGTCCTCAGAGCCAGCTTCACGGTTCGCCGGCATGGGGCAGCCCAGCGGGAAGATCGAAGTGCTCTACAGCCACCTGCACCACCGCGCTCGCTTCAGTGATGAGGCGAAGAGCCACGTCGTGGTCGGCCTCGACCAAGTCGGCCGTGTAACGTCCTGCAACCGCCCAGGGGTTCAGCGCGGCGAGCCGGGCCGGATCGATCAGGGCCCGCTCGGGCTCAGGCAGGTCACCGTGGAGCTCCAGGAGGTTGTGCACCTTCGCAAAGGGGATCCCAGCATCGACCAGCAGCGCCTTGATCGCCTTCTCGACAGCGAGATGGGCAAGAAAGCACGCCACACGGGCCGGGAGATCCTCCGCGGCAGCCTGGTGGACAGCAGATGCGAGGTCGCCTTGGGCGTCGCCGATCCACCGCAGCGCGTCAGAGCGCCTGAGGGGGTCATGCGGCCCGCTCATAGACGACCCTCCCGTCGCGAGATGGCCAGTAGAGGAAGGACCCGACTACATCCTTGCGCTGCGAGAACTCGTCTGGGTCGGTCGGAAAGATGTCCACGGCGACTGGCACCCGAACTGCGAGCTGCATCGCGCTCATGAGCTCGTGGCGCAGCTCGGGAGCCACGCGTGGCATCACGACGACGAGGTCGATGTCGCTGTCGGGACCGTCGTCGCCGCGCGCGAGGGATCCCACGAGGAGGATGCTGAGCGGATCGAACCCGGCAACGAGGTCGGCAACGACCTCCGGCACCCACTCGAGGAGGGGCCTACCGTGCACCACCGCCTTCCCGTCGACGACGTTTCTCATAGCTTCGCCGCACGCCTCGCTGCAAGCAGTGATCGCCTCCCCGTGCTCACCAGAGATGCGACAGGCCTCACGAGCTTCAGACTACGCGAGAACGGGTGCGCAGCCCACGGCTTCGAACTCCTGCCAGCTCTCGCCCAAGGCCTGCCTCTCGCAGACGCAGGCCTCACGCGGAGGCCTCACGCGCTGGGCCAAAGCCTCGAGCGATACCTAGCAGGCCGCGAATCGCTCTGGTCACGTGTGTGCGAGCCGGCGGCTCGTGCTCACCAGCCGGCCTTCCCCCGGTTCTTCACCAAGAGCCCGAGGTGCACCCGACCGGCATCTGCGACGATCACCACGCGGGCCTCCTCGATGCTCCTTCTCATCTGGCTCGCCTTGTCGTCTCTCGACAAGAGGCGCAGCTCCGCAGCGGCGAGGAGCGCACCTCCACAGGCAGAGAGCACGATGTTCGCGACCGTGTCGATTGGTGTCGTATCCCCCATGACAAATGAGAGGCCGACGATGAAGCCAGCAAGGAAGAGCACACCGAGGCCCACGAGTAGGTGCATGTGCCTGTGCCTCCTCGAAAGCCCAGCCGAGTAGGCCTCGACGAGGCGGGCGAGGTGGCGCTCCTCGTGATCCAAGAACCCCCCGGCATCGACGCTCCTTGGCTGAGCCAGATCATCTGCTCCGACCTCGCGATCCTCGGAGTAGAGCAGGTGATGCTCTCTGGTGGCCTCTTCTCGCATGGATCCCGCCTCCATGGCGAGTAGCTCATAGAGCGTCGCCTTAGCACGTGCCTCCTCGTCACGCCTCCTAGGTGACCAAGCCTGGAGGTGCTCGCCTTGTTCGAAGAGCTCGACTAAGCCGAGTGGCTCGAAGAGCACAGGCAGCTCCACTTCCCCCCTGTACTTCCCCACTCGCTCCACGAGGCCCGAGCCGGATCCCGTGAGCACCTCCACGATCCCTCCTGGCAAAGGAAGCTCTACCTGGCTCATGTGAGCCAGGTAGAACTCGCGTCGCCACCCACCCCTGGTGGGCCTTGTGCTGGACCAGAGGCATCCTCACGTGTGCGCTCCGGGCACACCGAGGCAATTGGACACCAAGCACAGGATGCCCCGAGGAGATACCTGGCGGGGCGTCTCTTTGCTCCTAGGTCATCTAGCGCGTGGGCGACCTCGATCACCTGGTGAGCGACCTGAAAGAGCATCCCTTCGTTCACCTCGTCCACGATCGAGCGCTGCCTGGCGAGGTAGTAGGTGGCTACCCGCCAGGGAGCCCGTCGTGCCTGGAGGGTGGCAAGTAGCGCGTAGAAGCGCTGCTCCACCCGTCTACTGCAGGGCCCATCTGCCGTCAGCACCGTGAGCGTCGTCAACGACCCCGCGGATGCTCATCCTGCGCGGCGCCCAACACCAGGAACCGGGCGAGGTCTTTCCCCTCGCGCCTTATCTCTGAGATCGCCTCACCTGTGTATACAACTCGGCGAAGCGGTCCGGGTTCGCTTCACGCTCGTCTCGACGATCTCGGTCTTCGCGTCGGTGTGGGCGCGCCGATTGTTGCGGAGGAGTACATGGAATGCCCGGCGCGACCCCCGAGGGGAAGCCTGGCGCATGCAGCGACCAGCCCGGCGGCGGACGTACCGTCCGCCCGCGACCACGAGCGCCGCCGGCTCGACCCGGACCCGGACCAGCTCGGATCACGACCCGGACCCCGACCCCGCACCACAGCTAGGGTCGAAAGGCGCAGGGTCAGGGTTGGGCTCGGGACTCTACGACTACCACGAGGCCCGCCAGGTGGCCCTACGTGAGAGCATCGTGGCGCCGGCAGCAGGCGGGTTCGCTCGTGTGTCACCGGCCTTCGTAGGCATGGGTGTGTTGTGCGGGTCCGGGATCGCGTCGTCTCTGGTTGTTCCGGGTGCCACTGTCACCGCGCCTTTGGTGTCGTTCACGCGGCCGGTCCTGGTCTTTTCTGGTCGCGGCATCCACGACTCGCTCGTCCTCCTGCGGCGCGATAGTCAGCGGATTTGCTGTATGCGGCCAGCAGCGCCCCATGCCCGGTCAGCCGTGAGGACCGGCACGTCCAAGCGGTCACCGAGTGCAAGGCAGAGCCGGTCGGCCAGCGACAGCCCTCGGCCCGATTGCCAACTCCTCGCTGCCGCTTCGGCGTCTTCAACGGTCACAGGCTCGATGACGAGGCCGTAACTGAGCAGGAGCGAGCGGGAAAGGGCCCAGTTCCGATCATGGCTACGGAGCTTCTGGGCGACCTCGGACCAGTTCGCCGCACCGCAGAGCCCTCCCGCTTCGAGGGCAGTCTCGACCACTGCCGAGCCGTCCTCGCCTTGGAGATAGGCCAGTAGCGCCGAAGCGTCGAAGACGTTCACCCCATGTCGCAGACGGCTACGCCACGTCCTCGGCAGCTGCTTCCGAGCGGCGCTCGGCAAGCAGCTCTCCTACGAGGTCCAGCCCGGCCAGGTCTGCACGAACGCGGTCACGCAACTGCGCACGCGTGACAAGGACGAGGCCCGCCGAGGTCTCGAACAGCACGAGGGGCGTACCTTCGCCAAGCCCGGCACGGGCGCGGACTTCGGCAGGGATGACTAGCCTGCCCCGATCACCCATCGTCACCTGGTACGTCCCACTCACAGCGCGAGTGTACCACTAACGATACCATAGTGGGAAGGCGATCGGGCCGGTTGCGCTGTCCAGTAAGGTGTGAGCCTCACCTGTCGTTCCAGCCGTCCCCAGAGCGTCAGAGTGAACACCTTCAGCCGCCTCGTTCGTCGGCGCGTCCGGTGTCTGGGACCTGAATGGTTGCGATGAAGCCGAGGTAGTCATCGAATTCGTCCTCGTAGGACTTCCGGCCGGTCTCGACGGTCACGTAGCTTCGACCGCCAAAGCCCACGCGATCACCATTCTCGGACCGGCGGGTTTGGAGCATCAGGCGTTGCTGGACCTTCCCAGTGTTGAACGCTGGGTCGATTTAGATGAGCTGGAACGACCGGTCTGGCAACTCGGGCAGCACGTCGGCGTTGTCGCCCAGTACGCCGTAAGGGCGCGTAGCCCAATAGGTCGCGCTGGTGGGACCCACGAAATCCCACATGCGAACACCTGTACGCTATACTTGTGATGTGATCGCGTCGGACCGGAAGGCACTCGAGGTGGGATCTGCCCTCTTGATCGTCGACGGCACCGACGAGACACTTGCACGCAAAGCTGAGCTGTCCATCCGCCCGAACCGGGTGCAGGCACGTAGCCTCCAGGCTCTCCGGACGCTCTCCAGGGACTCCTACAACGCTTCCATCCAGCACCGCCGTGACGCTTGGAAGATGGCAGGGGTGAGCGTGGGCGCCTTCGACGAGTTCAAGGAGATCGACGACGAGCTTCGCGAGGCCCGTCCGGATGTGTCTCGCTACGGCATCCAGCCGCTTCGCGGCGCTATCCGCAGGGCTGACGAGGCCTACCAGGGGTTCTTCCGCCGGGCGAAAGATGGCGAGACACCTGGCTACCCACGCTTCAAGTCGAGGAAGCGCTTCCGCAGCATCTTCTACGACGAGCCGGTCTCATGGTCTCTTCGCAGGCTGGATGGG
>JAJYXW010000016.1 GCA_021801525.1 Actinomycetes bacterium
CATCTGCCCGTGACAGCGGCACGGTTGGATACTCAACCGCCCACAGAGCCATGCCGACGGTATCAGGTACGGCTTACTCCATCAGCGAGAGGTTTGCTGATGGTTTGGGGAACGGCAACAGTGCCCCACTACCCCGACGACCAAGAACTCCGGAGGGTACCCGCGAAGTGCCGTTCGGGGACAACCTCGAGCAAAACGGCAGACCCAAGAGCGGGACATCTTGGCCGTTGACAGCGCGCCTTCCCCCGGTTCTTCACCAAGAGCCCGAGGTGTACCCGGCCGGCATCTGTGACGATCACCACGCGGGCCTCCTCGTCACGCCTCCGAGGCGACCAATACTGGAGGTGCTCGCCTCGTTCGAAGAGATCGACGAAGCAATTGCCGAAATGTGACCAGGCATCAAGCCAACGAGGGCGGCTACGCGTATGTAGCCGCTGACCTGGACTTTCCCGAGCGGACGACGGGATTCGAACCCGCGACCCTCACCTTGGCAAGGTGATGCTCTACCAACTGAGCCACGTCCGCGTCGGTCGCGACTTTACCAGCACCTGATAGCCGGCACCGCGCGACTCCCATCCGGTCGAGGCGGAGCGCAGCGTTACAAGCCGGCCTCGCCAGATCGCCCGCGCTACAGCTCCCGGCCCGCGGCCTTGGCGAGCTCCTTGAATGCATCGGTCACGTGCGTCGCCAAGCGGTCCACGTCGGGCACGAGCTCGCGGCACCCGACGATACCCATGTGCAAGCGGTCGAGATAGCTCATCACCGTCACGTTCAGACCTACGCCCTCGACGACCGGGCCGACCGGGTAGACGGCTTCGAGGCGGGAACCCGCACACCATAGCGGCACCTCGGGTCCCCGCACGTTGGACACCACCACGTTGCACGGAGGTCTCAGGTGATCGAAGAGCCCGAGATTGCCCACCAGCCTTGCTGCTCGTGCCGCGAGCGCAGGAAAAGCGACCTCGGCAAGCCCGTCGACCAGCTCCGGGGGCACCATGCGCGCCTGAGCCTTGGCGAGCTTCGCCGCGGCCGCAGCCGCGCGGAGCCTCGCCGCCGGGTCCCTCTCGCAGGCGTCGAGCGCTACGAGCATCCCCGAGACCTGGTTGGCGCTACCGCCCTGCTCCCGGCCCCTGCGATTCGACACCGGGACGAGCGCCACGAGAGGGCGCTCGGGCTCCTGGCCTCGCTCGGCCAGCAGCTCCCCGAGGGCACCGCCCACGGCAGCGAGCACGACGTCGTTCACGCTGCACGAAAAAGCACGCTTCGTCTCCAAGACGCTGCCCAGGCCCACCTCTGCAACAGCGACACGACGGTGAGGGGAGATGGAGCCGTTCAGCGAGGTACGTGGGGCACTGAACGGGGCTGGCGGGCGCTGCGAGATGCCCTCCTCGGCAAGATCCAACCCCCAAGCCCGGAGCCTTGTCGCGGCATCGAGGCCGCGCCGGAGCACGCCCGCAGCGGCCTCCGGCTCCCGGGCGAGGGCCGCGAGAGCGTGGACGACCATCTCCGCAGCAGATGGCACTGCCTCGGGCCGCCAGGCTCGCGCGGGAGGCTCCATCGGCGGCGGATCGGGCTCCAGGTCCATGAACGCCGCCAGCAGGCTCGCACCCGACACGCCGTCGATAGCTGCGTGGTGGACCTTGGTCACCACGGCAACCCTGCCGTGCTCCAATCCCTCCACAACGTGCATCTCCCACAACGGCCGATCGGTGTCCAGGGGACGGCCGATCAAGTCACCCACGAAGGCGACCAGCTCCGCCGGTCCGCCCGGGGCAGGCAGGCTTGCCCGCCGCAGGTGGTAGTCGAGGTCGAAAGCCGGGTCCTCGATCCAGACGGGATGGTGAAGGCCGAGAGGCACCATCACCGCTCGCCGCCTGAAAGGAGCCACGAGGTGCAGGCGCTCGGACAGGACGCTGCGAACGCGCTCAAAGCCCTCCCGACCGCCGGGCATTCCCTCCTCGGGGCTGAACACCATCACGGCAGCCACGTGCATGTGCATGGAAGGTGTCTCCATGGCAAGGAATGCCGCGTCCATCCCGCCCATCTGCTCCATCACGCCTCTCCGGGTGCCTGTCCGGGTGCCTGTCCGGGTGCCTAGAAGGTCCTCAGCGGCCCGTGTGCCCGAAGCCACCGGTCGAACGCTTGCTCGGAGGAAGCAAGCCGTCTCGGATCTCCACGAAGCTCGGCTCCTCCACGGCCTGGACCACGAGCTGGGCTATGCGGTCACCACGGCGAACCAAGTACGCGCTGTCCGGGTCGGTGTTGACGAGCAGCACCCGGATCTCGTCGCGATAGCCCGAGTCGATGAGCCCGGGAGCATTCAGGCAGGTGACGCCATGGCGCAGGGCAAGTCCGCTGCGCGGCTGGACGAAGCCCGCATACCCCCGTGGGATCGCTACCGCCACACCGGTTCCCACCAGCGCCCTTCCGCCCCTCGGTTCGAGATTCACCTCCTCGCGCGCATGCAGGTCCGCACCTGCATCTCCTTCGCAGGCATAAGACGGAAGGGGGAGCTCCGGGTCGAGCCTCACGATGTGCACGACGAGCCGCCCGGCCACACTGTCCACGCCAGGCTCGCCTCGTGTGCTCGCTACCACCACGGCGCGACCCTACATGGGACGCCGGAGCCGTGCTCGCGCGATGGGTAGCATCGATTGGGTGCTCGCCTGGATGGACCTCGAAATGACCGGCCTCGACCCGTCCTCCCACACGATCGTGGAGATCGCCACCATCGTCACGGACGACGACCTGAACGTCGTCGCCGAGGGACCGGACCTCGTGGTGCGTGCGACACCGGAGCAGCTGGCCGCGATGGACGACTTCGTGCGCTCTATGCACACGCGCTCGGGGCTCCTCCAAGCTATCGACACGGCTACCTCGACACTCGAGGATGCGGGGAACCAGACGCTCGAGTTCCTGAAAAGGCACATTCCCGAAGCCCGCAGCGTCCCACTGTGCGGCAACTCGATCGGCACCGACCGGCGCTTCCTCGCAGCTCAGCTCCCCATGATCGAGGAATGGCTGCACTACCGCAGCGTGGACGTGTCCACGCTGAAGGAACTGGCCAGGCGGTGGTGCCCCGAGGTGCTGAACGGAGCTCCGGCCAAGCGATCCTCGCACAGGGCGCTCGACGACATCCGGGAGTCCATCGCCGAGCTCGCGTACTACCGTGAGCAGATGTTCCTCAGCCGGCCGGTCAGCCGGCTTGCTAACAAGCCGGCTGACCGACCTGCGGTCCCGGAAGCCGACCCACGACAGCCCGCCGACGAGGAGGAGAGGCAATGATCACCAGGGTCCTCGGAAGGACCGGTCTCCAAGTGTCGCCGCTGTGCCTTGGCGCCATGATGCTCGGCTCATGGGGCAACCGCGACCAGGAGGACTGCGTGCGAATAGTGCATGCCGCCCTCGACGCCGGCGTCAACTTCGTGGACACGGCCGATGTCTACTCCGTGGGAGAGTCGGAGGAGATCGTCGGGAAAGCCCTCGCGGGCGGGCGGCGCGACAGGGTCGTCCTCGCAACCAAGTTCCACGCCCCCATGGGAGAGGGCCCGAACATGGCCGGGAACTCGAGGCGGTGGATATTCCAGGAGGTCGAGGCGAGCCTCAGGCGTCTCGGAACCGACTGGATAGACCTCTACCAGGTTCATCGGCCTGATCCCTCATGCGACCTCTACGAGACTCTCGGCGCTCTGAGCGACCTCGTCCACCAGGGCAAGGTGCGCTACCTCGGCTGCTCGACCTTCCCCCCGGACATGATCGTGGAGTCTCAGTGGGTCTCCGATCGCCGCGGTCTCGAGCGCTTCGTGTGCGAGCAGCCGCCTTACTCGCTGCTCGCCAGAGCCATCGAGGCGCGCCTGGCACCGACCTGCGAGCGCTTCGGCATGGGAGTCATCGCATGGAGCCCTCTGAACGGGGGTTGGCTCGGCGGCCGCCACCGCCGCGACCAGCAGCCCGTAGATCACGGTCGCGCAGCTCGCATCCCGCATCGCTTCGACCGCTCACGCGTGGAGGTGCAGCGCAAGCTCGACGCCGTGGAGGAGCTGACCTCGATCGCTGAAGACGCGGGCCTCACGCTCCCCCACCTGGCGCTCGCCTTCGTGCTTGCCCACCCGGCCGTCACCTCCGCGATCATCGGACCAAGAACGATGGAACAGCTGGACGGCCTCCTCGGAGCGGCCGAGGTGAACCTCGAGAGCGAAGTTCTCGACCGCATCGACGCCGTCGTTCCGCCCGGGGTGACGTTGGACCCTGACGACCTGGGCTGGACGCCACCCGCGCTCACAGACCCATCCCTCCGTCGGCGCCGGAGCGCAGAGGCGCGCTGACAGATGCCGGCCATGACCATTGCCGAGGCGAACGCAGCGCTCACCGCCCCGGGACAGATGTTCGAGATCGAAGAGCGTGAGATCCGGGGAGTCCTCACCCGCACCTGGAAGAACGCTCCTCCGAGCCTGAGAGAAGTCCTCGACCTTTCGCGGGGCTACGGGGACAAGGACTTCCTGGTCTACGAGAACGAGCGAACCACCTTCGACAGCCATTACCGGATCGCAGCTGCCCTCGCGCAGACCCTCCGTGTGCGCTTCGGCGTGGACAAGGGCGACCGCGTGGCCATCGTAATGCGTAACCTGCCCGAGTGGGCTATGGCCTTCTGGGGAACCGCGGCAGCCGGCGCTATATCCGTCCCTCTGAATGCCTGGTGGACCGGACCCGAGCTCCATTACGGACTGCACGACTCGGGCAGCTCGGTGGTCTTCGTGGACTCGGAGCGCTTCTCCCGGATACGTCCCCACCTCGAGGAGCTCCCGGGGCTAGAGGCAGTTGTGGTTGCCTCCGAGGATCGTGGAGATCCGCCGGAGCTGCCAGCGAGCACGAAAATCCCAATCATCGCCTTCTCTGAGCTGCTCGAAGGCGCGCTCGCCTCCGCTTCCGAGCCGGCAATGCCCGACGTGGATATCGACCCCGAGGACGATGCGACCATCTTCTACACCTCTGGCACCACAGGAAGGCCGAAGGGGGCGGTGGGGACCCACCGCAACATTTGCACCAACCTTATGAGCCTCTTCTTCATCGCCTCGCGTGCGGGCCTGCGCGGCACTGGCGGGGCTCCCGATCCGGCATCCAAGCTGCAGAACAGCTACCTGCTGTCAGTCCCCCTCTTCCACGCGACCGGCTGCCACGCGATCCTCGTCGCCAACACGGCAGCCGGCGGGAAGCTCGTGATGATGCACCATTTCGACCCCGAGCGAGCGCTCGAGCTGATCGAGCGCGAGCAGGTGACTACCTTTGGTGGTGTCCCGGCGATGGTCATGCAGGTACTCGACTCGCCGGAGTTCGAGCGCAGGGACACATCTTCGGTCACCTCGATCGCATATGGGGGCGCCCCCGCCCCGCCCGACCTCGTTCGCCGCATACGCGAGCACTTTCCGGGAGGGGCGCCGTCGAACGGCTACGGCCTGACGGAGACCTCCTCGGTCACAACCATGAACTCCGGCGACGACTACGTCCGCAAACCCGACAGTGTGGGACCTCCCGTCCCTGTCTGCGAGGTGGCCGTGGTGCCCGATGGTGCCACCTGCTCGGAGCCCGATGCCTCGCTGCCACGAGGTCCCGAGGTGCTCGGTGAACTGTGGGTGAAAGGGCCGAACGTGGTCCGCGGCTACTGGGGAAAGCCCGAGGAGACAGCCGCGACCTTCACCTCGGGCTGGCTCCACACCGGGGACATCGCCCGGATCGACGAAGAGGGCTTCGTCTACATAGTCGACCGCGCCAAGGACATGGTCATCCGTGGAGGGGAGAACGTCTACTCGGTGGAAGTCGAGGCAGCGCTGTTCGAGCACCCGGCCGTCGCGGACTGCGCGGTGATCGGCGTGCCCCACCCCGTCCTCGGCGAGGAGGTCGGAGCCGTGGTGGTGCTCAGGCCTGGTGCTTCCGTGGACGCCGAGGCGTTGGCGCGCCACGTGCGCGAGCGCATGGCCGCCTTCAACGTGCCCACCCACATCTGGTTCCGCTCCGAGCCTTTGCCGAGGAACCCGCAGGGCAAGGTCTTGAAACGCCAGCTCAGAGACGAGATGCTCCGCTCCTGATGCCGGTCTGATCCCGGTCTGATCCCGGTCCGTGCTACTTGGCTACTTGTTCGGCTGGGCTTCCTGTGCGGCCCGCCCGGCTGGGCTACTTGTTCGGCTGGGGCGTCAGGCGCAGGTAAGGCTTCAGAGTGCGGAAGCCCTTCGGGAACTTGGTCTTGGCCTCGTCATCGGGGATCGCCGGAGCGATGATGACGTCGTCTCCATCCTTCCAGTCCACCGGGGTCGAGACCTGGTAGCTGGCAGTGAGCTGGAGCGAGTCCAGCACCCGGATCACCTCGTCGACGTTGCGGCCGGTGGAGGCCGGATAGGTGAGGGTGAGCTTCACCTTCTTGTCCGGGCCGATGATGAACACGCTGCGCACCGTGAGGGTGTCCGACGCGTTCGGGTGGATCATGTCGTAGAGGTCGGCTACCTTGCGGTCGGGGTCCCCGATTACCGGGAAGTTCAGAGCCTGGCCCTGGGTCTCCTCGATGTCCTTCGCCCACTCCTTGTGGGAGTCGACGGGGTCGACTGAAAGGCCGATCAGCTTGGCGTTGCGCTTGTCGAACTCGGCCTTGCGCCGCGAGAAGGCACCGAGCTCGGTCGTGCACACAGGCGTGAAGTCCTTCGGATGCGAGAAGAGGATCGCCCACGAGTCACCTATCCATTCGTGGAAGCTGATCGTGCCGTCGGTCGTCTGTGCCGTGAAGTCGGGAGCGGTATCACCCAGACGCAGTGCCATCGTCGTTCCTCCTCGTAGTTCCATGTCGTGGTTCCGTGACCTGCTCAGCCTTGGCAGAAACCTTCCTTGGAAGATCCCTGCGCTGGCAGAGCCAGGCGATGCCAGCGCTCCCCCAGAGCGCGATGGCCCTGAAACGACCTTACCAGCAATGCGGCCGATTGTCGACCCAGCTAGTCGAGATTTGCCGCTCACCTGCCGAGATCAGCGGTAGCTGCAAATTGCGCGTACCTCCTCTCGGCTCTGGGAGACTCTCCGGGTGCAACGGGCCTCACGCGATCAGGTGGAGCAGGGGGAGCCGGACGAAAGTCCGGGCGCCGAGAACCCCCGGCCGGTCGTGGCCGCGTTCGACTTCGACGGCACGCTCACCCGCGGCGGGAGCGTATGGAAGTTCCTCGCCTCGGTTCGCAGCCCCGTGCGCGTAGCCGGAGCTGCAGCCCGCCATCTCCCATCTCTTCTCCTCGGAACGGTATCGGGGGGACCAGTGCGTGACAGAGCCAAGGAGGCGGTGTTCTCCGAGCTGCTGGCAGGCCTGCCAGAGGAGGTCTTCCGCCGGCGGGCAGAAGCCTTCGGGCTTGCCCACTACCGCCGACACGGGCGCGAGGACACCCGTAGGCGCTTGGAGTGGCACAAAGCCGAGGGCCACCTCCTCGTCATAGTCTCGGCCTCTCCTCAGTGCTACATAGAGCCCATAGCCCGCGAGCTCGGAGCCTCAGGCGTGCTGGCAACCCGGCTGGAAGTAGACGCTGGCGGCAAGCTGACCGGGCGCTTCGAGGGTGCCAACTGCCGGGGCCGGCACAAGGCGGAACGTCTGGTCGAATGGTGGCAAGCCGAGCTCGGCTCGCCAGAGGCGGCCCCGTTCGTGTGGGCCTACGGCAACAGTGCCGGTGATCGGGCGATGCTGGCCTTGGCCGACATCGGGATCAACGCCGGCCGCCTGGGCAGGTTGGGCAAGCTCCGCAGGTTCGCCCGCCTGCGGTCGCTCGCCTGATCTGGCCCGCCTGATCTGGCCCGCCTACGAGCGCATTACCTCCCGCCCAACACGCGAACGTCCCCGGTCGGGTCCAGCGCAATCTCCAGCGGGGGCGTCCCGTTCACCGCGAACCACGTGATCCCCTCGGCGACAAGGTCCAGCTCGACAACTATCGGGTGGGCCGGATGCACCCCGCCGCTCGCAACCAAGTGGGAAGGCAGCTCGATCCGGAAAGGGATGGTGGCCGATCCCCCAGGTGCGACTCCCTCGGGTGCCGGAAGCGCCGCTCGGGCGATGTCTTCGCTAGGACCGTACCCGCTTCGGGCACGGATGCCCAATCTCACGGCACCGATTCCTCCAGACGACGCCAGCCACTGATTGCGCCCCGTGTTGAGCACCTCGCACGTCCCCTCGATAACGCCAGTGCCCCCACCCGCGGCCATAGTCACCGAGACCAGGCGCAGATCTGCAGCAAGCCCAGTCGCCTCGCGGGAGTCCACGAGCTCACGTCCTGCCTTGCGCAACACGAACATCCGCCGATTTGCGAGCATCTCGCGGGCGGAGCCGGCCTGTTCGGCTGCAGCTGCCTCGTCGCCGTCGATGAACGCCGCGAATCCGTCGAGGTCGGTCCAGCGCGGTACCGGGGAGAAAACGGCAACCTCCAGCCCTGCGAAGCCGGCTGCCTGGGCCCAGACCCAGACGTCCTCCAGGATGACGTCGTTCTCCACGACTCCGTAGCGCCGCATGTCGTGCTGCGACTGCGGGTACTCCGAGTGATGAGGGCCAGGCTCCGAAAAAGCTGCTATCCCGCCATCACGCAACACCCGTCCCATCTCAGAGATCACCTCGGCAGGGTTCGGCACGTGGTGAAAGGCATCGAATGACAGCACCCTGTCGACCGATGCGTCATCGATCTCCATCCGATGCCCGTCGAATAGCAAGAACGAGGGCTCGGGGCAGTCCCCGAAGAGCCCCATGCGTTCGTAGCGCGCACGCCCGAGGTCGAGCATGGCGGGAGATATGTCCATCGAGAGCACGCGACATCCGAGCTGAGCTAGGAACATGCTCGTCCAGCAAGTGCCTGCTCCGAAGTCGAGCACCGTCATGCCGGGAAGAGGCTGCAGCCGGCCCAAGACCTGCCCGAAACACGAGAGCAGGTCAGGCGCCTCGCGCAGGCTCGAGCACGGTTTAGCCAGCAGGGCACTCGGGTCCTCCATGCTCCGCACGAGCTCGTCGGCCCGGGCAGCGAGCTCCTCCACGGAGAGCTCTGCCACCAACCTGCGCACGTCGACGAACCCGGGGGGCTGGTCCTGGCCCTGGCCCTGGCCCTGGCCCGTCTCCCCGGTTGCCTGCTCGGCCGCCCCGGGGTCCGCATCCTCACTCAGGCGCCCACTCTTGCCTCCTCGCGCCCCGCGGGCACTGCGGACTATGCGGTCGGCCGGAAGCGCGCCCACCCGGCGTGAGAGCTCCTCCGAAGCGCCGAGTCGAGCGCCGAGCTCGCGCGCCGTCAGCCGCCCCTCTGTCAGCAGGCGCGCGTGATGGTCCAGAGCCTCGGGCTCCGGCGACCGGCCAAGGATCAGCCGATAGGTTCGCGTGACGATCCTCTCCGCCTCGTCGCCGTAAAGATGCCCCCCTGGCTCGTTGCTTCGCACGAGCTCCAGGGCGAACGCGAACGCCGCTGTCAGGCGCCTCGCGGAGCGCGCCAGGCCCATCAGGAAACCTCTACCGGGCCAGCCGGCTGTTCGGGAACACCGGAGGAGCCCTCGGTGGCCGCCTCTGATCCCTCATCGACGTGCGATCGGTGCGATCGGTGGGATCGGTGGGCTCGCCTCCCGGACTCCCAGCCCCCGCGTGCCCGGCGGAACGCTCGTGGGGCCAGTGCCCTGAAGACTGTTGCCCAGTCTGTGACGCGCGACGCAGATATCTCTAGGTCCGCTCCGCCCATCCGCCTGAGCACCAGGCGCGACACCTCCTCCTCGCTCCTTCGCAGGGGGCGAGGAGGTCGTCTCAGTCCGCGCTCCAACGCCGCTATGCCCATCGCGGTCGGCATCCAGGCGGGGTACACGACATGGACAGCCACACCCATTCGGCGTGCCCGGTACCAGAGGCTCTCGCTGAAAGCGGCCAGCGCGGCCTTGGATGCCGGGTAAGCACCCGGGCCCGGCGCAGGCAGACGGCCACCGTCGGAGGAGACGTTCACGATCACGCCCTCGCCTCGAGCGTACATGCCCGGCAGCACGGCGAGCGTTCCTGTCACCGCGGCAAGAGTGTTCACCTCGAAGGTCCGCCGGAAGTCCTCGACGGTGATGGCGGAGAGCCTGATCCCAGGGTCCATACCGGCGTTGTTGACGAGCACGTCGACATGGCCGTTCTCGGCCTCCACCCTCGCCAGGAGCGCTGCCAGCTCCTCGCTGTCCGACACGTCGCAGCATGCCGTCCGAGACCCCGGGGATACCGAGGCCATCCGCCGGCCAAGCTCCTCCAGCAGGTCACGTCGGCGAGCGACGCCCACCACTGTCGCTCCTGCACGGGCGAGGTCGAGCGCTATGCAGCGCCCAAGCCCGCTGGAGGCTCCGGTGACGACTGCCACCTTGCCCTTGTACCTGCCCCCGAACGAGGGGCCTCGCCGAAGCGTCATCGCGCCGTCACCTGAGCGCCGACTCGGCTACGGCCAGCGCTGCGGCCAGCTCTCATTGGTCCACCATCGCTCCACCGACGAGAGTGCTTGCCCACCCATCCACCGACCCGGCAACCTGGCCGAACTGCGGGGCATCCCCCAGCTCAACCGTGCGCCCGCCCGCCGTGACGATCAGGTATCCCTTGCCTGTGGCGGTGGGGAGAAGCGCTACAGCGTGGGCGGGGAACGACATCCCAGGCAAGGAGCCGTAGAAGTGCGCGTTGCCGAAGCTGAAGACCCCCCCGTCGGAGGCAACCTCCCAGTAGCCCCCTCCATCCGGGGTCGCTGCTATGCCGACTATGGGTTTGTCGAGCGGCTTCCCGCCCATCGATC
>JAJYXW010000084.1 GCA_021801525.1 Actinomycetes bacterium
TGTTGCCGAACACGCTGATGGTCGGCTCGCCCGGCGCTGCGTTGCACTCGAGGATCCCCCCGGTCGAGTTGTCGTGGAAGCCGCTACCCGAGAGAGCTAGCACCATGTTGGCGCTGAGGCAGGTGGCCGGGTCCACGCTGAGCGTGGCCCCATTGGTGGTCACAGAGCCGACCGACGGGGTGCAGCTCGTCGGCGCAGTCGTGGTGGTGGTGGAGGACGGCGAGGTGGTGGACGACGTCGTGGTGGTGCTCGGCGCCGACTCTCCCTCGAACAAGATGCCAGCCGCTGCGTCGCCGTTGGCGGCGGGCGGGTTTGCGAACTCCATGAAGGCGATCACGCAAGTGACCCCGGCTGCCTGCTGTGCGGGCGTAGGCGGGCAGGGGTAGCCGGCCGCGTCCGCGGACGCGGATCCCCCGGAGCTGTCGGTGCCGCTCGCCGGTGGGCCTATCGTGCCGGTCGCTAATGCGAGCTCTGTCGCCGGTAGCTGGCCGTCTAGCAGCGTGTTCTGGGCCTTTTGGTACACCTCTTGGTACGGGCCTTGGTACGGGGGGATGCATCCCACCGGAAGTGTGAGGCTGCTGCTCCCGGGCACGCTCGGAGAAGCTGGAACGCTTATCGTAGGCTCGTTGGGAGCTGCGTTGCACTCGACGATGGCGCCGTAGACGTGCCGGGCGAGGCCCGATCCGGTCACGCTCACGGTGTCCCCGCCGGCAAGGCCCGTGTCCGGGGTGACGGTGAGGACGGGTCCCTTGGTTGTGCGCGGGGCGACCACGGCGGCAACTCCGCCGGTGAAGGCAACCACCCCGGCGAGCACCAGCGTTGACGCGACAGTTGCTCTCCATCGGGCTCGCCGTCGTGGTGCTGCTGTGGGGTGTTCCGTGCCTGCCCTTGGTTGGCGGGCTGTTTGCCGGTTTCGCCTTGATTGTCGCCGGCCCAATACCACCGTGCCTCCACCTTTCGCCGGGCAAAGCAGAGATCACCTTGCCTTGACGTTTCCTTCCCAGAGTGCGAATCGCGCACGCCGCGCTGCACACTGCGTTACACCTATTCATGGCAGAACGCGCGGCTAAGATCAACGTCACTCCTGATGAGCTATTGCAGCGCCTTGGAGCACCGTCACTTTTGCGTCATCAATATTGACTAGACCGGCCCGTATTGACTAGGCCGAGCCCCCGAGCATTCTTAGCCGGCATGCTCAGCCTGCATGCTCAGCTGGCAGCGTGCCTCACTACGCCGGGCTCGGGGGGACGGAAGTCTCGTGGGCTGAAGTGAACGGCGAATACTGCTACTACTGCGTACCACGACACGCCGGTTGCGGTGTTGCGGAGCCGCAAGGTCATGGTCCCTGGGTGCTCGGCACGGAACGTCAGGACCTCGCTGCCCGTCCCCGAGCGCTGGCGGCCGAGGAGGCCGAGAACCGCCGTGTTGCCGGCTACCAGCTCGCGGGGGAGCAGTTCCCAGGGGAGTGGTCCCCTGGAAGCTGTAGGCAGGGAGATCTCTAACGTGCCGCCTACGAGGACCCCGGTCCCAGCGCCGCTATCCGCGGCACCGAGGGTGACATGCTCACCTGCCGGGACCGTCATCGAGGTGGTGGGCGGCGTCTGGTACGCGCTCTGCCTCTGGGTGCCGCCGCAGGCGCCGAGCGCCAGTGGAGCGCTGGCAAGTGCTGCTGCAGCGCAGGCCATGCCGAGGAGACGTGACGAACCTCCGGGAACCGGTGGGCGTCCGAAAACTGGTGGACAGCGAAGCCGGAAGATCATTGCGTCTCCTCCCCCTCCCATGAGGTGCTCCGGATAAGGTGCTGATACGACGATACGAGATGACGATACCTGGTGCGCGACCCGCGGGCTGTAGATCCCGTACAGATTCCTACATTTATCCCATATTTCGTCAATCCTGACGATGAAGAGCCACTGCTTCTCGTCGTAGTGTGCAAGTGGCGTTCGATACGCGCACGGCCAATGGGTTCGAGGGTTACACAAGATCCTTGTACCGGGGTGGCTTGTGCGCGATGGACGTCGCCCATAGACGGAGGAACGCGGTGAGTGCAGGGCGTGTGCTGTGTGCAAGTAGCGCGTGGCTGGCGTGTCTGATCGTCACTGCCCGGAGCGGAGGTATTCAGGTATGAGACATCCACCACTCAGGCGGCTGGTAGCCGGCCTGGGGTCACTGACGCTGCTCGTCGGCGTGTTCTCGGGGCTGGGGGCTTTGGCCCAGGTAGTCGCGAGCACAGCCGCGGGTGCGTCGACCATTGCGCCCGACTGCACCATAAACGGGGTGGCCAACCAGCAGCCCGGTGGCGCCAACACGCCCCTTGTGCCATTCGACGTGACGGGTACGGGCAACACACCGGTGACGCCGGGGACGACCACGGAGACCATCGTCTGTAGCGGATTGCCGACGACTGCCACGACCGTTGCGATCGTCGTGGCGAGCCCGCTGGCGGGCTTCCTGGCCTCCGCGGACAACACGCTTGCCAACCAGGAGAACCTCCTGATGGGGAGCCCTGACCTGGTTTCCACGACGTGCACGTCGACCGCGTGCTCGCTGCCGAGCTATACGTTCAAAATCCCGTCCGAGACGACGGCGGCCAACAGCGACGGGACCTGCCCGCCGACGCCTGCCCAGGTGCAGGTCGGCCTCACGAACTGCGCGCTCGACGTGGCGGACACTTCCGGCGACTCGTTCGGGCTCGGCTACCTGAACTACGCGAGCCAGCCGACGCCCAGCGCGCCGAGCGTCACGGTGACGCCTTCCAGCGTATCGGCGGGTGACGCGGTCAGCCTGAGTGGTTCGGGGTTCTGGGGCGACCCGGAGGGCACCACGAGCGGCCTGCCTGTCTCGGTCAGCGTGACCGACTCGCATAGCACGACGAAGGCTCTTACGACCAACGCTGTCTCCATAGCGGCTGACGTCTACACGCCCGGCAGCGGCACCAACGGCTCGGGCGGCACTCTTACAGGGGGCAGCTTCAGCGCCACCACGGAGGACCTGCCTTCGAGCGGTCTTGCGAGCGGCACGCTCACCTATGCCGTGGCGGAGCCGAACATCGCACCGTTCAACGACCCGCCGTACGACACGGCGACCGCTACCTGCACCACGACGTGCCCGATCCCGTCAGCCTCCAGCCCACCTGCTCCGGCGGCGGCAATTGGGACGGCGACGAACACGCTGCTTGGCGCACCGACGCTTACCGTGAGCCCGACCTCGGGTGGCGTGGGTACCGTGGTGTCGATAACCGGCACGAACTGGGACCCGCAGGGGTCGAAGGTCACCGTGTCCTTCACGACGGCGGCCACCGGCAAGACGGTGGACTCGGTGAGCCTGTCGGTCACTACGAGCGGTGACATCAGCGGCTCGATCTCGGTGACCTCCAACGAGGCCGTGGGATCGAACCCGCTGAACGGTACCCAGACGGCCCTCGACGGGTCGACGCTCAGCGCCACCGCGGCTTTCACCGTCACGGCCATCTCCTCGACGTGCTCGATCGGGGGCACGACGGGGCTGACGAGCTGCTCGGTGCAGCAGGTGGTTTCTGTGACGATCACAGGTACGAACCTCACGATCACCGAGGTGACCGCAGGGACGAACCCGAATGCCACGACGGTGGTGCTCACGCCGATCACCCTGGGGCCGCAGGTGTTCCAGAACGCTACCGGCACGCTGAACACCGTTCAGGTGAGCGATGATCGAGGCACTCTCGTCGGCTGGACGGTTACTGCGACCATGGACTCGAACTTCACGAACGCGAGCCCGACCGGCAACGCCATCGACAACGAGATACCGGCCAGCTTCCTCACCTGGACGCCGTCGGTGAGCCTGACCACGCCGGGAAGCACCGACATCGGCACGTTTTGCCCAGGGGCGCCGGGCGGCTCCGGTAGCGGCGGCTGCATAGGCCCGAGCGGCCAGATCAGCACCACCAGCGCGAGCGGTGTGGCTAGCACCTCAACGCCGGCGGAGGTGACCGCAGGGCCGGTGGCCAACCTGTCGACGACCATTGCCGCGACGCTGTGCTCCGCGGCTGCGGACGGCGGCGGCGGCGGCTTCAACTGCAACGCAAGCCTGTCGTTGGCAACGCCTCCGTACGTGGCAGCCGGTACCTACTCGGCAACCATGAACATCACGGTGTCGTAACCAGAACCCGGCCACCTGCGGGGACCATGGAGCCATGGCGGTCAGCTCCATGGTCCCCGGGTGCCGATCGGAGAAGAGGCGCTGCGGCGGCCGAAGGGCCGCCGCAGCGCTCCTTGCGTCGTGGAGCGAAGAAAGCGGGAGGGGAAATGAGAACAAGGACACGGCTCGGAGCGCGAGCGCGCTACAAGGTCGTCAGGCTCGTGGCAGCGGGCCTCACGGCTCTGCTGGCAACTTCCTTCGCCATCCTGGCAGCACCGGCGGGCGCATGGGCGGCGAGCAACGGCCAGTGGGCCATAGAGCCCTACAACCCACCCGGAACCGCGGCAGGGCGCTCCATCTTCGACTTCTCCGCCAATCCCGGTCAGAGCGTCACAGACGAGGCGACCCTCGCGAACTTGACTGCCAAGCCTCTCAGCTTCCACTTGTACGCCGCGGATGCCTACAACACGCCGAAGGGGGGCGGCTTTGCGCTGCGGCTCGCTCGCCAGCGTCAGCACGAAGTGGGAGCCTGGGTTCACCTGCCGTTCAGCCAGTACACGCTCGCCCCGCGCACCGAGGTCACATTCCCGTTCAAGCTCGCGGTCCCGCTCGGTGTCGGCGCAGGCGAATATGCAGGCGGCATCGTCGCCGAGAGCACCGCGCCGGCGCACCAGGTCCACGGGCACGTGCGCATCCTCGTCCACCTGGGCGTGGGAGTGAGGATCTACCTGAGAGTGTTAGGGGGGATCCAGCCCGGGATCGCAGTCACGGGCGTGGGGGGTGCGAACCGGTCGGGCACCTGGGCGTGGGCGACCGGGGATCAGAAAGCAGACATCAGCTTCAGCGTCGCGAACACCGGCAACGCGATCGTGAACGAGGCGGAGGCCAACGTGCGCGTGGTCGACGTCCTCGGGCGCACGGTGGCGAGGTTGCGTCCCGTCCTCATCTCCGCGTTGCTCCCGGGATCGAGGGCGAGCTTCACAGAGCACTGGGCCCATGCTTCGATCGCGGGCCCCGAGCGGGTGGACGTGACGGTCACGAGCCTGCCGGTGCAGACAGTGGGGCTCTCCTCGGTGCGCCTGGTGGCGCGAGCCTCGGCGACGTTCTGGATCGTCCCCTGGACCCTCGTGCTCGTCGTGCTCGCTGCCTTGGCGCTGGCAGTCGCGTGGATGCGTCACTTGCGCCGCAAGCGCCGTCTCGAGATCCTCAGGCTCTCCCTGGCGCTCAGCGGACCCCAGGGGGCACAGCCGGCCGCGGCCCCGCCTGGCGGCTGAGCCGTGCAGGGCCTGCTCGAGCACAGGCGCCCTGGCGGGCCGTGGTGCTACAGCCCGGCCTGGGCCGTGACAGGCTTCAGCCGGGTCGCGCTGGGCAGCCTCGCCGTCCTCGCCAGCCTCGCCGTCCTCGCGAGCCTCGGAGCCGTCGCCTGGCCGGTTGCGACCGGCAACGGCCCCCTGCAGAACGAGTCCCTGCGGGTCGCCTCAGCCGGCTTCAAAGAGCTGCAGACGGCAGCCGCCGTGCGCAGGGTGCCCACGCTCGACGCGGTACCTGCTGTGGCGAAGGTGGGGCAGGTCGTGGTGGTGAGCGCGACGGGGCTTCCCGGGGGTATCGACGTAGAGCTGGAGCTGTGTGGTGACGCGGGGCTGGGGGGCAGCCCGGACTGTTCCGGCGCTGGCTCGGTAGTGCGGGCCACCTCGCAGGCGGGGAGCTTCGCCACCCCGTTCACCCTGAGCGCGCCTCCGGTGCCATGCCCCTGTGCCATCGTCGCCTCCTCGCCCTCGACGAGCTTGTCGCTGCGTGCGCCGGTAACGGTGCTGGGCGCTCCGGTAGCGCCGTTGACCAAGCCCACTCCCGCGCCTGCGAACCTCCCTCTGGTGGTCTCGTCGGCCGAGCTGGGCGGCGCAGCTTCGTGGTGGTCGTACTTCGGCGTGCCGCCCGTGCGGGTACTGACGCTCACGATCTCGAACCCGGCGCCCGTGGCCGTCGCGGCGCCGGCTCTCGTCGTGGCGGTGGCCCCGCAGGGCAGCCGGGCGGGAGCCGGCAGCGAGCGAGCCGTAGCGCTCGGTACGTTGCCCGCGGGAAGCCGGCGAACCTACAAGGTCGCGATCGGGTTCCCGGCTCTGGCAACTGGTGGCTACCAGGTAGAGGGTTATCTAGGGGGTGCTCCGTCTCGCCCGCTGTTCATCCTTGGAGCGAGTTTCTTCCCCTGGGGGCTGCTGGTGCTGGCGCTGCTGGCGTTCCAGGTGTTGGTGGTGAAGATCCACGGCGCGCTGCGCGAGCGGATCTGGCTTCGGCGCCTGCGAAGCACCAGAGCGATGCAGCAGAGTGGTGCGGCAGAGCAGCACGATGCAACGTACTTGGCATGATCGGGCATTGACGCAGGTCCTGATTTCTACTAGATTTGCCACGGTAAGTGGTAGGTGTTGCCGTTCGGTAGGAACACGGGCCAGTTGGCAGGCTGGCCATTCGGGAGGAGGACGGGGGGCCGTCCAGCGTGCCGGTGAGCCGGCAGCGAGGCAGAGCGGGGGTGTGGCGTTGCGGGGGCAGATGAGCGAGTCGTGCGGGGTGGTGCCGGTTGTGACGGCTACCAGCTATTCCGAGTCCGAGCGACACGACGCTCTTGGTGTGCTTGCAGGGGTGGAAGTCGGGCCTGCCGGGTCGGATGCATTCGTTTCCCATGTCGAACGTGCCCTTCGCCGGCATGAGCGTCATGCGGGCGGAGATGTCGTGGTGATGCGGGTCACGATGAGCTCGCCTCGCAAAGACGGGCTTGGCGGGTCCGCACCGGGGCAGGGCGCCTATGAGCGCCTCTACGCTGCAGCGGGCCGGCGGCTGCGCAGTCACTACCGGCTGTCCGACTGCGTTGCTCGCTCGAGCGAGGACTTCGTGGTATGTGCCGAGGACGTGTTGGGTGAAGACGGGCTCCGCAGCGTCATGACGAGGCCTATAGCGGTGCTCGGCGCGCCGTTCAGGGTCGACGGCGTCACCGAGCCTGTGGTCGTGAGTGTCGGCGCAGTGACGTCGGAGCTGTGCGCCGACGCCGCCAAGCTCGTCGAGATGGCTGGCACTGCGCTGGCGGAGGCGCGACAGGTCGTCGGGGAGAGCGCCGTGCTCGTGTGGCCGGAGGCACGGAGCGACGACGACCTCGCTTGCCAGGAGCCTGCATCCGCGGAGCTCGACTTGGCGGAGCTCTACCGCCCGGCGGCTTCAGGAGACCCGTCGGGGACCGCGGTCAGGGCTTCGGACTTTCACAACCACGCTGCTGATCGCACGGCCCTTGGAGAGCTCGGAAAGCGCCGTGACGACGGGAGGGAAGGGTTCGCGCAGGAGCCTGGCTTCAGCGAAGTTGCCATGGTCGAGGGGATCTCTGCGGGTCGCGCCCCGGCGGAGGCCGCAGCGATCAGCGGGACCAGCGGGACCAACGTGAGCGTAAGTACGGCGGCGCCGGTCGCACGCGGCGAGGCGCGGCCAGCTCGCGGCGGGAAAGGCCACGACCGGGTAGCCCACGACCCGGTAGCCCACGACCCGGTAGCCCACGACCCGGTGGCCCATGACCCTGTGGCCCACGACCCGGTAGCCCACGACCCGGTGGCGCTGTCTCGCTTGACGCCTGCCGAGCGCGTCGTGCTCGACGGGCTCTGCCAAGGGAAGTCGGCGACATCGCTCGCAGGGGAGCTCGTGGTGTCCCTTGCGACCGTGCGCTCTCACATCCGGGCGATACTGATGAAGCTCGGCGTCAACTCCCAGCTCGCTGCAGTTGCGTACGCCAACCAGCTTCGGGAGGGCGACTGAAGCGTCGAGCTCCCGGCACGGGGAGGCTGCGACACCAGCTGGGCCTCGAGCGAAGTCGCGCTTGCAATGAAGCGCCGGTTGGGCAAGCCTTCGCGCGGCACGGTTTCACATACGGCGGGTGCGAACCGCAGCGGCGGAGGGCACCCCGGAAGGGAGGCGCAAGTGCAGGTAGACGTGAAGGGATCGACGCTCCCGGTGCTGGAGGTGGTCCTCGACCAGGGGGAGCAGGTCATATCCACGCACGGCGAGCTCGCGTGGATGTCGCCCAACATGCAGATGTCCCAGACCATGGGCACCGGGGGCAAGCACGGGGTCATGGCTGGGATAAAGCGCGCCATGGGCGGCGGGGGAGTGTTCCTCACCCGCTACGAGGCAGGTGGAGGGCAGGCAACCGTCGCCTTCGCAGCGAAGCTCCCCGGGAGGATATTCCCGGTGACGGTTGCCTCCGGTGCGGGTTTCCTCGTCCACCGGCACGGCTGGTTGTGCGCCACCCCCGGCGTCGTTCCATCGGTCGGGTTGCAGCAGAGCTTCAGGGGCGGCTTGTGGGGAGGTGAGGGTTTCATCCTGGAGAAGCTCGAAGGGGAAGGCACCGCGTGGGTGGAGCTGGCGGGCGAGACCGTCACCTACGACCTCGCAGCGGGCCAGAGCATCCTCGTCCATCCGGGCCATGTCGGGGTCTTCCAGGACAGCGTGAGCTTCCAGATCACGCGCGTGCCCGGGATCGCGAACAAGCTCTTCGGCGCTGATGGGTTCCACCTGGTGGCCCTGAGCGGTCCTGGCACCGTTTGGCTCCAGACGATGCCTCTTCCGGTGCTCGCCGCTGCGATCGCGCCCTACCTTGGCGGTGAGGTGGCCAGCCCGGTGGCAGGCGGCGTAGCCGGCGGCGTGGTGGGCGGCTTGCTCGGGCGAGGGGTCTGAGCGGCTGACGCGCTTGACATGGCGGCGCTGAGCGCGTCCGCGGACGCGCTCTTCATCGCGCGCTCAGGCTCTTCGGCAGCAGGCCCGACGTAGTGAGCCTCACGGTGCACGAACCTCCCGCCTCGCATCCACGAGGCTACGGCGGCGAGCAGGCACATGGCCATGGCGAATACGAACACGATGACCAGCCCGTGGTGGAACGGTCCAGAGATGAGCGTCGGGAAGAAGTGCTTGCCGGTGAGGTGCGCAGCCGCTGCCGGCGCCAGGTGTCCTAACACCTTGGGACCGAGCAGGTGCGCCATGGGGTTGTAGCCGAGGAAACCGGCGAACAGGTAGCCCATCGGCGGCAGGTGGGCGAGGCCCGCAGCTGTCTGCGACGGCACCCCCGAGGCGCTGAGCCCGCCGAAGATCGCAGCCGGCATCGACGTCGCGAGCCCCGCAACCATCAGGGAGAAGAAGATCCCCATCGACAGAGGCATGCCGGTGTTCATGAACGTGGTCCTCATCCCCGACGCTGCGCCCCGGTGCTTGGCCGGCGCGGCGTTCATGATGGACGCCATGTTCGGCGCGGCGAACATGCCCATCGATACCCCGTTCGTCAATGCGAGCAGGGCGAAGTATGGGTAGGAGAAGTCCACCGGCAGCAGCAGGAACAGGCCGAAGCTGAGCGCCGCGAGGAGCATCCCCCCTGTCGAGAACCACCGGGCGCCGTAGCGGTCGGAGAGCGCGCCCGACAGCGGGCTCGAGAGTAGGAAGCCGAAGGTGAAGGGGAGCATGAATATCCCAGCCCAGAGCGGCGTGCTCGCGTACGAGTAGCCGTGCAGGGGAAGCCAAATGCCCTGCAGCCAGATCACCAGGATGAACATGAACCCGCCCCGGCCGGTGGCAGCGAGGATGCTGGCCAAGTTGCCGGCAGTGAACGCTCGGATGCGGAAGAGCGACATCTTGAACATCGGCTCTGCGACCTTGGTCTCCACGACGGCAAAGGAGACGAGAAGCGCGACGCCGAGGCTCAGGCAGGTGAGCACGAGCGGGCTTCCCCATCCCATGGTGCTGTGCCCGTAGGGGCGGATGCCATAGGTGATGCCGACCAGGATCAACGTGAGCCCGGCGGCGAAGGTGAGGTTGCCCAGCCAGTCGATCCGCGCCGGCGTGCGGATGCCTCGGTCCTCGAGCTTCAGGTACGCCCACGCGGTGGCGAAGATGCCTATCGGCACATTGATGAGGAACACGAGGCGCCAGTCGATGCTGGCGAGGGCACCCCCGAGGAGCAGCCCGAAGAACGAGCCCACTATGCCCGCGATGGTGTTGACGCCCATGGCCATGCCCCGCTCTTCTACTGGGAAGGCGTCGGTGAGGATGGCTCCGGAGTTCGCGAACAGGAAGGCGCCTCCTACCCCCTGGACCATGCGGGCAACGATGATGGCGAGCGCGCCCGCTGACCCGCTCCACGGCATGAAGGCGAGGAAGGCCGATGCAACTGTGAAAACCGCGAAGCCAAGGTTGTAGGTGCGGACCCGCCCGAACATGTCCCCAAGGCGCCCTACGGTCACCACGAGAACGGCGGTGACGAGCAGGTATCCCATCAGCACCCACAGCAGGTAGGAGAAGTTCTGCGGGTCGAGGGGGTCGAGATGGATGCCCCTGAAGATCGCGGGCATCGCGACCAGCAGCGCAGACCCGTCGATCGCGGCCATGAGGATCCCGATCGTGGTGTTGGACAGCGCGATCCACTTGTAGCTGTCGCTTCGGGTCTGCGCCGGGCTGTGGTCGTTCATGGTCTCCTCTGGGGGGCCTGGGTCTTTTGGGCCTGGGTCTCCATTCGCCAACATCCCAGCAGCACCAAATATTTCGACAGATGTATAGTTTATCTGATGTCAGATCGAGGCGCGGCCCGGAGAAGCGAGGAGCAGAGGCCGCATGCCGAGAGAGCGCGCTTCGAGCTGCTATCCCGGCTGAGCGAGCTCTGGCCCGAGATCTTCCGCCACGTGCGCGTCGCCAAGTCTCCCGAGCTCGGGGAGCAGATCGCAGGCGAGCTCGGCACCGTAACGGTCCACCAGGTGGAAGCCCTATGGGCTCTCGAACGTGGACCGCTCACGATGTCGCAGCTTGCACGGGCCCTGAAGGTGTCGGAGAGCGCTGCGACGGCACTTGTCGAGCGGCTGGTGCGCCACAGCCTGGTGGAGCGCAGGTCCGACCCCAGGGATCGCCGAATCGTGATGGTGGAGCTCTCCGAGCGCGCCCACGCTCTCTCCGAGCAGGTTGCCAAGCATCGCCTGGCGGCATTCGGGGAGGTGTTCGGCGTGCTGTCCGACGACCGCCTGTACGACGTGGTGACCGCCCTCGAAGAGGTGGCCGACAACCTGCCCGAGGAGCAGGGCCCCTGAGGGTGGTACTCCAGGAGCGGCGAAGGCGCCGGAGCACGGAACCGGGAGCCTGCGGCGTGCGTCCAAGTAGTGGCTAGCCCAAGTAGTGGCTAGCATCGCGCGAAAGGGGGCAGGGATGAACGGTGACCAGGAAGAAGGGGGCCGCTCGGGCGAGGGGAGAGGTGAGCCGTCGTTCCCGGGACCCGACCGCCTCCCCGCAGCCAGATGGCGTGCAGTGCGGGTTGTCCTGGTCGCGGCCGTCCTGGCGGCTGCGGTTTTGACACCCGCCTTGGTGCTGAGCGGGCATACGGGCAGACGCACTGGCTCGTCACCGAACCACCTGGCCAACAGCTCCAGGCATGAACGCCTCGGGGGGCCGGTCATGGCGCGGGTCTCCGCCGCGCTGGCAAAGACGCACGCGGCCAACCTCCAGGTGACCTACTTGCTCACCGAGGTGCCCTCAGGCGGGAACCCCAGCGCCGGCGGCGGAAACGGCCAGCGCGTGAGCGGGAGCGGCCAGATCGGTCCCGAGTACGTGAACGTCTCTGCAAGGCTCTCGGACGGCCTGTCGGTGCAGGTGGCCGTCGGGCCGAACGGCGTGGTGGAGATGGGCGGTGCCGGCTACGGCAACAGCTTGCCGCCGGGGGCGGCCGGGGGCTCCGGGGCGGCCGGGGGCTCCGGGGCGGCCGGGGGCTCCGGGGGTTCCTCGCTCTCGGGGTTCGTCTCGCTCGTCGAGCAGACTCTCGGCTGGCGTGAAGGAGCGATCGCCATGCTTGCCCTGGCGAGCCCGGAGGGCTTCCTGGGTGTGGCAGCCCGGGAGGTGACGGCGGCAAAGGAAACGGGAACCTCTACACTGAACGGCATCCCCGTCACCGACTACACGCTCACTCTCGACCTGGCCCAGCTCCTGTCGGCACCGGGGCTCACGGCGGACGAAGCCACGACGATCAAGCAGGCGTACGCGCTGCTGGCAGGCCGAGGGTTGTCGGCGCAGACCGTGAACCTCGCGATCGACTCGTCGGGATTCGTGTTGCAAGCCATCAGCACGACATCGTTCACCGGCGGCGGCAAGGTGACGCTGGAGGGGACCTTCACTCCCCTACCGGGGTGCACCTCGCAGGCGCAGAGCTCGGGGAGCCCCAGCACCACGCTGCCACCCACGACGAGCGTGCCGCCGGTGCCGCCGGTGTCGAGTAGCTGCCCGTGAGCGGCTTCGACCCGATCGTCTCCCCGACGCAGAAGCCGGCCGCCAACCTCGAGCCCCGCTTCGTCCACCCGGACCAGGAGCGAGCTGCCGAGGCGCGCATGAGCGAGTACCGGTCGCGCCATGGCAGGTCCCCGAACATCCTGGTCGTGTTGATGGACGATGTGGGCTGGGGCGATTTCGGATGCTACGGCGGTGGCATCGCGGTCGGTGCACCGACGCCCAACATCGACAAGCTGGCTCGCCAGGGCCTGCTGCTCACTTCGTGCTATTCGGAGCCGTCGTGCACGCCTTCACGGGCGACCCTTCTCACTGGGCGCCTGCCGATGCGCCACGGGCTGCAGCGCCCACCGATGTACGGCGATCCGGGCGGCCTCGAGGGGGAGCTGACGCTCGCGGAGCTCTTGTCCGATGCCGGGTACGCGACTCAGGCAGTCGGAAAGTGGCACCTGGGTGAGAACGAAGCATCCCAGCCGCAGAACGTCGGCTTCGACGACTTCTACGGGTTCCTCTCGGTGTCGGACATGTACACCGAGTGGCGCGATCCTTACTTCTTCCCGGAGATGGTCTACAGCGCGGCGCGCACCGACTGGGTGAGGAACCTCCCCTTCAACAAGTGCTTCGTTCATGCGACACGAGGCGGCGCTCTCGAGGAGGTCGAGGAGGTGACTATTCCCGTGCTGTCCCTTCTCGACGCCAAATGGGCGGAGTACTCGGCGGGCTTCATCCGCCGCATGGCAGGGGAGGACAGGCCATGGTTCCTCTACCACTGCACGCGTGGAGCGCACTTCGACAACTATCCCCACGAGGACTTTCTCGGGTCTTCCCCTGCCAAGCACCCCTACAAGGACACGATCGTGGAGCTCGACGACATCGTCGGTCGGCTTGTCGCGGTCCTCGAGGAGACGGGACAGCTCGAGCACACGATGGTCCTCGTTTCCTCGGACAACGGTCCCGAGATGGAAACCTGGCCGGACGCGGCCTACACGCCGTTTCGCTGTGCCAAGGGCTCGACCTGGGAGGGAGGGGTCCGGGTGCCGGCCATCTTCTCCTGGCCCGGCATGATCGCCCCCGATCGGGCATCCGACGGGCTGTTCGCCTTCAGCGACATCCTGCCTACGGCCCTCGCCATCGCTGGTGCCTCGGAGCGCCTGCCCTCGGACCGCTTCATCGACGGCGTCGACCAGACTTCGATGCTCCTGGCGCCCGAGGGGATATCCAACCGGAAGTACCACTACTACTGGCTGGGCCAGCTCTTCTCGGCTCTACGCGTTGGCGAGTACAAGTTCATGCTGGCCTCCATCTCCGATGACGACCGCGACGTAGCAGGCGGAGGAGGCTTCACGGGGGTGTCCAACAAGTATCCCTACGGCCGCCTCTACAACCTCTACCTCGATCCGAAGGAGACCCACTCCTACCTGATACGCAAGCTTGCGTACCTCGAGGCGTTCCAGAGCGGGGCTCGCGACCATTTGCTCAGCTTCGGCCAGTACCCGCCGAAGCTTGTCGTCGGGCTCAACACCTGACCGAGCTGCCGGGAGCCCGACAGGGCCGCTCGGAACCAGACCGAGTTGTCGGGAACCCGACCGCGTTGCCGGGAGCCCGACAGGGCAGTGGTGCTAGGCGCCGACCAGCTCGTAGTCCTCGATCTTCGGCCGCAACATCTCGGAGCGGAAGTGGTCGAAGCTCCAGGGCCATGCAGCCGGTACTCCGCGATCGTCGAGGTACCAGCTCCTGCAGCCGGTGACCCAGACGGTGTTCTTGGCCGCCTCGACGCGCGCTTCCTCGAAGAGCTCTGCCGCGTCGGCGGCGGCGCTCACCTCGCGGCAGCGCCCGCTGCAGACGAGGTCGACGAGCTGCATGATGTAGGCGAGCTGCAGCTCCGCTACGTCGATGAGCGAGAAGTTCCCGACGGGGCCGTTGGGTCCGTTCAGCATGAAGAGGTTGGGAAGCTCGGGCACCGAGACCGCCAGGTACGCCGAGGGCCTGTCCGCCCAGAGCTTGTCTAGGGAGACCCCGCCACGCCCTATCACCTCGATCGGACGGAGGAATCGGTCGACGCGGAACCCGGTTGCGAGCACCAGGACGTCCAGCTCGTGGAGAGCTCCGTCCTTGGTCCGCACCCCCTTGGCCTCCACGCGCTCGATCCCCGAGGTGACCAGGTGCGTGCTCGGATGTTGGACTGCCTGGTAGAAGTTCGGGGAGACGATGAGGCGCTTGCAGGCTGCCCGGTAGTTGGGCCTGAGCTTCTCGCGCAGGACGGGGTCTTGTACGTTGTCCTCGAGGTTGCGAGTGCAGAGATCCTGGAGCATCTTCGCCTCCGGCGAGTCCGCTGCCACCACCGCGTTGGCGAAGTAGCGCTCGAAGGTTGCCGACAGCTCCTGGCGTAGCGCCTGCATGGCCGAGGGATCCTCCCGGTAGCGGGCACGGTCCTCGTCGCTGATCGGCGGGTTGTCCATTGCGAGAACCCACTGGGGGGTCCGCTGGAAGAGGTGGAGCTCGCCCACCGTTCCTGCCAATGAAGACACGATTTGCACGGCCGTGGACCCCGTGCCGACCACTCCGATACGAGCTCCCTCGAGCGGGACGTCGTGGTCCCAGCGCGCGCTGTGGAACTTAGCCCCGGCGAAGTCGTCGATCCCCTCGATGTCAGGGTAGGAGGGGTGGTGGAGCACGCCCGTGGCCGCGATCACGAAGTCGGCTTCGTCGCGCTCTCCGGTGGAGGTCTCTACCTGCCAGCGCCCGTTTGTGTGCTCTAGCCTCGTCACCTCGGTGTTGTAGCGGATGTAGCGCGCCACCTCGTAGCTCCGGGCGACCTGCTCGAAGTAAGCCTGGATCTCGGCACCTGGCGAGAAGACGTGGCTCCACTCGGGATTCGGTGCGAAGGAGTAGCTGTAGAGGTGGGAGGGCACGTCGCATGCGACACCGGGGTAGGTGTTCTCCCTCCAGGTCCCGCCGAGGCGGTCGGCCTTCTCGTAGACCGTGAAGTCAGTGAGCCCGGCCTCCTTCAGCTTTATGACGCTCAGCAGCCCGGCCATGCCGGCGCCGATCACGACGAATCGAGGGTGCCCGAGCGCGTGCCGGCGGCGCGCCGCGGAGCGGGCCTCTGTGGTGCCCGGCGTGCCTGCAGCGCCCGACGTGCCGCCTCCGTTCGTGGCCGGCAAGGTATTCATCCCATCCTCCTCCCAGGTTGTTTGGACGAGTGTCCCATGTATCCGGGCGCTTGTCCAGACCTGGAGAACTGGGCAGAGGCACGCCAGGGCTCGTTGGCGGCAGTCTCCTTCACGCTTGGGATCTCAGGCCTACGGGCGGCTCCAGGCCCGAGAGTGCCGCAAGGTCGCGTTCGATGGCCAGTGGGGTCTTGCCGATGACGGATTGCTGCATGCTTGCGCCGAAGAGGTACGAGGTGATCGCGGAGGCCCTGTTGGGGGCGTCGCTAGCTCCGGCAGCGACGAGCAACTCCTCGACGTAGGAGGTGAGGAGGACGTGGAGGAGGCGCAGGGGCTCTACGCGCTGCGCTCTCCGGCGGATTGCCCAGTACTCGAGCCAGAGCGGCATGATCGAGCGGTCGTCGTGAGCGAAGGGCTCCAGGCATACCAACATGGCACGCCAGAACACTTTCACCGGATCGACATCGGCACCCGTGGAGGGGTCTGCGTCCGGAAGTGAGGAGACGCTCCGGATCCAGGCGATCCAGGCCATGGTTGCCTGCAGCATCGCCAGGTCGATGATGTCGTCGACATCGCCGAAGTAGTAGTGGACGGAACCCTTGGAGACCCCTGCGCTCGAAGCTATTGCGCGCACAGTGCATCCGTGAACGCCGTCTTGGATCAGCACGTCGACTGCCGCCGCGACGATCGCTTGGCGCTTGGCGGCCTGGTTGGGGGACAGCTCTTCCTCGGCGGCGCCGCCGAGGTATGCAGAGCGGTTCAAGGCCATACCTCGAGCCACCCTGTCCGAAGATTCTGGACCACCGTCCAATAATAGACAGGTCCCGGGTGCGCCAACGCGGCGACCTACCTCGGAGAGGTCGATCCAAGAGGCTCGGCGGACAGGCACGTCGTGCCTCTAAGGTTGCCTCGCGCCAGGAGCGCGAGCCGCTCGGTGCCGTTTGCAGATCGCGGCGGGACTTGTCACAAGGAAGGCACGGCGCAGAGGAACAGGGCAGGGGAAAGGACGACGTGAACGCCACCGAGAGCATGCGTGAAGCCCGTGACGTGTTGTTCCGCCACAGGGAGGACTACGACAGGGCTCGCCGGGAGTTTCGCTGGCCCTCCGTTCCGGAGGTGAACTGGGCGTTCGACTGGTTCGACGTGCTTGCGGCCGAGCGGCCGTCGAGCGAGGCGCTGCGCGTGGTAGCGGACGACGGGACTGTCTCGAGCCGCAGCTTCGCCGATCTCTCCGCTCGCTCCGGCCAGGTGGCGAACTGGCTGAGAGAGTTGGGGGTCGCGCGAGGCTCCAGGGTGCTCCTCATGCTCGGGAACGTGCCGGAGCTCTGGGAGACGCTCCTCGCATGTATGAAGCTCGGGGCGGTCGTCATACCAGCCACCACACTGCTCTCCGGGGAGGAGCTGGGCGACCGCATCGCCCGGGGTGCGGTCGCGGCCGCGGTGGCGGACACCTCCATGGCCGGGCGGTTCGCGGAGGTCGCTGCCCCACCGGTTCTCGTCGGCGTGGGGAGCGAACTCGCCCCGGGGTGGCATTCCTACGAAGACTCGAGGCATGCGGACCTCGCCTTCGTGCCAGACGGGCCAACGCACGCGGACGACCCGCTGCTGTTGTACTTCACCTCAGGGACCACGGCGCGAGCGAAGCTGGTCGAGCACACCCACGCGAGCTACCCGATTGGCCATCTCTCCACCATGTACTGGATCGGCCTGCAGCCAGGCGATGTCCATCTGAACATCTCCTCGCCGGGCTGGGCGAAGCACGCGTGGTCGAGCGTGTTCGCGCCTTGGAACGCCGAGGCGACGGTCCTGGTCCTCGACTACGCCCGCTTCGACGCCGAGCGGCTTCTCCACGCCCTGGAGTCGGAGGGCGTCACCACCATGTGCGCACCCCCCACCGTCTGGCGGATGCTCGTCCAAGCGCACCTCGGCGAGCGACCCGGCAGGCTTCGCGAGGCGGTCTCCGCGGGGGAGCCGTTGAACCCGGAGGTGATCGAGGAGGTCAGGCGGTCCTGGGGGATCACCGTGAGAGACGGCTATGGCCAGACGGAGACCACAGCGCAGGTCGGCAACACCCCCGGGCAGCCCGTCGTCCCGGGCTCTATGGGAAGGCCGTTGCCGGGCTACGAGGTGGTGCTGCTCGACGGCGACGGGGAGGTGGTCGAAGAAGGCGAGATATGCGTCAGGCTCGATCCGCGCCCTGCGGGGCTCATGGCGGCGTACCGCGACGACGAGCGCCTGAGCCGGGAGGTGCTTCGCCACGGCGCCTACCACACAGGCGATGTCGCCCGGCTCGACCCGTCCGGAAGTATCACCTACGTGGGGCGCTCCGACGACGTGTTCAAGGCGAGCGACTACCGCATCTCCCCCTTCGAGCTCGAGAGCGTTCTGATAGAGCACCCGGCAGTGGTGGAGGCCGCCGTGGTTCCGTCCCCTGATCCGGTGCGCTTGGCGGTCCCCAAAGCCTTCGTCACGCTCGCTGCCGGGAGCGAGCCGGGCCCGGATCTCGCGGAGGACATACTCCGTTACGCCCGCGAGCGGCTGTCGCCGTTCAAGAGAGTGCGCAGGATCGAGTTCGCCGATCTGCCGAAGACGATATCCGGGAAGATCCGGCGGGTGGAGCTGCGCGAGAGCGAGGCGGCGCATGTGCGCTCGGGCGAGGCACGCCGAGCGCTCGAGTTTTCTGAGGAGGACTTTCCTGGCCTGCGCTGACCACCCGGCTCAGCTGTCGATGCTCCGGCTCAGCTACAGATGGCCCGGCTCAGCTACAGATGGCCCGGCTCAGCTACAGATGGCCCGGCTCAGCTACAGATGGCCCGGCTCAGCTACAGATGGCCCGGCTCAGCTACAGATGGCCCGGCTCAGCTTGCCCGAGCTGCCGTACTCGAGCGCACTGGGCGAACATGGACGCCGTTCAGGCGGACCTTGGCGAGGCCTGAGCGAGTGAGCAGGGAGATCAGCCACCAGCAGGGGTCCACCTCGCCGCGGCGATGCGCGAAGCGCGCGGAGGTCGGAGCGCCGTGGTGGTTGTTGTGCAGTCCCTCGCCAGCTATCAGCACTCCCAGCACCCGGCTGTTCGTAGCAGTGTTCGGGTAGGGCCGGCTTCCGAAGCGATGCCCGACAGCGTTGATTGCACCGCCGGCCAGCAGGTAGCCGGACACGCTCACGGCACCTGCCACGAGAGCGGCCTGCCAGCCGAGCAGGACTACCCCCACAGCGAACGCCAGGCCGAGGCCGACGAGCCCCCGGTCCAATAGCCAGCGGTCCAGGCGATCTGGTGTTAGATCCTGCGCGTAGCGGGCCACCACCTCGGGATCGCGGGCGGCAGCGCGGTAGTAGAGGGCGTTGCCGAAAAGGACCTTGGTGAAACCGTTGACTACCGGGGAGTGAGGGTCGCCGGCCTCGTCGGTGAAGGCGTGGTGCTTGCGGTGTACCGCCACCCACTGGCGCGGCTTGATCCCCGTGAGCATCCACGTCGTGATTCGGCAAGCGAACGTTGCAGCGGGGTGGATACGTACGGCCCTGTGTGCGAGAGCGCGGTGCAAGTAGAGGCTCGTCGTGAACAGGGCCACCTCGCACGTGATCAGACCCACGACGACCCCGAGGATCACTGGGGTCACCAGTGCAGCCTAGCGGCACACGCGCTCTTTAGCCACGCGGGCACCTGCTGATCGGCGGCTCGGGCCCCACGCCCGCCTGCAGCCCCTCATGTGCCTGCCTGCTGGCCGAGGTCCGCGGCAGCCTGTGCGTAGACGTGATGCAGCAGGGCGTGCGTTTCCCGGGCTAGCCTGAGGCGCTCCTCCTCGAGGCTGTGGCGCTTGCGCCCCTGCCGGACTAGGTGGAGGGTGCCCCCTGCAGCGATGCACGCGCCGATGTCGCTAGTGACGTTCGTGTAGTTGCCGCCGATCAGCTCGGCCTTGGCGCTCACGACCAGCCCGACCAGCGGGAGCAGAACGAGGTACACCCCGAGCGCCGCCAGGAAGATGATGTGGATCTTGCTCGAGAGCACGCGCGGGACGTATTGGAGGATGCGATCGAGGCGCGACACTGGAGCCGCCAGGCTGGTGAGCGATTCGCGCGGCTTGCCGTCCAGCTCGGAACCGGCTGTTGCGGAGCCAGGAGCTCCGGAGCCGGCTGCTGCGGAAGCAGGAGCTCCGCGAGCGGGCACTTCAGGGTTCATTGGCTCTTCGGGCATGGCGTCCTCCTGGTCCAAGCGCTACAGGCTCCGTCCCAGGTGACGGGTGGCTCCAGTGCAGGCGAGAGCTCAGCCCGCCTGGTAGCGGCCGCTGCCTGGGTACACGGGGGAAACCGTAACCTGCCCACAGGCGAGGTGCTGGGCCGTGCCCCCGTAGGGCGTCATCTGCCAGGTGACGACCACGTAGTGGTATGCGTTCGGAGGCGTGATCTCTACGCTCGAGGAGGTGGGGCAGGAGGCGTTGCCGTATCCCGTGGAGTCCTGGTAGCCGACCTCGAAGGATGCGCTTGCGCCTGCAGCCAGGACGACCGGCCGTACGGGCACGGCGGACACCGTGGTGCTCGTCCCACGCACAACGCTCGTGGCTATCGGGTGCCCGGAGGCGTCGAGCATCTGCAATCCAGGGTAGCCGGTAAGCGAGCAGGCAGTTCCTGATGTGTTGCGGAGGGTGACGACCTGCCCGATCGCTCCGGTTGCCACGCCCGGAGGGCCGACGGTGGCGACGATGACGCTGGAACGACATCGCGGCGGCCCGGAGGTCGCGGCGAGGGACGTCGTGGTCGTCGAGGAAGTGGTCGTCGAGGAAGGCACGGCGATTGTCGAGGTGGAGGTGGTGGAGGTCGTGTGGTGATGGGCGGATACCGGTCGCTTGGCAGGTGCCGAGCTGCCGCAGGCAGCAAGGAGGATTGCTGCAACTGCAACGCCGGCGATCATGGCAGGGGACTCAGGATGTCTCATGGGATGTCTCACGGGGTGTCTCGCGGTGTGGGTTGGGTTGCCCAGGGCGTCTGGTATTCGGCCTGATCGGGGTGCCCGGATCGGATAGGCAGCATGGATGGAGTTGCCGGACCAGCCTACAGGTGCCGGCCGCGGGTGCCGGTGCAACCCGGTGCAACCCGGTGCAACCGGTGCCCCTCCGGTTCCCTCGGAATGCCTGGCACTTCCCGCCTCACGACGCCAGGTAAGGCCCGCTGGGTCCGAAGCCGATCCTGACCATTGCCACCGGACGCGGTGGGGTAGGGCGAGGGTCGTTGCTCGCCCAGGGCGTGTAGAGGAGCCACACTCCCTTGGCGTCACGGAAGACGGACGGCTCGCCTGGTCCGGCGCCCTGGGCGTTGGAGCCGAGCCACGGCGCGCTCGAAGTGTCCTCGCAGGGACCTATGGGACCGGCGCAGGATGCCACGCCGATGCCGTATGCCGGCTGGTTGAACCAGTTGGCGGAGAAGAAGAGCCAGTAGCGGCCCTGCACCAGGACCATCTGGGGAGCCTCGACGATGGTCCCCTGCCAGGCCTGGTCAGGACGGAACACCTGGTGAGGCTCGCCGAGAAGGTGGCGCCCGTGGGGCCCGAGACGCTGCGCCCAGATCTTCGTGATCCGGCTAGGGCCCGGCCAGTACGAGGTCGGGTCTGCGTTGTTGTCGGACTTCCAGTAGAGCCACAGCGCTCCTCCGGCGTCGACGAAGCTGCGAGGGTCTATCGAACCCCGTTCGTCCGGCTGGCAGATGAACGGGGACGGGAGGGGCGTGAAGGGGCCGAGGGGCCGAGCGCCGAATGCCGCGCCGATGCACTCCATGGACGGTGACACCCCCTTGACGACGGAGGTGAAGTAGAGGGCGTAGCCACCAAGCACCTTGACGACATCAGGTGCCCAGGTGAAGCCGGGGACCGCCCACGAAGGAAGCCGGGGAAGGGCGTCGTGGACCGGGCCCCAGCTGCCGACCGTCGTCGATGCCCAAACGGGAACATTGACTCCGGTGAGGCTGCCTTGCGAGGTGTACAGGTAGTAGGTGCCCCCCGAGCGGAACATGAACGGGTCGGGCGCGTCAGGTCCCGTCAGGATGAAACGAGCCGGCGAGCCAGGATGGTGGCTCGGCGCTGGCTGGTAGTACGGCGACGCCACTCCGGGGAGAGACGCTGCCATGGCGCTCCCGATCAGGTCGGCACCCGAAGAGACGCCTGCCTGGCTGCTCGTTTCCACCTGGGCGCGACTTGCAGCGGATAAAGAGCGGCGCGCGTCCGTTCTGTGAGCCGCGAGGGCGGGTATGGCAGCGCCAAGTGCGAGCCCGGCCAGCGCGGCGGCCCCGAGGCTGCGGATGGCCCATGTGCGGCCGGTCTGCTTGTGCAGGCGCTCCATGCTCACGTGCCATTCTCGCTCACTATTGCGGAGCTGGGCGCGTGCTGTTCGTCGGGAAGCGTGCGGCGTCAGGGCTCCAAGTCGAGCGAGAGCATGCGTATGGCGTTTCCCCGAACGATCTTGCGGATCACAACGGGGTCGAGATGCCCCATCATGGCCGTCGCGACTTCCTTGGTGTCGGGCCAGGTCGAGTCGGTGTGCGGGTAGTCGGTCTCGAAGGTCACGTTGTCCTCGCCCACTGCCTGCAAGGAGTCGAGCCCGTGGCGGTCGCGGAAGAAGCAGCCGAAGATCTGCCGGTAGTAGTAGGTAGACGGAGGCTCGGGGACGATGTCCCGCACGCCTCCCCAGGCGCGATGCTCCCTCCAGACGTCGTCGGCGCGCTCGAGTATGTAGGGGATCCATCCGATCTGCCCCTCGGAGTAGGCGAGGGTGAGGCGAGGGAAACGCACGAGAACCCCGGAGAAGAAGAAATCGCTCATTGACGCCATGGCGTTGTTGAAGCTGAGTGTCGCCTGGACTGCCGGCGGCGCGTCCGGGGAGGTGGCAGGCATTTTCGACGAGGACCCGATGTGCATGCACACCACGGTGCCCGTCGCCTCGCATGCGGCGAAGAACGGGTCCCATTTGCCAGTGTGGACGCTCGGCAGGCCGAGGTGGGGCGGTATCTCACTGAAGCAGACTGCGTGTACGCCTCGTGTCGCGTTGCGGTGAACTTCGGCAGCCGCCGCGTCGACGTCCCACAGCGGTATCAGGCAGAGCGGGAGCAGGCGGCCGCCGCTGTCGCCGCACCATTCCTCCACCATCCAGTTGTTGTAGGCGAGTACGCAAGCCAGAGCCAGATCCTTGTCCTGCGCCTCGAGAAACGTCTGGCCGCAGAAGCGGGGGAACGTAGGGAACGACAGTGAGGCTTCCACCCAGTTCAGCTCCATGTCTGCTACTCGCGCGCTCGGCTCGTAGCAGCCGGGGCGCATCTCGTCGTAGGTGATCGGCGAGAGGCTCATGTCATCGCGGTCGAAGCCAACTGCTGCGACGTGGCGCTTGTGGGGGATCATCATGTCCTCGTAGAACCAGATGTCGCACGGAGGTCCGTCGTCGGTGAGCGTGTACTGGTAAGTGGTGCCCCCGAGGAACTGAAGGTCTCCGAGGCCGTGGCGCTCGATCCTGGGGGCCCTGGCTGCGTACTTGGCCGGGAGCCACTCCTTCCAGACGTGGGATGGCTCGACCACGTGGTCGTCGACGCTGATGATCTTCGGTAGCTCCACGGGAAGGCCTCCTGGCTGCGAGAACATTTCTGACGCCGCGTCAGATTAGCGTCTTCTGGTGCCCGCGTGTGCCATGGCTGCGGATGGCCGGCCGCAGATGGGTTGCGCTCCCCAGAGCGGTGCAGCGTGTGGCCGGCCCTCCTGTGGAGATCCGAAGCTTTCCTGGGGACCAGCCGTGCCTCTTCTGGGGAGAAACCGGGCTCCATTGGGGACAAGAGGAGAAATGCTGCGGACAACTTCTGGATTTCGCGAAAAGCTCTTGACGTCTCCGTCCAAGAGGCGCAGAGTGGGAGTTGCCGGGTGATCGAAGAGCCACCTCGGTCCTGCGGGTAGCCCTCCGGGGCGGCCGGTGTGGACTGGGAAAGGACAAGATCGCCCAGCGACAGGACGGAAGGTGTCGGCGTTCCCTGGGACTCCGATGCCGACCCGAGCCGGAGGTCGTCCGACCTCGGGTGGAGGAACGTCCTGCCTTGGTGTGGCCCCGAGAAGTACGGGCGGCTCAGCTGCTCCGGCTACTCGGGGCCTCGCCGCGTCTGCAGCGCCCTGGAGCGCGCAGCACCGACGAGCCCGGAGTGCCTGGCGGACAGGCGGGGTTGAGCAGGGAATAGCCGGCCCGGGCGAGCCGGCAACACCGCGGCGCTGCTCAGCAGATGCGCGGCAGCTGCTCGCCGAGAGGCAGGTCGACGATCCGTCGCGCACCGAACGCCGTCCGGGCTGTCACCACGCCGGGGTGGTTCTCGGTAAGGGCACCTATGACCACCGCCTCCCTGCCGTCGGGGTGAGCGGTCATTGCGGCCAAGACGTCGTCCGTGGAGCTCTCCGGAACGATGGCAATCAGCCTGCCCTCGTTGGCTACATGGAGAGGGTCGAGGCCCAGCAACGAGCATGCTGCCGCCACCTCGGGCGGTACCGGCACGGCGGTCTCCTCGAAGTCGATGCCTACGCCGGCCGCCTCAGCGATCTCGCACAGCGACGTTGCCAAACCTCCGCGGGTCGGGTCACGAAGGACGTGGAGATCGCGACAGGCTTCGAGCATCACGGCGACCAGGTCCGCGAGCGGAGCTGTGTCGGAGCGTACCTCGGTGCCGAACTGCAGCCCCTCGCGCTGGGACATCACGGCTATGCCGTGCTGGCCTATCGGCCCGCTGACTATGACCCTGTCCCCGGGGGTCGCCCTCGTAGGCGCGATATGGACACCCTCCGGTATCAGTCCTATGCCGGTGGTATTGATGTACATCCCATCGGCCAGTCCCGAGTCGACCACCTTGGTGTCCCCGGTCGCCAGTCGCACGCCGGCGCGCTGCGCTGCCTTGCCCATGTCGGTAGCCACTCTCGCGAGAACTTCGAGTGACAACCCCTCCTCGAGGATGAACCCGCTCGACATCGCGATCGGCACTGCTCCGGCCATCGAGAGGTCGTTCACGGTGCCGTTCACGGCCAGCTCGCCGATCGAGCCTCCCGGGAAGAACAGTGGGCGCACCACGTAGGAGTCCGTTGAGAAGGCCACGCGCTGTTCCCCCAAGTCGATGGTGGCGGCGTCATGGAGCACCTCGGACGGCGTCACGCCGAACGCCGGGAGGAAGAGGTCCGCCACCAGCTCCCCTGACAGCCGGCCTCCCCCTCCGTGTCCGATCACCACCCGATCGTGGTCGCGAATGGGCAGCGGGCAGGCCCACGACCCGGGGTCGGGCGCCTCAGACAACTGTGAGCTCCGCCGCCGGGGGCCCGTCGAGACGCCGGTAGTGGTAGTAGGCGGCACACGCTCCCTCGCTGGACACCATCGTGGCGCCAAGCGGCGTGTGCGGGGTGCACCCCTTGGCAAACGCCGGGCATTGGTTGGGCTTTATCATTCCCTGGAGCACCTCGCCGCTTCGGCAGAGGGACGACTCGGGCGCGTCGAGACCAGCGACGTCAAAACGTGCCTCGGCGTCGAAGTCAAGGTAAGGCCCGCTGAGACGCCACCCGCTGAGCGGTATCTCCCCTATGCCACGCCACCGGCGGTCGCAGACCTCGAAGACGTCCCTCAGCATTTCCTGGGCAGCCACGTTTCCTGTCTCGGAAACGACCCGAGCGTAGGCATTGTCGAGCTCGGCCCGGCCCGACTCGAGCTGAGCCACCACCCGACGGATTCCTTCCAGCACGTCGAGGGGTTCGAAGCCGGTAACCACTATGGGTACCCGGTGGCGCTCCACGAGCGGGGCATACTGCCAGGTCCCCATCACAGAGCAGACATGGCCCGCAGCCAGGAAGCCGTCGACGCGATTGGTCGGCGAGGTCACTATCGCCTCGATGGCAGGTGGTA
Source organism: Actinomycetes bacterium (assembly GCA_021801525.1). Classification (GTDB taxonomy): domain Bacteria; phylum Actinomycetota; class Acidimicrobiia; order Acidimicrobiales; family JAJYXR01; genus JAJYXW01. The sequence continues at coordinate 25,454 of JAJYXW010000084.1, forward strand.
CCAGGACATGGCTCACGAGCACGGAGAAGTTCGTCAGGCCTCGACTTGCAGCTTGGTGGACCGCCATGGCGTTCGCCGGCGCTGTCGTCTCGAAGCCGATAGCGAAGAACACGACCTCGCGATCAGGGTTGCCCTCCGCCAGGTCGACCGCGTCCAGAGGCGAGTAGACGACCCGCACGTCTCCGCCTTCACTCCTCACCTGGAACAGGTCCTTCCTGCTGCCAGGTACTCTCAGCATGTCGCCGAAGGAGCAGAAGATCACCTCCGGACGTGCGGCTATGTCGAGAGCCTTGTCGATAATGCCGAGCGGCGTGACGCACACGGGGCAGCCCGGTCCGTGGATCAGCTCGATCTGCTCGGGGAGGAGCTGGTCGATGCCGTTCCTTATGATCGAGTGGGTCTGGCCTCCGCAAACCTCCATGATCGCCCAGTGCCGGGTGGTGATCCGCTCGATCTCCTCGAAGAGCCGCCGCGCCAGCACTGGGTCGCGAAACTCGTCCAGGTACTTCATCGGAGCTCACCTCCGAGGACGCCGAGGTCCCTGAACATGGCGAGGGTCTGCAATGCAGACTCCTCGTCGACCTTGGAGATCGCGAACCCGACGTGCACGATGGTGTAGTCGCCGACAGCCGCATCGGGCAGGTAGGCCAGGCATACCTCCTTGCGAATCCCGTCGAAGTCGACGGTCGCCATCCTGGTGCTGCGCTCCTCGCGGATATCGGTGATCCTGCCTGGCACCGCTAGGCACATTGCTCATCCCTCCATCACACTGGCTGCCGGGGCGGCCGCTTGGATCGATCAAAGCTCAGTCGCCAGGCGGTACGTCGCCAGGCGGTACGTCGCCAGGCGGTACGTCGCCAGGCGGTGCACAAGAGGCGTGAAGCCGACCCCTGGAGGATGCCGCAGATCCCAGCTGCCAGGGAATCTCGCTGCACGGAGCTCACCGCAGGCTCCAGATGACGACGCGGTTGTTGCCGGAGTCCGCCACCGCGAGGCACTCTCGGTGAAGGGAGATCCCGTACGGCCAGCAGAGCGTGTCATCGGCTACCCGCTCCCAGCGGTTCTCGCCATTCGCTGCGAAATCTGGTTGTCCTAGAACCCCGTCAGCCGGCGTGGCGGATCGATCCGGCATCTCTTCCCAAATCAAGATGCGGTTGTTGGCCGTGTCGGCAACTGCCAGCCGGCTCCCCTCGGTGTCAATCGCATACGGGAAGCGCAGGCCGTCGGCGCTCTGTGGCGCGTAGGGGAGCTCGGCGCCGCTGTGGAAGTCACTCTGGCCGAGCACCATCGACGCAGGTCCATCCGCACGAGGCGGTGGGCACCAGCCGAGCACCCGGTGGTTACCGGCGTCGGTGACCAGCAGCACGGACTCGTCACCGGCCAGGTCGTGAGGCCAGCGGAAACTGTCCGGGCCGAGCGCGCCGCGGTTCTCATCACGGCTCGTTGCATCGGGCTGGCCGATCACCACATCGGGCGCGACGTCGGGATCGGGAACGGCATCCCAAGACAGCACGCGCCTGTTGCCGGTGTCAGCCACATAGAACCGACCGCCTATGACTGCCACACCGAAAGGCCAGTAGAAGCCCAGAGAACTGCATGCCCCATCCCGGTTCGCCTCGACGCACGAGGCATCGGGCTGGCCGATCACCACATCGGGCGCGACGTCGGATCTCTCTGGCACGCTGTCCCATATGAGCACACGGTGGTTCCAGGCGTCTGCGACGATGAGCCGCCCCTCGTGGACGATCACCCCAGTAGGCAGGCGCAGCCCGCGTTCGGGTCCTCTGCCACCACCTTGCGCGCCTTCGTGGGTGAAGTCGACCTGCCCGAGCACTACATCTGCGGGACTGTGGCTCGTTCGAGGGACGCCATGCCATATGAGGATCCGGTGATTACCCGTGTCGGCAACCACGAGGCGCTCGTCATCGAGCCATACCCCGCGGGGAGCGTACAGGTGATCTGCGCTTGGAGTTGCCGAAGGCAGGGCCAAGCCGCCGGGTGCCTTCGCACCCAGCCACACGATGGGATGCGCGGACGCCGCAGCGTTCAGGGGATGGGACCCAACGACGGTCATGAGCTGCTTACCAATCCCGGATCGGCGCCCATTCCTGACGGTGCCATTCGGGTGTCGCCCGACTTGGACTTGGACTTGGACTCCTGCTTGGCTATCTCGTCGAGAACCGAGCGGACACTGCGAACCGCGTCACCCTGTCCGAGCTCCTCGAAGATCGCCCTGGCTTCGTGGAGGCGAGCCTTGGCCTTGTCGAAGACACCCAGATGTGCCAATGCATTGCCCTGGTTAGCCAGCACGCGCGCACGCCCTCCGGGATCACCGCAGCGGTCCCGGTTGGCAAGCACCTCTTCGTAGAGCAGGACTGCTTCGGCAATGTTCTCGGCTTGGTGGGTGGAAGGCATGTACACGAGGGCATTTGCAAGGTTGAGCTGTGTGGCCGACCAGCGATCGCGGTGGCTGTTGGGGGTGAACACCTTCAGGGCATCGCGCATCGACTGAACTGCCACGCCGATTCGCAGCAAGTCGCTCGCATCGCTCATCGGCATCGAGAGGTAGGCCAGACCGAGATTGGCGTTCGCGATGGCGAAAACCTCCGGGGCAGTGTCGATGGTGACCAGTCGCAGGGCTGCCAGGTAGTGGTCCACCGCCGTCCTCAAGAGGCGAGGGGCCGCCTCCGACATCTCTTGGTGCATCGCCGCGCAGCTCACATGAAGCTCGGCTCTGCTCACAGCCAGGTCGGTGCCCTCCAGAAGGTCGAGCGCAGCCTGGAAGGTCACCGCCGCCCTCTTGGCGCCGCCTTCGTCGAGTTGCACATTGGCCATCTGGCCGAGAAGCTGGCCTGTGAGGGCGCTGCTCACCGGCTTGGCCGCCTGGGCGGCTGCATCGAGAGCCTCGACCGCCTCACGCCGCTCCCCGCGGGCGATCGCCGCTGTCGCCTGCGCAGCGTAAGCCATGGCGGCGATCTCGCCCTCGGCTGCATCTGGTGGAGGCGGCGTATCGGTGAGGCCGGCAGCGTACGCGATGACCTCGGCGTAGCAGGCCAGGGCTCCGTTCGCCACGACCCGGATCTCGTTCAGGAGCTCTGCGGAGGGAGCCAGGACCAACCGGTTCACGAGGCTCACGGGGTCATTGCCGGTTATCGCCTCCAGAGCGCCTGGGAGCTCACCCGACAGGGCCAGCTCGTAGTAGCGAAGTCCTTCGGGCCATGCCTCGGGAAGGTGCCCGCCTACAAGCGAGTCGCAAGCCTCGGCATGTCCCGGCCCTTCAGAAACGAGCAGGTATCCCGCCGGCAGCGGCCAGATCCCGACAGGCTGGGGACTCAGGAGGAAACATTCCTCATGCATCCGGCGGCCCCTCATGCTCCCGCCGGGCAAAGCAGGCGATCCACGCAGCGGCCACGAGCGGCCGGCCCATTGCTCATCCCTCTGGTCTGCCCTGAGGGGTGCAAAGCACCGCGTTGGCTGCGTCGGTCTCCCACATCGCACGCACCATTGCAGCGACGCGGCCCATCGCCAGGGCGACCGGCGCGCTCAGCGGGGCCCCGAAGGCAACGTCACCGGCCTCGATCAAGAACACAGTGACATCGCGCGGGTACTCCTCGCCGAGCAGCCACCGACCAAGTGACAGGGCATGGTCCCATCGGAAGCTATGGCTGTGGAGCCCCTCGAGCGGTGGGGTGTTCTCGAGCTGATCGGCCGGGACCCTGAAGATCGTGCCCGGAGGAGATCCGCTCGACGAGGCGTCGACGATGATGACACGCCTTGCAGCGCGCATCTTGAAGGCAACGTCCATCCCGGCGGTGCCTCCGTCGACCAGAACCACCCCTGTTCGGGGAACGCCCTCCTCCCAGAGGTGGCGCACCAGGGTCGGCCCGACAGCGTCGTCGCCGCGGAGCAGGTTCCCGCACCCTATGACAACGATGTCGCCGCTGCCGCTGCCGCTGCCGCTGCCGCTGTTGCCGCTGCCGCTGTTGCCGGTCGCCATCACATGCCCGGCTGCCGGCTCACACTTCGCCGTTGACCACGAACTTCGCGAGCTCGCGTCCCGAGCGTGCGTCATATGCATGGACGGTGCACACGAGGCAGGAGTCGAAGCTGCGAGCCACCAGACCGAGCTCGACAGGGTCCTCAATGTCCGCAATCGGCGCACCGACGAACGCCTGCTCCATCGGACCGAGCACATCACCGCTATCGCGCGGTCCGATGTTCCAGGCAGTCGGGGTGATCACCTGGTAGTTGGCAATCTTGCCATCGTCGATGACGATCCAGTCCGCCAGGGCGCCCCTGGCTGCTTCGGTGGCGCCGAAGCCCCTGCCCTCGGCAAGTTCGGCGGGCTTGGTGCAGAAGCTCTCCTTCAAGTCGAGCTGGTCCAACCACTCACGTACCCACTTGTAGTACTTGGGTCCCTCATGGACACGAGCAAGCTGGCGGACCATCACCGACGCCCCGATCCGGTTGTACATGTCGAGGAACAGCCCGTCGTCGTCCTGGTGGGCGGCGGCATTCGGGGCGGCGGCAACCATGCGCCTGGCAAGCGGACCTACCTCGAGGGGTACATAACCCTGCCCAGGCACGTCGTAGCGAGGAGATTTCGCCCAGCTGTACTTTCCCTGCTCTGCGCCCGCCTTGGGATCGATCGGATCGGTGACACCTTCGAATGGGTGGAGCAACCCGGACCCCTTGTAGAAGGAGTGAGCCGTGTCCTCAGAGACGCGGGCCTGATCGAACTCGCTGAACTTTCCTTCGGCGAACACCCCGGAGCGGTTGATGAGCGCGGCGTTACGGCCTTCGATCGTGGGGTTCTCGTAGAGCGAAGGCTCGAAATACGTGCCGGTCGCGAGATAGTTGCCACACCCACGGCCGAACTTGTCCAGGCCGACGTCCAAGCAGTAGCGGATGAAGAAACCACAGTCGCTGTTGTGCTGGCTCTCGTTCTCGTCGACCCAGGCGAGGACGTCGTCCCAGGTCTTGTTCTCGAGCCAGCGGTCGACCGAGCAGCCGAGCCACTGGCCCTCGAGCCATGCGTCTTTCCAACTCTCGAGGATTGCTATCGACCGAGTCACCTCGGCGAGGGTCGGTGCTGACATGACCCCGCCAGGGATCATGAAGCTCGAGTGCGGCCACTGGCCACCGAACATCGCGTACACCTCCACGGGCTTGCTCGACAGCACGACGCCGGGTTGGTAGCTCGTGCCGACATAAGGGGCGAAGCGGCGTATACACTCCTCGTAGAGAGGTGACTTGGCGTAGTTCTTGTTGGTAAGGTCGATGGCAAAGATGGCGTAGAAATAGCGCGGGATGCTCTGCAAGGTCTCGCATGCCTGGGCGATGTTGCGGATCAGCGTCGCGTTCGCCGGGACGTGGGTCTTCCACGCGACGTCGAGGGCGTAAGCCGACTTGTAGAGGTGGCTTCCCCCGCAGATGCCGCATATGCGCGGTGTGACGATGAGGCCGGCCTGGGGGTCCTTGCCCTTCAGGATCATCTCGAAGCCACGGAACATTCCGGCTGTCGTCCACGCCGAGCTGACGACTCCGTCGTCTATCGCCACCCGGACGTCCAGGTCCCCCTCGACACGCCCCAGCGGACTTACATGAAGATCTATCGTGCTCATCTGGCGTGCTCTTTCCTCTCTCGGGATGGGGTCGTCATCAGACGACGAACATGTCTTCCTTGGACCACTGTGGCGCGGCGACGCGAGCAGCCGCGGCATGCGCCATGTAGGTGAGATGATCGGTTCCCTCGGGGACCTCCTTCGGGATCACACCGCTCACCTTCTGAGTCTTGAACACGGTTCCGGGTGCCAGCTCCATGAAGGGAAACTCAGGCTCGGTGCAACCGAGGCAGGGCATTCCTGCCCTGGTCTTGGAGCTCTGGCGATTCCACAGGATCCGGTTACACGGAGAGTGCGTCATGGGCCCACGGCAGCCAAACTCGTAGAACAGGCATCCGGTCCTTGTACCTTCGCCAAAGGAGGCAGTCGCCTGCTTGTACTCGAAGAACTGGACTCTCGTGCAGCCGGTCTGGGTGAAGGTCTTGAAGAAGGTTTGAGGGCGGTGCAGGTCGTCGAGGGCAATATCTGCGGCGCGTCCCGAAGCGAGAGCCACCAAGATCTGGGTGATCCAGTCCGGGTGCGCTGGGCAGCCGGGAATGTTGATCACCGGTAGTCCGGCCTTGGAAACGAAGTCCGCCCCGAGATAGCCACCCTTGTTGCGCTTGTGGAACTGGAGGCCGGTCGAGCCGCTTGGGTTCGGGGCGGTGGCCGGGACGCCGCCCCAGCAGGCGCAGTCGCCTATGGCGACGACGATGCTCGCGGCGCGGGCCAGTTCGTCCACCCACTCCTTCATCGGGCGGTCGGCAAAGATGTCATACCGGCCCGTGCCGTCGGGTCCTTCGATGACGGTGCCCTCGAACACGAAGATGTCGAGGGGTGTGCTCCCGTCGGCGCAGTCACGAAAGATCTTTTGCGCCTGGTTCCCCAGCTCCATCCCGAGCGAGGGATGCCATATGACGTCGAGGCCGAAGTCGACGATCAGATCTACGACGTTCGGCTCCTCGGCGTTGAGGAACGACATGGTGTTGCCACTGCACGCTCCCCCCTGGAACCACAGGACTGACGCCATCGTATGCTGTCTCCTCCAGTCGTGGTGCTATCCGATTAGTTGTGATGCTTCTGTACTTCCAATATTGCTTGTGAACTTGCAACAGAGTCCGGTATGCAGTTCCTGACAGATCTCCTTGACGAATGCGAGGCTGGTGGAACGGTCGGCCGTTCAGACCGGCGTCTCCGACCGGCTGCGGGTGCTCAACGTCCCCCGATGCGTTGACCGAGCGACTTGGCGATCTCGAGCAGCACGCCAAGGCCGCGGGACACGTCGGGATCCTTCAGGGCGCGAAGCGCCCCGAACGCTCCGGCTACCCGAGTGTCACCCATACGCGCGCGCGCGACGCCTTCCGTGGTTGCCACCGCGAGCATCGACACCACCTCGACTGTTCTCGGATCGGCTATCGGGGAGCGGAGCACGGCAAGGATGCTCGGAAGATCGGCTTCGAGGGCCGTGGCCACCTCGATAACATTCGAAACCCTCGTGACGCCGATGCCGAATTCGGCGTCCTTCAATTCCTGAACGCCCTCTGCCACGCTTTCGATGATCGTGTCTCCACGCTCGAGCACCCCGCTTATGGCGAGCACGATGCTCGACAGCAGCTCTGCGTTGTCGAGCAGCGTTACCAGGGCGGCCGCAACCGCCGGATCGTCGAGGCGCTCGATGACGGCATCGCCCGGTCTCGAACTTTCGTTGGCGCTATTGCTCGCGTCCGGTGGCAGCGAGGTCGATGCCACCGACATCGGCTCGTTTGCCACAGGATCCCCCTCCTTGCGTGGCTCGGCGATCTCGGTTGTTCGGCCAGTCGGCCGACACAAGGGACCGTAGTCCTCAATGCGATGGATTACTATCCGCTTTACGCAGGGAGCATCCGCTGGGCGTAACTTTTTCTGGAGCTCTCGGACAAGGTGACCTCCAACCGCATGAATACCGGTGAACCAGAGGGACTGCGGCTCTCGAGGCTTCGCAAGCTCGACACGAGCCGCATAGGCACGCGGGTCCAGCCACGGATCAAACCCCGGGGGGTGCCACCGGCGCTGCGTGATCGCCTGCTCTACAGCACGGTCGAGGTTAAGGTGGCCGAGTCCCTCGGACGATCTGTGCTCGGCCGGCACCGGCTATCAGTCCTCGCCGATGGACTGGGCGCTGACGGGCCAGCAGGAGCGACCGAGGAGTTCTGTGCCACCTGGCATGCCGTGCGCTTCCGCGACGTAGTCCTCGGCCACCTCGACTACGGCGCCGCGGTCGAGGTGGTCGCCGAGCACCCGCCGAACGACTGGATGCTCATCATGCCGACGAACGGCTCCGTTACGGCTACCACACCCGTTGGCACGACGGTCGCATCGCCCATCTGTGCTGCGCTTCCCGCTCCAGGCGGGCCCGGTCCTTTCACGCTGAGATGCGAGCCATCGACCTCGCAGCTCCTCGTGATAATCGATCACCAGGCGCTCGTCGCTCATCTGCGCAGGCTTCTCGGCCGGAGCCTGGACGAGCCCCTCGTGTTCGACCCGGGAATGAACCTGGCTGTAGGCCGGGCCAGCCGGTGGAACTTCGCCATCCAGATGCTCCACGCGGAGCTGCTCGACCCGGGCTCGCTCATTCACCAAGGGGTCGGGATAGGCCAACTCGAGGAGTTCTTGATGAGCTCGCTTCTCTTCGGCCACCGCTCCAACTACAGCCGGCAGCTCGAAGGTGTCGCCCGTCCGGTGGAGCACCGCGTGACCAGGGCCGCGCAGAACTTCATCGAGATGCACCTGGCCGAGCCCCTCCAGATACCCCTGATGGCCAAAGCACTGGGCGTGAGCGTGAGAACGATCGAGACTGCATTTCGCGCCGACCTCGGTACAACCCCTACCAGTTACATCAAGGAGCGCAGGCTGGAGCGCATCCGGGCCGACCTTGCCGACGCCGAGCCGGGGTCGACGGTGACCGAGATCGCACTGCGATGGGGCATGGTCCATCTGGGGCGCTTCGCTGCGGACTACCGGGCACGCTTCGGTGAGGCTCCGTCGAGGACCCTGCGGCACTGACCGAACGGGCCCGGCTGCGGGCCCCGGCTGCCACCGGCTGCCACCGGCTGCCACCGGCTGCGGGCCCCGGCTGCCACCGGCTGCCGGCTACCTCATGCGCCGCACGCTGGTCGGCGCTACGCTCGGCGCGTCCGAACCCGCTGGGGGTCAACGTTGCACGAGCTGTCCATATCACGCTCCATCGCTGCCACGGTACGAGAGAGCGCAGCGGGCCGGCCTGTCGAACGGGTGAACGTGGAGCTCGGCCAGCTCCGCCAGATAGTCCCCGAGACGCTGCGCCATTGCTGGACCCTTGTGGTGGAGGGAACTGATCTCGAAGGCTCTACCCTCGAGATCACAGAAGTGCCCGCTGCGTTGGAGTGCCGGTCGTGCGGAGCACGCTTCACCCTCAGGGCCGCGGCCTTCAGGTGCGAGCGCTGCGGCAGCCGAGAGGTGACGATCGCTTCGGGAGAGGAGTTCATGATCACCTCCTATGACGTCGTGGGGGCGTAGCGTGGGGCGCTTCCACCATCACTCCGACGGAGCTTTCCACGGCCACGCCGACGCCCCCGCCGACAGCCACCACGACGGCCACCACGACGGCCACCACGACGGCCACCACGACGGCCACCACGACGGCCACCACGACGGCCACACCGACGGCCACACCGACGGCCACACCGACGGCCATACCGACGGCCACGCCCACCCCGACGGCCTGCCTGCGGCACGCAGCGGTCTAGGCGACCACTCCGGCTACGACGACGCTGGTGAGCGGATCGAGATCCTCGAGCGGATACTCGGCGAGAACGACCGGACGGCGGAAGCCAACCGCCGAGACTTCCGCTCCGCGGATCTTCGAGTGGTGAACCTCATGTCATCGCCTGGGGCCGGCAAGACCAGCCTCCTTCGGGCGGCTCTCGAACGCGTAGCCAGCCGGGTGCGCGTCGGGATCGTAGAGGGCGATATATATACCAGCATCGACGCCGACCGCCTCTCAGGGTTCGGCGCTGCCGTCTCGCTCGTCAATACCGCTAACGGTTTTGGCGGTGAGTGCCACCTCGACGCCACGATGGTTCGCAGTGCTCTGGCCCGCCTTGACCTCCCCAGCCTGGACCTGCTCGTGATCGAGAATGTCGGCAACCTGGTTTGCCCGGCAGAGTTCTGGGTGGGAGAGGACGCGAAGGCGATGGTTTACTCCGTCACCGAGGGAGAGGAGAAGCCTCTCAAGTATCCGGCCATGTTTCGAGCTGTCGAGCTGGCTGTGGTCAACAAGGTCGACCTGCTCCCGCACCTGGAGTTCGACATGGACCGCTTCCTGGACAATCTTGCCGATGTCAACCCCGATGCCCGGGTGATCATGACCAGCGCGCGCACGGGCGCCGGCCTCGACGAGTGGTGCGACTGGCTTACGCAAGGAGCCGGCAGCTGAGTCCTGCACAAGACAGCTCGACCTACGGGTGCCGGGTTGATCTGTGGGCGTGAAGGCCGGCGGCACCCGGAGCTCCGAGAACGCGTCTGCTGGGTCCGTTCATTCGGCAGCCTCGGCGAGAGCTTCCGCCAGCGCGGGGTGGACGAGGAGGCTCTCCGCCAGGTCGGTCACTCGCAGATTGTTGGTCACTGCGACCGCCAGCACGGATATGAGCTCGGCAGCTCGCTCGCCGACGATAGAGCCGCCGAGAACGACGCCGGTGGCCGGATCGGAGACGATCTTGATGAAGCCGCGAGGATCCCCGTTGATCAAGGCACGCGCGTTGGTGGCGAAGGGGACCTTGGTTACCCTGATCTTGCGGCCTACGGCGAACGCCTCGGCCTCGGCGAGCCCCACGTCGGCTATCTCGGGCTCGGTGAATATCGCGCTCGCAGCCTTGTCGTAGTCGAGATGGCGGTGCTCACGCGTGTGGAGACCCATGACGTGCTCGGCTGCCCGCCGGCCTTGCACGAAGGCGACCGAGGACAGAGGAAGCCTTCCTGAGACGTCACCGGCTGCGTATATGTGAGGGATGTTGGATTGGCAGTGCTGGTTGATGGGGACGAATCCACGCGTATCGGTCTGCACGCCTGCCGTGTCGAGCCCCAGGCTCTCGGAGTTCGGCAAAGACCCGATGGCAAGCAGCACATGGCTTCCAGTGACCATTCTGCCGTCGTCGCATGCGACCGTCACGGTGCCGTCATCATGGACCTCGATGCCTTCGGCTCTGGCACCTTTGAGCAGGCGGACTCCCGTTGCGAGAAAGTCGGTCTCCAGCGCGGCAGCCACTTCGGGGTCCTTCTGGGGCAGGATCTGCTGGCGCGAGACTATGAGCGTCACCTTCGAGCCAAGCGAGCGGAACATGTGCACGAACTCGACCCCCGTCACCCCTGATCCGATGACTACGAGATGCTCGGGGATCTCCTCGGGAGGGTACGCCTGCCTGGTAAGCAGGACCCGCTTGCCGTCGACCGGCGCCCATGTCGGCACTCGCGGCCGGCTGCCGGTGGCGAGCAGGATGGCATCCGCGTGGAGCGAGATGCTGCCTTCTTCCATCGAATCGACTTCAATGGTGCGAGCACCGTCCAGCCGCCCCCTGCCGGAGATGACGCGCACCCCTTGGCTCGCGAGGAGCTGAGTGCTTGTTGCCTCGATACGGCCGGTGATCGCCTCGACCCGCTCCCGCATCGCGGCCAGGTCCAGCCTGGGCTCGAGCCGCTCCAGGCCGAGCTTGTGGGCGCGAGCGGCCAGGGTTAGGACACCGCCTGTGGCGATCATTGCCTTGGAGGGAATGCAGTCGCGAAGGTTGGCCGACCCTCCGACGACGTTGTCCTCCACCAACGTCACGCGGGCGCCAAGGCGGGCCGCAGTGCTGGCGGCCTGCACACCTGCGGGACCGCCTCCCAATATCACGAAGTCGACTGGCACGGCACTGAAAGTACTCGGCGCGGCGCCAGGCCTCCGGCAGGGAGGCCTAATGCGGCATCGCGACACCGAAGCTCTGGCGGGTTGCCAGCCGAGTCGCCAGCCGAGTCGCCAGCCGAGTTGCCAGCCGAGTGGCCAGCCGAGTGGCCCGAGCTGTCAGCCGAGCTGTCAGCCGAGTGGCCAGCCGAGTGGCCCGAGCTGTCAGCCGAGCTCTCAGCCGAGTGGGCCGAACCATGCCTCGTCGGCTTCTCCGGTCTTGTAGCAGTAATCGAGGTGCTCGAGCCATGCCCGGCTGTCCGCGAGCCCTCCCACGCGGTTCCTCGAGCGCCAGAGATGCTCGTGCTCGTCGATGATCTCCTCAAGGCGCGCGGATAGCGCGGCGCGCCGGGAAGCCGGCACCGAGGCGAGGGTGCCGTCGCCTGCCAGGCGAAGGCGCGCGTCAGCGCTCGCCAGCTCCAACGTCCGGATGCCCGCTGCCACTTCGCGTACCAGGAGATTGCCGTCTGGGCGCTGCGGCCGTGCCGTTGCAAGGCGCCGGCACGCGCGAGCGAGCTGCGCGTCGAGTGCGTCGAGCTCCTCGGTGTCGATGCCCCATTCGCCCTTCTCGACCTTCCACTGCGGCAGGAGGAGGTGTAGCGCGAGGGCCGACATGTTGGGCACCTGCACCTTCACTGCCTGGTAGGCCTGTCCTGAGTCGACCAGAGCAGCTGCGAGCTGTCCCGTCGGGTCGTCGAAGACGTGGAAGCTCGACAGGCGGGCCAGCTCGCCGGCGTCGATGCTGCGGTTGGCTTCGGCGCACCACGACATGGCAGCGCCAGCGGCAAAGCCCAGCTCGGCTACGGGCGCCTGTTGCAGGTGCCCCATGTCGCCCCAGTCCGTCGTCAGGTACCCCGAGGCACCGTGTGCGACGGCAGCGTCGGCGCCAGCGCGAAGGTTGCCCAGCATGTTCTCGACGCGCCCAGTAATGGAGATCCAGCTCGACGTACCCGGGCAGACCCAGAACGGCACGCCCGCCTCGGCCAGCTTGTGGCAGCGTTCGTCGAAGGGGTGGTTCTGCTCGTAGCCCCACTCGCAGATCGTCGTACCGGGCGGGAACCCTTCGAGAAGCTCGGGGTATAGCGCCGGCATGTCCCCCCAGACGAGCAGCTCCTTACCCGAGAGAACCGGGAGGCCCCGGAGGCGGCCCAGCCAGGAAGCCCATTCCCCGCGTCGCTCGGCCGGCAGCTCCCAGGGCTCGTCGAGACCGACGTGGACGCGATTGCTGGTGAAGTTGGGGACCAGCTGGTCGAGCAGGTCTGCCACCAGCTCGAAGGATCCGGGCTTGGACGGGTCGAGAGTGGTGGCGCGCCTTCGGATGCCAAAGAGCCAGTCGAACCCGTCCGGGGCTAGCGCGAGCGGCCTGTAGCGTTCGTGGGCGAGCCAGCGCTCGAAATGGCCGAGCGTGTTCTGGTTCGCGACGAGCTCCACGCCCAGGCCGTCGCAATGGCTTCGCAGGGCTTCGACGTCCTCTGGTGTGTAGGGGTCTGCGTTCCGCCAAACCTCTTCGTGGCCGCGGTAGGCGAAGGTGTGCTCCGTGTAGAGCTGCACCTGGTTGACCTTCAAGGAGGCCAGGCGGTCGATCAGGTCGAGCAGGGTGCTCACGCGCGGCACCTTGTCTCTCGCCACGTCGATCATCACGCCGCGCACGAGCAGGTCCGGCCAGTCGTCGATCACGCACGGAGGCAGGTTGCCCGGAGCGCCGTCCTCGCCGTCCTCGCCGTCCTCGCCGCCCTCGCCCAGATGGCCCAGCGCGACCAGCCTCCTGAGCTGAGCGAGGGTAGCCCGACCGTGACGCAAGCCGGCCGTGTCGGCTCCCTCGAGCCGGATCGCCCCCTCTGCGACTTCCAGCCTGTAGCCCTGCGGCTTCAGGGAGGGCACTATCGACTCCACTACCGGCGTTCCTGCCGCCGCTCCCGAGCCTGGCATCGCCCGGTACGAGCGCGGGCGCGGGAGAAGAGCCTGGGTGATCTCCGATCTGCCGGCCCGCGCCCCGCTCATCTGGCCCCGCTCATCTGGCCCCGCTGAACGAGCTCCATGGGTGCTCGGGGCGCTCTCCCGTAGCGATCATGGTGGCCACCTCGGCGCGCACCGCGCCAAGGTCGTCTGCGTGTGTCACCCCGATGCAGCGCCCGTCTGCAGGCAGGATGACGACGCTGCGGCCAGCCTCCCGTCCCGAGTGGCCAGCATCCGGGGCCCCGGCATCGGATCCACGCGGCGCCACCAGGTCGCCCACCACTTCCGGGAGCAACACCTCCGCACCGCTAGCCGCACCGCTCCCCGCACCGCTCCCGGTGCCGCTAGCCGCGTCGCTCGCCGAACTGCTCACGGCACCGCTCCCAGCGTGCTCGGCGACCGCCCGGTCGAGCACCGGCCATATCGAGGGCCGGAACCCCCACAGGTTGACCGACACGAGCGTGTCACCGTCGAGGACGCCGGGCTCCGCACCGTCTTCGGCGGCGAAGGTGCCATCGGGTCTGCGCTCTATCTTGCGCCTCTCCGATATCGCAGCGAGGGTGCCGTCCTCGCCAGCCACGCACGTCCCTCTAGTGACGGGCGACGCGGTCACGATCGTGTCGCGGAGGCGGTACGCGACGAGGGCGTGGCGCTCGTCGCTTCGCAGGTGATCGCTCAGCCTGGCGAACGCGTCCGCGCCGTAGAGGTCGTCGGCGTTCACGACCGCGAACGCGCCGCCTGCGCCGACGTGGGGCTTGGCGCAGAGCACCGCGTGTGCCGTCCCGAGCGGTGCGGGCTGCTCGGCGAAGGCCACCTCGACCTGCGAGGGCCAGCAGCGCTGGACGTGATAGGTGATGGCCGGGCCGGTAGCCGGGCTCAGCACCAAGACGACCCTACCGAAGCCCCCGGCCAGAGCATCGCCAGCCGTGAGGTCGATGATGGCCTCGCCGTGAGGGCCGACGGGTGCGAGCGGCTTGCAGCCGCCGTAGCGCTTGGCAAGGCCCGCCGCCAGTACCACGAGGGCCGGTCGTGGGCCCTCGCGCGTGGTCACAGCTTCCAGCTCAGCACGGCGCTGGCCCAGGTCATCCCGCCGCCGAAGCCCGAGAGCAGCACAACGGTACCCGGGGTGAGCTGCCCGCTCGACTTGGCGTCCGCCAGAGCGAGTGGGATGGACGCGGAGGAGGTGTTGCCATAGCGGTCTATGGTCACGACGCAGCGCTCCGGGGGGATGCCGAGGCGCTCTGCCGCGGCAGAGATGATCCTTGCGTTGGCCTGGTGGGGCACGAACAAGTCGACGTCGCCCGGAGTGAGCCCGGCGCGCTCGAGGGCAGCCCGGGAGGAGTCGACCACTACGCGGACGGCCTTGCGGAAGACCTCCTTGCCGTCCATGTACAGCACGCCGCCGTGGGGGCAGTGGAGCAGGTGGCGCAGCGAGCCGTCGGCACCGAGGTCGTAGGAGATGAGGTCGCCCGGGCCGTCCGTTGCTTCGAGAAGGACCGCCCCTGCTCCGTCGCCCACGATCACTGCGAGCGTCCGGTCGTCGAGGTCCGTGATGCGGGTGAGGGTCTCGGAGCCGACGAGGAGGATCCTGCGCGTTCCCGCAAGGGCGAGCCCATGAGCCACCACGAGCCCGTACACGAAGCCCGAGCAGGCGGCGTTGACGTCGAAGGCCCCGCCGCCGACGCCGAGAGCGTTCTGGACCGTGGCCGAGGTGCCCGGCACGATCTCGTCCGGAGTGGTCGTCGCGAGCACGAGGAGGTCGACGTCTTGTGCAGGAACCCCGGCATTGTCGAGCGCCATGCGGCCGGCGGCGACAGCGAGCTCGGAGGTGGTGCCTCCCATGTGGCGTTGCTTGATGCCCGTCCGCTCTGTGATCCACGAGTCGCTCGTGTCGAGACGTGCCGCCAAGTCGTCGTTGGTGACCACCTTGTCGGGCACCGCGGAACCGAGTCCCCTGATGGAGAATCCCGGCACCGCTCAGCCGGCTTCCAGGACGTGGATCCCGACGGAGGCGGCGTCGCCGCTCACGATCCCGCCGGTGTTGACGGCGGCAGCCAGGCGTGCTCCTTCGACCTGGCGCCCCTTGGCCTGCCCGCGTAGCTGCAGAACCAGCTCCACGACCTGGCATATGCCCGTAGCGCCGAGAGGATGGCCTCGCGCGACCAGCCCGCCGCTCGGGTTGACGCAAACCCCGCTGCCGCCCAGGTCGGTATCGCCGGCCAGGGTGGCGGGTCCCGCCTCCCCTACGGCGTAGAAGCCGAGGGACTCGAGCGCGTACAGCTCCTCCGCGCTCGTGGCGTCGTGGATCTCGACCAAGTCGAGGTCTGCCGGTGAAATCGCTGCGGACTTCCAGGCTTCGGCTGCCGTCTCCTCGAGGCGCTGGTGGTAGTCGACCGACCCGTTGCCGGAGCGCACGACGCTCGCTCGCACGCGCGGGGCGTTTGCGCTCCGGCCGGCCACCAGCACGGCGGCGGCGGCGCCGTCGGTGAACGAGGAGCACATGAGCCTGGTGAGATCCCCGGCGACCGCCGGGGACGCGAGCACCTCCTCGAGGCTGACGGGGGTCTGGAGCTGCGCGAGCGGGTTGCGCGATCCGGCTCGGCGTGCCTTGACGGCGGCGGCGGCTATGTGCTCGCGCGTGGTGCCCCGCTCGGATATCTGGTCTGCCACCCACTTCGCGTTGAGGCCCATGAGGATGCTGCCCGACAGGTCGTCCACGGTTGCCCGCAGCCCGGCCCTCTCGTGGGCAGGCAGGCCGTCCTCGATCCCGGCGAGGGTGTCGGCGCGATTGCCGGTCCACATCTTCTCCACCCCGACCGCGAGCACGGGCGACTCACCGCCGAGCGCCGCGAGGTTGGCGACGTGGAGGGCCGAAGATCCTCCGGCGCAGGAGTTGTCGACGTTCAAGATGCCGGCGCCCAGGCCGAGCGGCTGCAGCCACGCCTGGCCGCGGATGCAACCCTGCCCGCAGAGCCTTCCTCCCAGGGCGTTGGACACGACCACGAGGCCAATCTCCGAGGCGGAGAGCCCCGCGTCGGCCAGAGCTGCCGCCGCCGCTTGGCAGGCCATGGCGTCCGGGTCCGAGTCCCGGCGGTTCAGAGGCGTCATGCCGACGCCGACGATGCTCGCGAACGCGCTCACGGCACCGGCACCATCTCTGCATCGAGGCGCCCGGCACCTGCCAGTGGGGCCTGCACCGCCAGCTCGGCGGCGATCTCCTCGAAGGCATGGAGGGGCTCGTCATCGGTCAGGAAAACTGCCACGTGCTCGGCGCCGGCTTCGTAGAACGAGGCGATCTCGTCCGCGCAAGCCCGAGGCGGACCTGCCGTCAGGTGGCGGGCGAATGCCCTGGGCGGGAGCCCGTAGAGAGACGACATCCACGAGAGGCCCCGTGAGGATGCGTCGGGGAGGTTGCCGACCGACGCGAAGATCACCACCGCGCGCGCGATCCCTCGAGGATCGCGACCGGCCTTGCTCGCCTCCTCCGATAGGCGCTCCATCGCGCTCGAGTACCTGGCCGGTGAGAGGAAGAGAGGTATCCAGCCGTCTCCTCTCCTCGCGGCCCGAGCGAGAGCGGCCTCGCTCGATCCCCCTATCCAGATGGGCACCCGATCCGGCTCCGGGAGCTGCACGTAGCCCGGCGAGGCCGAGCCCGGCATGCTGCCCGAGCCCGGCGTGTCGCCCGAGCCGAGCGCGCTGCCCGAGCCCGGCGTGTCGCCCGAGCCGAGCGCGCTGCCCGAGCCCGGCGTGTCGCCCGAGCCCGGCATGCTGCCCGAGCCCGGCATGCCGCCCGGCATCCACGCAGCGCGCAGCTCGTCGATCCCCCGGTCGAGGTCCCGGCCGCGCGACGCGAACCGGGCACCGGCTGCCTCGTACTCGCCTTCGTGGTTTCCGACGCCGAGCCCCAGCACCAGGCGACCTCCGCAGAGGTGCTGGAGCGCTGCAGCCTGCTTGGCCACGACCGCGGCCGAGCGCAGCGGCAGCTGCAGCACGCAGGTGCCGAGAGCGGCGCGTTCGGTGGCGGCCGCGGCAGCCCCGAGAGCCATCAGGCACTCGAGCGCCGGTCGGTGCCAGAAGAGGTGGTCGCATGCCCAGAGCGCGCCGGCTCCCGCGTCCTCTGCGCCGCGGCAGGTTGCTGCAAGTGAGCCCGGAGCGAGTAGGGAGGCAGCGTCTTGGGGGAAGGTGGGCAGCACCAGCCCGAGCGCGCCAACAGGCGGCTGGGGGACGGGTGCGTAGGTCGCGTCGAGCGTGGCGGTCGTGTCCAAGGGCACGCCCTATGCTAACCGCATAAGAATAGCTGACGCATCGTCAGATGAATATTTCGGGCGATTCGGGCAGGCCGCGACTACCGGCGCGCGCCAGGCACGGCTGGTGCGGCACAATGGTGGGGAGGAGGTGCCAGTGATGGCCCATGAACCAAGTGTCGAGGCGAGCTCTCCCGGGGAGCCCGAGCTGCCCGAGGACGTGCGCTCCAAGCGTGAGGCCGACCTTCGCGCTCTGATCGACATCATGCGGCCCGCGGTCCAGGCTGACGGTGGTGACCTCGTGCTCGTGGACTTCGACGTGGCCTCCGGGATCGTCGAGGTGGAGCTCCGCGGAGCGTGCTCCTCGTGCGCCATCTCGTCGTCCACCCTCCAGGGGGGCGTGGAGCGCATTCTCCGGGGACGGCTCAGCTGGGTGACCGAGGTCCGCGGAGGGGTCGACGAGGATGCCGACCTCTTCGAGAGCGCTGCACTCGGTCGCGGTGGGTACGTGCCCGGTTCTGAGCGGGCGCCTGCGTTGTAGGCTGCGGTCGCGATGGCGACAGACACGACAGACGCGGCAGGCGAAGGAACCGGCGAGGGTCCCGACCTCGCAGCCCCTGGCGCGGGAGCCTCCATGGACTTCGACATGGCTGCGGCGGCTCTGCAGGCCGACGCTGCCGATGGCGACACGTTCTTCGAGGTGCTCGCAGGGAAGCTCGAAGGAGCACTGGGCGATCGGGTGCAGCTCCGCAGGGAGGGCGGCCGCTTCAAGAAGGTGAGACGGGTGGAGGCGATAACGGTGGACTTCTCGCCTGCCGGCCCTACGCTCGAGGCAGCGCGCTCTGGCAGCGGCTACGAATGCCGGGTGCGCCGGGCAGTCCGCGGCATCGTGGTCTCGAGCGCTGAGGTTCCCCTTGCAGAGTGGCTCGACGGCCTGGTCCGCAACCTCGCCGAGGAGGCCAAACGCAGCGAGGCGGCACGCAATGCGCTGCAGGGCTTGGTTACGTGACCGCTCGAGGTACTGGGGGGACCACGGGGGATGGCGCGCTCGGCGCCCCGGGCGCCTCGGGGGATCCGGGGGCCCCGGGGGCACTCCAGGCCGGCTCGCTTGGTTCCGAGATCGACTCCTCGGGGCTCCCGCCGGATGCGCTGAAGCGGCTGTCGGAGCTGGGTGCTCGAGGCGCTACGGCATCGCTATTCACGAGCGACCTATCTGTAAACGAGTTCCTCCTGGTGGAAGAGGTGGGCTTCCACCCGAGAGGGCTGGTGTTCGGGAGCTCGATCTACCACATCGGCTTGCGGCGGAGAGGCATCGTCTCGAGCCGTGAGCTCGGGTCACTGACGCAGGCCATGTACACAGCGCGCGAGCTGGCTATGGCGAGGATGGAGGCGGAGGCGGAACTGCTCGGCGCGGATGGCGTAGTCGGCGTCCGCCTCGACGTGAACTTCTACGACTGGGGGCGCCATTCGGCCGAGTTCATCGCGATCGGGACCGCCGTGTCCGCCGGTCCGGAAGCGGGTGCTGTCCGTACGGTTGGCACGGTCGGCGGCACGGTCGGCGACCTCGGCGGTTCCACGGTGGATGCTCCGGAGCCGATGAGCTGGCGCACCGGAGCAGGCAAGCCGTTCACGAGCGACCTTTCCGGCCAGGACTTCTGGACCCTGGTGAGGGCCGGGTACGCGCCGCTCGGGCTGGTGATGGGCACCTGTGTCTACCACGTCGGCTACCGGTCACCAGCCGGGGTGCTCGCCACCTCGATGCGCAACGCAGAGCTGCCGCACTTCACCCAGGCGCTCTACGAGGCGCGCGAGCTCGCGATGGCCCGCATGCAGGCCGAGGCCGCCTCGCTCGGAGCCGCAGGGATAGTGGGGGTGCAGCTCGTGGAGAAGTCGCACTTCTGGGGGTCTCACGTCATAGAGTTCCTCGCCATCGGCACTGCGGTGCGTCCCATCAGGCCCGACCACGTGATCGACGCGCCGCTCATGATCCTCACCCTCGACCAGTGAGCACCCTCGACCAGTGAGCACCGAGAGCTCGGGCCCGAGCACCTTCGCCGGCCCCTCTTTGGCCGGGGACGACCTCCCGGTCGCGGCCAGGGAGCGACTGGCCGCCGGAGCGAGCACCTGGACCAGCGACCTGAGCGTTGCCGAGCTCGCCTTGCTCAGGCGTGCCGGGTTCGAGCCCCTCGGCATGGCGGTAGGCCTCACCGTCTACCAGATCGCCCTCCAGGGCTACGGCGTGGGTTACGGCCTGGGAGGGTACGGCCCCGTGGGACACGGAACGGCAGCTCGCTCTTTGGAGTCGGCCGTGCGGGTGCGGGCTGGACTGGGGTACGGCCCCGCGGGATACGGCCTGGCAGGCTTCGGCCCTCCCCCGGGACACCGGGGGTACTGGCAGGTCTACGCATGCCCCCATGTGGGGCTCGCGCACCCGCCCGGTTTCAACTACGAGGACCAGCTCTACGAGCGGGCGGTCGCCGATGCGTTCGGTCTTGCTGCCACGAGGCTGCTCGAAGAGACCGCAGTTCTAGGCGGCCACGGCGTGGTCGGCGTCCGCCACGTGCAGAGGCGGATGGCCGTCTCGGCATCTGCCGTCCCAGCCTTCGAGGTCAAGCTCATAGGGACCGCTGTTCGCCGGCCAGGGGCACGCCCTCTCCCGACGCCCTTCACTTCTCACCTGAGCGTCCAGCAGTTCGTGAAGCTCCTCTCCAGCGGCTTCGTGCCGGCGAGTCTCGTTATGGGCGTGGGAGCCGTGCGCTCGCTCGGCGGTTGCGTTACCGCGGCATCGAGCGGCTTTGCCGGGGGAGAGTTCCGGCAGCGCTCCGACGCTGTGCAGCACTCCCGGCACATCTCGATTGCTCATCTCGAGGCTTCGGCCTCCGGGCACGGGGAGATGGTGGTTGGTGTAGCTGTCCGGGCCGGCGCCTCCCACGGCGGAGAGGGGTCGATGCTGGCCGAGATGCTTGCCGTGGGGACCGCCGTTTCCCGCTTTCGCTCCCATGACCTGCCGACCCCGCCGATGGCGGTGCTCAGGTTGGCCGCCAGGTGAGCGACGCCGATCTGGCCATCGAGCACCTGCGCTCGATGCAGCCTGGAGCGCAATCCGCGCCAGGCTCGACAACCGCGCAATCCGCGCCAGGTGCGCCAGGTGGGGAGCGGACGATTTCGTCTGATTTGAGCGTGGACGAGGCTATCCTGCTCGACGAGGCGGGCTACGAGCCCTGCGGAATGGTCACCGGGAGCGCCGTCTACCGGCCCTCCATCTTCGGCCGCTACGCATCGCCGGGAGCCAACGTGGAGCTGGCCGCTCTCTCGGGGGCGCTTCACGAAGCGCGTCGCCTGGCGATGTCCCGCCTTGTCGGCGAGGCCGAGGCCCTAGGAGCTGCCGGGGTGGCGGGAGTGAGGCTAGACGTGCGCGGGGCCGAGGGAGCCGGGCGCGACATGGAGTTCTTCGCGCTCGGGACCGCAGTGTCGAGGCGAGGCAGCGACAGCCGAGGTGCGGAGCGGGTGTTCACGAGCAATCTGAGCGGCCAGGAGCTCTACCTGCTCGAGCGCTCTGGGCACACGCCGGTTGGCCTGGTGATGGGTGTGTGCGTGTACCACGTCGCCCGGCGCTCGCTTGGTTCGTGGTGGAGCGGCATGGGCAGGAACATCGAGCTCGCGAATCCGACAACCGCCCTGTACGACTCGCGGGAGATTGCCATGTCGCGCCTGCAGCAAGAGGCACTGCAGGCCGGAGCTGCCGGGGTGGTGGGTGTGCGCATCGACCAGAGATCCCACGTGTGGGGGAGCCGCGTCGTCGAGTTCGTCGCCATCGGCACGGCCGTCACCGGCACGGCCGCCCCCGGCATGGCCCTTACCGGCATGGCAGCCAGTGGCACGGCTCGGTCCTACCTCCCGCTCGGCGTGCGCTTCGCGGTGCCGCTCGACGATCCCGTTCGTGCGACCGATCCGAGGAGGCTTCTCGGCGGCTGAGAGGCTCGCCCCGGGGTGCCCGGGCTCCCGAACCCGCAGATCCCAGTGCACCTGGTCCCCGGCGGAGAGCCATCCAGGAGCCTGCGCGCTCAAGAGGCGGCCAGCACCTCGGACTCGTCCAGAGGACCGTATCGCACCAGAGCCTCGAAGTGGTCGAGCACGCTGCGGTCGGGATCGCCGATGCCGCGCATCGGGGCATTGCCGAGCCGCCGTGTCGCGAAGCGGCGAGCCACGGAGGCCTTGCGGGCGTTGGAGCTCCTACCGAGCTCCCAGGCGGCTTCCTCGGCAAGGAGCGCCCCCTCTGCCAGGTCGGCGAGGAGCTCGGCGAAGCGCCTGGCGTGGAGCAGTGCGATGTCGTCGGGCGCGCCAGCCACATGGCCGGCTGCAGCCCTCGCCTGGTCGAGGGCCTCGGCAATGGTGTCGACGGTCGTCACGAGCGACTTGTGCCCCGACGCGACCTCGAGGGCTTGGGAGACCCTCTCGAAGAGCACAAGGTGGGCCTGCTCGCTGCGCATTGCCCGGCGCACGTCGATGGCACAGATGTTCTCCGTGCCCTCCCATATCGTGTGGCACTGGGCATCTCGGAGCTGGCGGGCCATCGGCCAGTCCTCCATGTAGCCGTTCCCGCCGAAGACCTCCAGCGCTGCAGAGGCGGCGCCCAGGCCTACCCGAGTGCAGCGGATCTTCGCCAGAGGGACGAGGATTCGCCTGAGGGCCCTCCCCGAGGACGGGTCGGCCGCGAAGCGGGACGCGGAGGCGCATTCGTAGGTGATGGCCATCCCTCCTTCGAGGTCGGTGAGCATGTCCACGAGCGTCTCGCGCACGAGAGGGTAGGAGTCGATGCGGTTGCCGAACTGCCGGCGGCGTGCGGCGTATATGGCGGCTTCGAGGAACGAGCGCCGGTGGATGCCGAGGCCCATGAGAGCGACGCCGAAACGGCTGTGGTTCACCATCTCCATCATGCGGTTGATGCCCCGACCGTCGCGGGCTGGGTCCAGGACCGGCGCTGGTGCTTCGGCCGGCCGAGCCGCAGGGTCTCGGCCGGTCCGGGCGAGCCCGGAGGTCTCGCCCGGCAGTTGGCCGGCGGCTCGCGGCAGGTCAGTGGAGCGCGGCCGGTCGGTGGCGAGCCAGGCCCGGGCGCCGTCGAGCGTCACCTCGCCGGTCGGCACCCCAATGGTGCCGAGCTTGGGCTTCAGGCGCTTGATCGTGAACCCGTTCGGGGAGCCGTCGGGGAGCTTGCGGGGCACGATGAAGGTGGCGAGCCCCCGCGAGCCGGGCGGCGCGCCGGTGGGCCGTGCCAAGACTATGAACACGTCGGCGTCGACGTTCGAACAGAAGTGCTTGTCCCCGCAGAGCACCCATTCGTCGCCGTCGGGAAGGGCGCTCGTCGTGTTCGCTCCGACGTCGCTCCCGCCCTGGCGTTCCGTTAGGAACATGCCGCCCTCCCACGCCTCGTCGGGGTCGCAGCTCGTGAGACGGCGGAGCAGGTCCTCGCGCACGGGCTCTGGGGCGTATCGCTCGACTATGTCGGCAGCCGCGCCGGTCATGCCCAATCCGCAGTAGATCGCAGTCTCCGCCTGGCTCACCAGGTACGCGACCGAGGCCGTCACCACTGCAGGCACCGGGCGCCCGGCGTACGACTCCAGGCTCACGAACCCGTTTCGCACCAGGTCGGCCTTGTTGGCCGTCCAGGTCGGGTGGTGCAGCACCTCTCCTGCCTCGTATCCCCACTTGTCGTACCGGCGCAGCTCGGGACCGTGCCGGTCGGTCACCTCGGCGCGGGGCGCGATCACCTGGCCCACGAGCGTGCCGAAGCGCGACACGTGCTCCTCCGCGAAGGCGCGCTCCTCCGCCGAGGGGAGGTGGCGGTCGAGCAGGGCGGAGAGGTTGGGGTCGAGCGCGTACCAGTCGAGACCTATGGCTTGCTCGAATTCTGCGTAGTCCGGGAGCATGAGATCGACGCTACATCTCGGG
>JAJYXW010000176.1 GCA_021801525.1 Actinomycetes bacterium
ACTGCTGGACCGACGAGACTGCTGGACCGACGAGACTGCTGGACCGACGAGACTGCTGGACCGACGAGACTGCTGGACCGACGAGACTGCTGGACCGACGAGACTGCTGGACCGACGAGACTGCTGGACCGACGAGACTGCTGGCGACTGCCGCAAAGGAGCAATGCACACTATGACCACCCCCGAAGATGGAGCGCCCTTCAAGGTCGCCGACCTGTCGCTGGCCGGCCTCGGCCGTGCCGAGATCGAGCTGGCCGAGCACGAGATGCCCGGCCTCATGGCCATGCGGGCAGAGTACGCCGGCTCTGCCCCGCTCGCCGGAGCGAGGATCACCGGCTCGCTGCACATGACAGTCCAGACTGCCGTGCTGATCGAGACCCTCGTCGCTCTCGGCGCCCGTGTGAGATGGGCGAGCTGCAACATCTTCTCCACGCAGGACCACGCGGCAGCGGCCGTGGCCGTCGGGCCGTCGGGCACACCGGCCGAGCCCGCGGGCGTGCCGGTGTTCGCGTGGAAGGGCGAGACGCTCGAGGACTACTGGTGGTGCACCGAACAGGCGCTCACCTGGCCGGAGGGAGGCCCGAACATGATCCTCGACGACGGCGGTGACGCAACGATGCTCGTGCACCAGGGAGTCGCCTGCGAGAAGGCGGGCGAGGCCCCCGACCCGGCCACTGCGCCCTCCGAGGAGGTCGCGGTGGTGAGGCGCCTCCTCGCGCGCGGCCTCGAGCGCGACCCGGGCCGCTGGACGGCCATTGCGAACGGCGTGAAGGGCGTGACCGAGGAGACGACCACGGGCGTTCACCGCCTCTACGAGATGGAGCGCCGCGGCGAGCTGCTGTTCCCCGCGATCAACGTGAACGACTCGGTCACCAAGTCCAAGTTCGACAACAAGTACGGATGCAGGCACTCGCTCATCGACGGGATCAACAGGGCAACGGACGTGCTGGTGGGCGGCAAGGTTGCCGTGGTCTGCGGGTACGGTGACGTGGGCAAGGGCTGTGCCCAGTCGCTCGCCGGCCAGGGCGCCCGGGTAGTCGTCACCGAGGTTGACCCCATATGCGCGTTGCAGGCAGCGATGGAGGGCTACGAGGTGGCGACCATGGAGGACGTGGTCGAGCGCGCCGACATATTCGTGAGCGCCACGGGCAACCGCGACGTCATCACCGCCGGCCACATGGCACGCATGAAGCACCAGGCGATCGTCGGGAACATCGGGCACTTCGACAACGAGATAGACATGGCCGGCCTCTCCAAGGTCCCGGGCATACGCAAGGTGACGGTGAAGCCGCAGGTGGACAA
This sequence comes from Actinomycetes bacterium, assembly GCA_021801525.1. Taxonomy (GTDB): domain Bacteria; phylum Actinomycetota; class Acidimicrobiia; order Acidimicrobiales; family JAJYXR01; genus JAJYXW01. The sequence goes on from JAJYXW010000176.1 coordinate 1,303, forward strand.
GTGGGTTTTCCCCGACGGGCACGCGGTGATAGTGCTCTCCGAGGGGCGGCTGCTCAATCTCGGGAACGCTACCGGGCACCCGAGCTTCGTGATGTCGGCCTCCTTCACCAACCAGACGATGGCGCAGGTGGAGCTGTTCACCAAGGATGGCGATTACGAGAACAAGGTCTACGTGCTGCCCAAGCACCTCGACGAAAAGGTGGCGAGGCTCCACCTCTCCGCCCTCGGGGTGCGCCTCACGCAGCTGAGCCCCGAGCAGGCCGAGTACATAGGCGTGCCGGTGGAAGGGCCGTTCAAGCCTGACACCTACCGGTACTGAGAGGCCCGCCGGGGAAACCTGCTGGGAAAACCGCTGGGAAAACCGCTGGGAAACCCTGGTGACAAACCTGGCGCCGAGGTCTACACTCAGGTTGTGGACTGCGCTCGGGTCTGTGGTTGCAAGTCGAGGCCAGTCGCAGGCGAAACGACCCACGTAAGGCGACTAGTGGTTGCTGAGCATGGTGCGACTTAGAGGTAAGCCCTGCCCCTCTTGGTGCCGGCAGGCGGCACCGGACGGAGAAGGAGCCAAGCGCGCTCACTCACCCGCCGCCGGGCCATCAGCAGCGATGCGATGGTCGCCGGCGGGGAGCCGCCAACTCCTCTGCAGGCGAGTGTGGGGTCAAAGACCAGGTCAGCCGCGTGCAGTCCACATCAATCATGGTGCGTTCGATCGTCGGGGGGAAAGCGCCGTCTTCTGACCCGCCCGCTGACCCGCCATCGGTGGAACGCCGACTCGGAGAACAGGAGGTGCCGAAGTGGATGTTGCCGTCCGCTGCAACGCCGGTGTACCCGAGGATCTGCGTGAGCGCGCCGAGGAGAAGGTGGCGAAGCTCAGCCGGTACGGGCCCCTGGCCGATCACGCCGAGGTCCGTGTCGTGGAGTGGCCCGCGGCACCAGTCGGTGAACGAGCCGCTTGCGAGGTGACGCTTCGCGGCCGGGGGCGCAGGCACATCGTGCGCGCCCGCGCGCGAGCCAAGGACGCGACAGCGGCAGTCGACATCGCTGTCAGCAAGGTCGCCCACCAGCTCGAGCGGATGAAGGGAAAGGTTGTCGGCCGTTCTCATCCCCGTCACAAGGCGACCGAGCGCTCGGTGGGAAGCTCGCGCCCGGTGGCCAGGCGGGCATCGCGCCCGGTGGCCAGGCGGGCATCGCGCGCACCGAGCTGAAGGGAGCAGAGCACACCGAGGGGCCGGCCTGGCGCCCGCCCTGCCAGCACGGCGGGCGCGGCCGGGATGCCCGTGGCGCCCAACGCTGCCGCTGCTGGCGGCACTGGCAGTAGGATCGACCCTCCATGAGCATCTTCACCCAGGTGCTGCGCGCCGGCGAAGGCAAGAAGGTCCGGCGCCTCACCGAGCTGGTACCGCACATAAACGAGCTCGAGCCCGAGATGGAGGCGCTCTCCGACGACGAGCTGGCGCACCAGACCGTGCTCTTCCGCCAGCGGATCGAGGCCGGCGAGACCCTCGACGACCTTCTCGTGGAGGCGTTCGCGGTGGTGCGCGAGGCCTCGTGGCGGGTGCTCGGGCAGCGCCCCTTCGACGTGCAGCTGATGGGCGGCATGGCCCTTCACTTCGGCTGGATCGCCGAGATGAAGACCGGCGAGGGAAAGACCTTGGTGTCCACCTTGCCCGCCTACCTGAACGCGCTCGGCGGGCGCGGCGTCCACATCGTCACGGTGAACGACTACCTGGCACGGCGAGACTCCGAGTGGATGGGCCAGGTCCACCGCTTCCTCGGGCTCTCCGTCGGCCGGGTGAGCCCGGACATACCCGACCCCGCGGACAAGGCGGCCGCCTACGCATGCGACGTCACCTACGGGACCAACACCGAGCTCGGCTTCGACTACCTGCGCGACAACATGGCCCGTACGCGCTCGGGGATGGTCCAGCGCGGGCACTCCTACGCAATCGTCGACGAGGTCGACTCGATACTCATCGACGAGGCGAGGACGCCCCTCATAATCTCCGGGCCTGCGGCGGAGTCGGCGAAGCTCTATTACCAGTTCGCCGGAATCGCACGGACCCTCGTGCGCGACGAGGACTACGAGGTCGACGAGGAGAAGCGGACCGTCGTGCCCACGGAGGCCGGCATCGAGAAGGTCGAGCGCCAGCTCGGCGTGGACAACCTCTACGACGCGGTGGCGGTCAACTACGTCCACCAGCTCAACCAGGCGCTGCGCGCCAAGGAGCTGTACCGGCGCGACAAGGACTACCTGGTCGCCGGCGGCGAGGTGAAGATCGTGGACGAGTTCACCGGGCGTACCTTGGAGGGCCGCCGGTGGTCCGACGGCCTCCACCAGGCCGTGGAGGCCAAGGAACGGGTGCGGATCAAGGAGGAGAACCATACCTGGGCGACGGTCACGCTCCAGAACTTCTTCCGCCTCTACGAGAAGCTGGCGGGCATGACCGGCACGGCGGAGACCGAGGCGTCGGAGTTCGCCGGCACCTACAACATGCCGGTGGTCCCCATCCCCACCAACCAGCCGATGATCCGCGCCGACCACCCGGACCTCGTGTACAAGACGGAGGACGCAAAGTTCGCCGCGGTGGTGGACGACATCGCAGAGCGCTACGAGAAGGGGCAGCCGGTCCTCGTCGGCACGGCATCCGTGGCGAAGTCCGAGCACCTCTCCAAGCTGCTCGAGCGCCGCGGCATACCCCACCAGGTGCTGAATGCCAAGCAGCACGCCCGCGAGGCGGAGGTCGTCGTGCAGGCCGGCCAGCGGAACGCCATCACCGTCGCCACCAACATGGCGGGTCGAGGCGTCGACATCCTCCTCGGCGGCAACCCGGAAGGCCTCGCTCGCCACGAAGTGCTCTCACGGGGCCTCGATCCCGAGTCCGACGAAGGCAGGGCGGAGCTGGAAAAGATAGCTCCCGAGATGCAACGGCGCTGCGAGCTCGAAGGCGACGAGGTTCGCCAGCTTGGTGGGCTGTACGTGCTCGGCAGCGAGCGCCACGAGAGCCGGCGGATCGACAACCAGCTCCGGGGCCGCAGCGGCCGCCAGGGCGACCCGGGGGAGAGCCGCTTCTTCCTCTCCCTGGAAGACGACCTCATGCGCCTGTTCGCCACGGGCGCGATGCAGTGGGTGATGAGCAGGACCCTCCCCGACGACGTTCCCATCGAGGCGAAGATGGTAACCCGAGCCATAGAGCGCGCCCAGAACACCGTCGAAGCTCGAAACGCGGAGATCCGCAAGGACGTCCTCAAGTACGACGAGGTCCTGAACGAGCAGCGCAAGGTCATCTACGCGCGACGCCTGCAGGTGATCGACGGCGAGGACCTCCAGGCGCGCACCGAGGAGCTCCTCGAGGAGACGGTGGACGCCCTGGTGCGGGGGGCCTGCCCGAGCGAGTACGCGGAGGAGTGGGACCTGGCCGGCCTGGTAGGCGAGCTCTCCCAGTACTACCCGACCAGCTTCAGCGTCGAGGACCTGAGCGAGGCCGGCAGCGTGGCCCACCTGACCGAGAGCATCCTCGCCGAGGCTCTCGACTACTACCACAGCCGCGACGAAATCTTCCCCGGAGGAGCCGACGACGCGCGCCAGGTCGAGCGCGAGGTCATGCTGCAGATAATCGACCAGCGCTGGCAGGAGCACCTGTCGGAGATGGACTACCTGCGCGAGGGGATCAACCTGCGGGCGATGGGCCAGCAGGACCCGCTCGTCGCCTGGCAGCGCGAAGGATTCGAGATGTTCGGGCGGCTGATGGAGGCCATCGACGACGACTACCTGCGCTACGTGCTCCACGTCGACGTGGTGACCGAGCCCGCCCCCGAGATCGACCTGGCCCAGGCGAGCTACCTGGCGGCAGATGACCCCGCCCAGGGGGCAGGCGTGCTGGCGCAGGCGATCGCCGCACGCGACGCGGGGCACCTTCCGGTCGCCGACCAGGCGCTCGAGGGCACTCTCGTCGCCGCTGCTCAGGGCGCTCCGGGGGAAGCGCTCGCAGGCGCCTACCCCGGTGCCGCAGGGCGGCGTGCCGCCGGAGCGGGCGCGGGCAACCCTCCGGGCCCCGGTGCTCCTGCCGGCCTCCCCGGACGCATGGCAGCGCGCCAGGCACCTCCTCCCGGGGACGAAGACACCCAGCTTCCCCTGGTGAGGCAGGCGCACGAGAAGCTAGGTCGCAACGACCCCTGCTGGTGCGGCAGCGGCAAGAAGTTCAAGCTCTGCCACGGCTCCAGCCAGTGAGCCCTGCCGAGGCGCCGCGCGGAGGCTCCCAGCGTGACCTGTTGGCGGAGCTCGCCGGGCTCAGCTCCCGCCTGCAGGAAGCCGAGCGCTACCTAGGCATCGAAGCCCTGCGAGCGCGGCGAGACGAGCTCGAGCCGGAGGTGTCGCGCCCCGATCTGTGGGACGACCCCGAACGGGCCCGGGCGCTCAGCACCGAGCTGGGCCGCATAGGGGACGACATCGCCCTGATCGAGGACCTCGGGCGGCGCCTGTCGGATGCCGAGGTGCTCTACGAGCTGATGGCAGAGGCAAGCGACGCCGCGGAGACCCGCGAGGCAGAGGCGGAGTTGCTCCTTGCCCTGGACGACCTGGGAAGCCGCCTGGGCAGCCTGGAGCTCCGGTCGCTCTTCGCGGGGGAGCACGACGAGCGCGACGCCATCGCCGAGCTTCACGCCGGAACAGGCGGCACCGACGCCCAGGACTGGTGCGAGATGCTCCTCAGAATGTACCTGCGCTGGGCCGAGCGCAGGGGCTTCGCGGTGGAAGTCGACGAGACGACCGAGGGGCAGGAAGCCGGCCTCCTGTCCGCCACCTTCATGGTGAAGGGACGCTTCGCCTACGGCCTTCTCTCGGCCGAGCGCGGCGTGCACCGCCTGGTCCGCATGTCGCCCTTCGACGCCCAGCACCGTCGCCAGACGAGCTTCGCCTCCCTGAACGTCATCCCCTTCATCGAGGACGCCGCCGGCGAGGTGGCGATCGACGAGAAGGAGCTGCGCATCGACACCTACCGCTCGTCGGGCGCCGGAGGCCAGCACGTCAACAAGACCGACTCTGCAGTGCGGATCACCCACCTCCCGAGCGGCATCGTCGTCTCGTGCCAGAACGAGCGCAGCCAACACCAGAACAAGGCGCGCGCACTCCAGATACTCGCCGCGAAGCTCGCCGATGCTGCCAGGGCCGAGCACCAGGCGGAGATCGCGTCTCTTTCGGGGCCCAAGGTAGACGTCGCGTGGGGGAACCAGATCCGCTCGTACGTGCTCGCCCCGTTCCAGCTGGTGAAGGACCTCAGAACCCAGGTCGAGACCGGCAACGTCGAAGCGGTGCTCGACGGCGCGATAGACGAGCTCATCGAGGCCGAGCTGCGCAGGCGGCGCGAGAGCGAGAACACCAGCTGAGAAGGGTGCGCCAACCGTCGCTTAGCGCTACAGCCACCGGAGGCGTTCTGTCTGCTAGCCTTCTGGGTGCTTCGGGCGCATTGCCGTGGGCACCCTGCAGCCAGCAGACCCTGCAGTCCGAAGACCCTGCAGTCCGAAGACCCTGCAATCCGAAGTACCTGGCCCGGCGGTGTGGCCGCTAGCAGACGATCGGCTCCATGATCCGTTTCGAGAACGTCACAAAGGCCTACAAGGGAGGCACGGTCGCCCTCAGGGAGGTTTCCCTGGAGATCGACAAGGGCGAGTTCGTGTTCTTGGTAGGGCCATCGGGCTCTGGCAAGACCACGTGCCTACGCCTGCTCCTTCGCGAGGAGACGCCCGACTCGGGGAACATCTGGGTCGCGGGGCGCGAGGTGGGGCACCTGAGCCATTGGAGGATCCCCTATCTCAGGCGGAACGTCGGATGCGTGTTCCAGGACTTCCGGCTGCTGCCGAACAAGACCGTGTTCGAGAACATCGCCTTCGCGTTGGAGGTAATAGGCAGGCCACGACACGTGATCGCCACCCAGGTGCCCCAGGTGCTCGACCTGGTGGGCCTGGCGAAGAAGCGCGACAACCTCCCGGGCGAGCTCTCCGGGGGGGAGCAGCAGCGCGTGGCGGTGGCGAGGGCGTTCGTGAACCGGCCCCTCGTGCTCCTCGCGGACGAGCCGACCGGCAACCTCGACCCGGCCACCAGCCAGGGGATAATGCGCCTCCTCGACCGGATCAACCGCACCGGCACTACCGTGATAGTCGCGACCCACGACCAGGGGATCGTGGACCAGATGCGCCGGAGGGTAATAGAGCTCGACCAGGGCAACCTCGTGCGTGACCAAGCGAGGGGTCTCTACGGCTACGGCACCGCGACAGCCGAGCAGCCGAGCAGCCGAGCAGCCGAATAGCCAGAGAAGCCGGGGAAGCCAGCCTGTGTCGTTGTCCGTCGACTACATCGCTCGTGAGACTGCGAGCAACCTCTGGCGCAACCGCCTGATCACCTTCGCGGCCGTCCTCACGGTGGCCGTCTCCCTCTCCCTGGTCGGCGCCGCGATGCTGCTCCGCCAGGGAGTGGCCAACGCGACCGTCCAGTGGCAGCACGGAGTCGACGTGATCGTGTGGTTCGACCCCGCCGCGAACGGGGCGCCCCAGCCCGTCCAGCACGCAATTGCCCACGAGCTCCTCGCTCTGCCCTACGTGCGCTCGTGCATCTACCGCTCACAGAGCTTCGACCTCGCCGAGGCTCACCGCATCCTCGCCGCCGACGAGGCGCAGGCCCTGACCACGGGTACGACGCCGGCCTCGGAGCGCTGCGCTCTCAACAACCCCAACGAGGCCCAGGCCATCTGGCAGCAGTTTCGAGGACAGCCTGGCGTGCAGAGCGTCTTCTACCCAGGCCAGGCCATACGCAACATGGAGGACGTCACCCACGTGCTGCAGTGGGTGTTCCTCGTGGTGGCGGTGGTGCTGCTCGTCTCCGCCTCCGTGCTCATCGTCAACACGATCCGCCTGGCCATATTCGCCCGCAGGCGCGAAGTCGCCGTTATGAAGCTCGTCGGCGCCACCAACTGGTTCATACGAGTGCCGTTCATGTTCGAGGGGCTGGCACAAGGGCTGATGGGTGCGGTGCTGGCCGCGATCGCGGTCCTCGCCCTGCACTGGCGCCTCGACGTCCTGGCGTCGGCCAACCGCCAGAGCGTGTGGCACCAGATGCGCATGTCCACCCCCGACGTGGTGGTGACCACCCTCGCCGTCCTCGCCGTCGGGGTCCTCGTCGGCTCCCTCGGGTCGACTCTCGCCATCAGGCGCTTCCTCACCACCGACCGCATAAGCGCCTGACGCCCCTGGCCCAGGGGGCAGGTCTTAGGGGCTCAGCTGAGCACGTCCTTGCGCCCGAACCACCACCAGGCCAAGCCGCAAAAGACCACCACGTAAGGCGCCTGCACGACGAGCCCCTGCCAGATGGGACCCGTGTCGACAGGCTGGAGGAACAGGCCCCCCCAGGCCGTCATGTAGTGGGTGGGGAGACCGTAGCGAATGCTCCCGAGCGCGGGGATCGAGTCGAGTATCTCAGAGACGATGGCGAAGCCGATCCCCGCGGAGACCGCCCCTATCACCGAGTCCGTGAGGGTGGAGACGAGCAGCGCGAATGCGCCCACCCCTGCCAGGGACGCGATCACGTAGGCGGTGGCGAGCGCCAGGCGCTCCACCGCCGCGCCCTGCGAGTAGCTGACCAGCTCCGGGGTGACGACCCGGTGCCAGCCGAAAGCAGCGACCCCGGACGCCAGGCCTGCAGCCGAGACAGCGACGCAGGCGACCACGGACAAGCCGACGGCCACCATCCCCTTGGCCGCGAGCAGCCGCCCTCGCGACACGGGCCTGGCGAGGAGCGCCCGCAGGCGCCCGCTAGCGGCCTCGCCGCTCAAGGTCTCTCCGTTGAAGAGGCTCACCAGCACGACCAGCAGGAACGGGGCCATTGCGCTCAGCGCGGCTAGGGGCATGTCGATCCCGGAGCGGGTGGCAACCAGCAAGAAGTCGGTCTCGTTCGCCCCGCCCGTCGCGCTCGGGGTGCCTCCCACCGCGAACGCGGCCGTGATGAGCACCGGCACCAGGGCGCTGAAGCCGAGCGCCAGCCACGTCCTCGCCCGGGGCATCTGGGTCCTGAGCTCCAGGCGCACGAGGCGCACGAGCTCCGAGCGGCCGAGGAGCCGGCTCATCGGCTGGGCTTCATTGGCCGGGCCTCATCGGCTGGGCCTCATTGGCTGGGCCTCGTCGGCTGGGTATCGGCCAGCAGGCCCAGGAACGCGTCCTCCAGGCGATGGCGGGCCATGACCGTCTCTAGGCCGATGCCCGACCGCACGAGCGCGGCGGCGACCTGCTTGCGCTCTGCGCCTGCAAGCTCCACGAGTATCCCGGCCCCGTCCAGGCGGGCGGCCTCTACGCCCGGCATGTCCCGGAGCACGCTCAGGGCGGCCTGGACGTCGTCCACCTCCACGTAGAGCGAGGACGAAGCTCCCGTGAGGTCGTCTACCGTCCCGGTCGCGACGATCCGCCCGTGGTCGATCACCGCGGCGTGGCTGCAGACCTGCTCCACCTCCGTGAGCAGGTGCGACGAGATGAGCATCGTCGTCCCCACGGCGGCCAGCTCGCGCACGAGGCTGCGGACCTGGCGTACCTGCTGGGGGTCCATGCCCGTCGTGGGCTCGTCCAGCACCACGAGCTCGGGCCGGCCCATCAGGGCACGGGCGAGACCTAGGCGCTGGCGCATCCCGAAGGAGTACTGCCTCACGGGACGCTCGGCGTCCGCCCCCAGGGCAGCCAGCGCGAGGGCCTCTTCGACCGCCCCCGAAGAGGGGTCCCCTCCCCCGGCCTCCCAGTGCTGGGCCAAGTTGGCCCTACCCGACAGGTGCGGGGCGAACCCGGGGGTGTCCACGAGCGACCCGACACGGCTGAGCACCGGTGCGCCCGGGCGTACGCGCTCGCCGAATATCGAGATTGTCCCAGAGGTCGGCCTCGCCAGGCCGATCAGCAGGCGGAGCGTCGTCGTCTTACCGGCGCCGTTCAGCCCGAGCAGCCCGTAGACCTCCCCCGGGCCCACGGTGAGATCCAGCCCGTCGACGGCCAGCACGCCGTTCCTGAAGCGCTTGGCAAGCCCCCGGATCTCCACAGGGGGCGCCCCGGCTGCTACGCCGGGCGCCGCGGCCACGGCCGCTGCCACCGAGAGCGC
>JAJYXW010000099.1:0-3184 GCA_021801525.1 Actinomycetes bacterium
AGAGTTCAAGGGCAGGTTCGACACGCTCACCGAGCCGTTCACGCCGACGCTCGTCTTCGGGAGTGCCACCCGGATGCGACCGGCAGCATTCACGTTCTGCTCTCTCACCGCGACGGCTGGCACCTGGACGGAGAGCGCGCCTGCTGGCTGGACGAGAGCTGTAGCGGCGACGCTAGCGCCGCTCGCGCCAAGGGCGAGGCCTACGGCACCTAGGCCTAGGGCCAGGTGCCTCGTTAGTCGAAAACTGACGAGCGAGTGCTTTGTCATCATGGTCTCCTGTTATCCTGATTCCTTTCCCGGCCCAGTTCATGGGTTCCGAGTCCAACTGATCTGCACTTCCCGGCCGTGGGCCGAGATGCTCCGAGTTCGGCAATCTACGATGCCAAGAGCGATTCTGTGCGCTCGGTTTGCCGACCGGCATGAGACAAGAGCCACGCAGCATCCGAGTGGCTCTGCCTCGAGTCCAGTGAGCGGAGCACGATCGCGAGGTTCTCCAGCACCGCGAGAGGCGCATCAACTAGAAGAATGCCCACACTCGCCAGTGCGGTGAGGTTCGCAAGCACTGAGTTCTCGATCCGGCTGGTGAGCTTCATATGAGTCCCTTCCTGCTCGACTTACTCGTTCTCCGACTTGCTCTTCGGTGCTCGTGTTGTCTCGTGACCATGGGTCTGCTCGGAGATCCATGGGTGCGTCAGGGAAGCGTCACCGGCAGGCTCGGCACGAGTGAGGATGCGAAAGCAGGCCCCGCGATGCCCGCGCCGGCCAGGGCCGCCACGGACCTTGCCGTTTGCATCAGCTCCTTCTTGGATATAGGCATCAGGTTTTGCTCCTTCAGGTTTGGTTGTTGTTCGGGGTACTGCTCTCTGCATGGTCACGGCGACCCGAGCTAGGGCCTCTACCCTCTTCAGGCTCCTCCATAGACCCTCCTCTCGTCGCCTCACAGCTTGTTCTCGACGGTCAGCTGAGCGAGTAGACGGCTCTGAAATGAGCGTTAACGCTGCTCAGCGAATGACCAGGGAATACGGCGAGTATGACCTGGAGCGCGTGCTCGAATGGGATCCCGCCAGGGAGGGCCAGGGTAAGACCATAGCCATCGGCCTCGTTAATATTAGTGAAGCTCGCACCAGGCGTGTTGTTGCCAATCCAGTATTGCCCCCCGACATCCGAATACCATGCTTCGTGTCCGTCTGTGATAACCGTTACTCCTAGATACCAGGGGTGATGGCTACCGCTTCCAGCATCACCCACCTCGAGAAACTTCAAGTTCCCGGTTCCCGTCACGTTGACGATCGTCTGGGCAGAGGTCCCTACAGTCGGAAACCCCTCCGCTTGGTACGTAGTAGCCGTGCCGTTCTGGACCTGCACCCGCCCCGCTGAGTTCACGGGCAGGTTAGAGACGGAGACCGAGCCGTTCACGCCGACGCTCGTCTTCGGGAGCGCCACGCGGATGCGACCAGCAGCATTCACGTTCTGCTCTCTAACCGCGACGGCTGGCACCTGAACGGAGAGCGCTCCTGCTGGCTGGATGAGCGCTGTCGCGGCGGCGCTAGCGCCGCTTGCGCCAAGGACGAGGCCTGCGGCACCTAGGCCTAGAGCCAGGTGCCTCGTTGGTCGAAAGCCGAAGAGCGAATGCTTCATGTTCGTGGTCTCCTGTTCGTCATCCCGGGAGTGTCTGATCCCGGTCCAGCCATCCATGCGAGCCGCGTGGCGAGAGCAAGAGCATGGCCAGGTTCCCCCTCGACCCTCCCCTTGTTCGCGACGCGAGCCGCCATGTGACATCTAACGCCCGAGGAGAGGCAAAGTCACGGGACAAGTGGTCCCAATTTCGGCCCCGACACTGGACATCTGGGCCAGGTTCGGCCCTGATCTCCCATCCAAGGCGTGAGCTGATAAAGGGACAGGATCCGTTCACTCGGCTACAACGGGTGTGTCGGGCCGAACCGGTGGGAGCATGTCGCACCCACCGGTTCTCGTTGGCAGCGCCGGATTCGCTATTGACTGGTCGGCGGCAATCCGGGTTGTCAGCTCAGGATGGAGTGGTGTAGAACTCGCGCTCGAGAGGCTGGATCGCGTAGCCGCAATGATTGGTCTGCGTGTACAGGAACGAGCGGGCGAAGTTCATACCATTAGGTGGATAGAAGTAGAAGTTACCTGCTTGACCACCCCAGTACGGTGACTGCAGGAACCCGCCGGGGGCACCCCCGTTCAGTCCTGAAGAGCCGTCGTTGAACACGGCGTTACCATCGATGGTGATGGTGGCGTTCAGGCAGCCAGCGGCACCGTTGACGTTGGATTCCTCGAGCCCGGTGAAGACTCCTGGGCCGCTCAAGCTGACCACGGTGACGGTGGCGCCATTCGGGATCAAGGGGCTCTGCATAGCTTCGTGAGGTACGCTCGCCGCGGTTGCCGGGCCAGTCGACACCTGCACTCGCCCGGCAGAGTTCACCGGCAGATTGCCCACGTTGACCGTACCATTGGGCAGCGCCACCCGGATGCGGCCGGCAGCATTCACGTTCTGCTCTCTAACCGCGACGGCTGGCACCTGAACGGAGAGCGCTCCTGCTGGCTGGATGAGCGCTGTAGCGGCGGCGGTAGCGCCGCTCGCGCCAAGGGCGATGCCTGCGGCACCAAGCCCGAGCGCTATGCGCCTGGCTGGTCGATGGAACCTCATGTTCGTGTCTCCTTGTTTCTCGTGACCATTGGGGCGAGGTCCGTACTTGGGTACTTCGGTGAGTCCCTTGGTGGGCTTCTCAGGGGAGCGCGCAGATGTTGTTCACACAGGGCGGGCTGCTTGGGACCGGAACCGGCAAGCTCGGGATGCCAGGCGGAGTAGGCAAGCTCGGTGTCCCAGGCAGGCTAGGTACACCAGGTACGCCCGGACCGCTAGGCAGGCTCGGGGGGATCGTGACCCCAGCAGGGGAGCTGCCCCCCTGGCCGATCGTGACCGAGACCGAAGACGGGAGGGGCTTTGGAGGACTAGGTGTCCCCTCCGGGGAGATCGTCAGGTTCGCGTAGAGCGGGTTCTCACCTGATACCGCCCTACCGGATATCCCCGTGGGAAGAGACGGGGTAGAAGGTGTGCCAGTCGAAGGTGGCAGGCAGATGCTCGTCGTATTGGGCGTAGAGGAGGCCTTCCCCTGGTAGAGGACGTTCTGGCTAACGCTCGCACAGAGCCCCGCGCCAG
>JAJYXW010000099.1:3194-10348 GCA_021801525.1 Actinomycetes bacterium
AGCGAGGCTCTTCTTCGATAGTGCTGTACTTCTCTGGATGCTCATGTGTCTCCTTGTTCGATCTGTCCTGGTGGTCCGGCTCGCGTGGTAAGGGGCCTGGCGTACGAACCCACTGGGTCCTGGTCGTATGATGTACGCACCTCAGTTGGTCTGGTGCCAGAACACGCGCCCTGATACATGACTTGTGGCCACGGTCCCACAACAGGTGTGCAGCTGAATCACCAGGGAGTGCTCGAAGGGAACGCCTGCCGCAGGGGAAAAGTACATATAGTGATGTCCGCCGTTGATAGTGCCACCGCCGTAGAACGGAGTGCTGAATGCGGTTGCCACGTTGAAGATGCAATCACTGAACGCCGGATTTCCGTCGGTATAAACGTTGACGCACCAATCCCCTGGCGTGCTCGCCGTACCGAACCAGCCCCAGAACTGCATGGCCGTGAGCACACCAGACCCGGTGTAGTTCACCACGGTATCTGGGGCTCCGTTACCAGAAAGCACCTGGTCGCTAACCCGGGCAAATCCACCAGTTGCTGGCTGCGCCGACACCTGGAGCCTCCCCGAGGAGTTCTCCGGCAGGTTGTTGACGCTCACTGAGCCGTTCACACCGACGCCACCCTTGGGGAGCGCCACCCGGATGCGACCGGCAGAGTTCACGTTCTGCTCTCTCACCGCTACGGCTGGCACCTGCACAGAAAGCGCTCCTGCGGGGCTGGCCAGGTTGCTAGCAAGTGCGGTGACGCCGCTCGATGCGATAACGAGGCCCATGGCACCTAGGCCAAGTGCCGCGTGCCTCGACAGCTTGGGAAATCTCATCGGGTTTTCCTTTCTGCTTGTTAGAGCTGGATAAGTCGGCATACTTCCTATGGATTGCGTGCAAATCCCGCGGCGAGTGCTCCTTGCTTCTCAGAGCCGTTCGAGCACGTAGATATTCGACCCGGTGTCCACGAGGGAGTAAAACTGTCCCGTCTCCTCGATGAACGACCCCTTCAATATGATGCTCGGAGACGAGTAGGTGATGTCGATCAGGTGCTCACCGTCGGGGAGTGCCACCACGGTCATCGACGAGTCGACTAGGACGCCCGAGTTTTCGGTCGGGTTCAGAGATGGCGCCTCGAAGAGGAACTGCTTGGTTGGTGGGTTCACCTTTACCGTGCCCGCACCGGTAGCGTCCACGAAGTGGTACTGGAATGCCACGTGGAATGCCACCTCGCTCGCGCTCGCTAGGTAGTTGTGGCTCCCGGCGAAGCTGGCTTGGAGGGTGTAGTTGCCGGGCCCCGCCGCAGGCGTCGGCGTCAGGTTCACCTGCGCGATCCCTTCGGAGTTCGTGGTCGCGCTGACCGGCGTGGTGGCGGCCGCACCCTTTGCGTCGAGCAGCACGAAGCTGACCACGCGCCCGGCGAGGCGCGACGTGTTGTCGGCATCCCTCAAGGTCACGAAGACCGGCTGGGAGGCCTCTCCCCATGTGGCAGAGGTCGCGCCCGCAAGTACCACCTCGGTCGGAGCCTGGAGCACTTCGAACGGCACCCGGAGGATAGCGGGCCCGTTCCCTCCTCCTCCGGCATACGTGATGACGAGAGTGTCGCTGCCGGCAGGGGCGCTCAGTGTCTCTGTCACCGAAGCGACCCCCGACGAGCTCGTCAGCGCGCTGAACGACATGGTGCCCAGGTTGAAGTCGAGCGTTGCCCCGGTGATCGCCTGCCCGGTAGCGGTGTTACGCAAGCTCGCCGTGAAGGTGACCGGCTGCGCGTAGGTGCCCGAGCTCGGCCCGCTGTAGGAGATCGTGACGGGGCTCTCCACCACGAAGGGAACCTCGACGACACTTGGCGCATAGGTCGAGTTACCGGGGAACTCCACCTGGAGCAGATAGGTCCCTGGGGCGACGTTCAAGGTGAGGCTCGTAGAGGCGACACCCGAGGAGTTCGTGGTGGCCCCCGCAGAGACCGAGCCGAGAGTGAAGTCGAGAGGAGCGGACGCTATCGGGCTTCCCGAGGCAGAGGTGAGCGTCCCCGATACCCCTATGGTGGACCCGGTCATCGCGCTCGTCGGCCCCTTGTAGGTCAAGTTGGCGCATGCCCCAGGCACTACCTCGAGGGTCGCTGCGTGGAGCGTGTTCCCACCTGCAACCCAGATGCCCCACGAGCCGGTGACTCCTGCCTTCTGCATGCCGTCCGATGCGCTCGGGGCCTGGAAGGAGACGCTGTAGGCACCGTTGCCGTTGGTGGTGGTCGACTTCGTGACCACGTTCCCGGTCCCGAGAGCGCTCATGTCCAGCGTCGCGGACAGACTCTGGTTCGGCTCTGGCGTGCCGGCGTAGGAGAGAACGCCTGACACGTTCACCTGTCCCCCCGCACACGACACGTTCGGGTCCACGAGCTCGGAGAGGCTGGCTGGGTGCCCTGGAAGCGAGTAGCCCGTCAGGGTGCGCGTGATCTGGGCCGTCCCACCCGACATGGGGATCTGCAGGTGCTCACGCACGACATTTCGCACCCCGGGGCTCCACCAGCGGTGGTCGAACGTGGAGTCATAGGTGCTCGTCGTGTCCACGTACTCGGTGGAGAAGGTCCCCGCCGGCACCGAAATGCTCTGCGGGGAGACAGAGGTATTCGCGTCGAGGGTGTAGTTGGAGTTGAAGCTCGAACCCCCCGACACGACCGACTCGTAGTTCAAGAACCCGTTCACGTTGATCACCGAGTGGGTGTGCCAGGTATCCCCGTTGTGTAGGCGGAACACTTCCTTTCTCCACGGGGGACTTGGGGTCATGTTGTACTGGAGCTGCGCAGAGGCGTTCTGATTGCCCAGTGGGAACCCGGTGTTGACCGTGCCGTTCGCGCTCTGCTCTTCCTTCTGGAAGACCATGGCGAGGTCCGATATCCGTAGGTCCTCGAAGCCCGACACCGTGCCGTTCGACACGCTGAAGGAATACCCGGATACGTTCCCTCCTCCACCTGTGATGTTCCCGCTGATGTTCAACTCGTACACCGAATAGCCGTCGTAGGTGCCGGTCCCTGTGACGGTGTAGGTCACGTTCTCGTTTATCGTCACGTTCGATCCGGAGCCATTGAAGTTGAAGACCTGGGAATAGCTCCAAGAGTCGCCGTTGTACCACGTAGGCACGTCTGTGCCCCCGAACTGGGCCGGTGGGGACGAGGCGAGGGCGGCAGTCGAGCCGGACATGAGGCCAGTGGCGACCACGGCGCTTGGTGCGAGCAGGGCGCCGAGCACGAGCGCCCGCGCGAGGCGCGGGATCCCGGCTCCTAGGCGCTTGGGCGTCCATTGGTCTCCGAGCACTTCATGACGGCGGTGCCTCCTCGGGCATCTGGTGCCGAAGGGGAAGTTCATACGAGTGCGCATCACGGAGTGCTCCCTTGGTTCTCGAGTGCATAGAGGTTCGATCCGAGGTCGACGACGGCGGCAAAGGCGCCCGTTTGCTCTACGAAGGTGCCCTTCAGCACGATCTTTGGCGAGGAATAGGTGATGTCTATTGCCGTGAGGCTCGGGGTCAGGACGACCACGGCCATCTGCGGGTCGAATAGATCGCCGCTGCTCGTCGTGGGGCTTACCGAGGGTGCCTCGAAGAGGAACTCGGCAGTACCGGGGTTCACCTTCACGGTTCCCGCACCGTTCGCGTCCACGAAGTGGTACTGGAACGCCACGTGGAAGGGGAGGCTAAGCGACGACGGAGCACGGTTCCTCGTGCCCGAGAAGCTCACCTCGAGGTTGTAGTTGCCGGGCCCCTCGGAAGGATCCACGGGGAGGCTGGCGCTCGCCAGACCCTCGGAGTTGGTCGGTGCGCTGACAGAGGCGCCCGCGAGGGAGAACTTCACGATCTGCCCGGCAAGGGGTGCACCCGTAGCCTGGTCCAAGAGCGTGGCCGACAGGTTGGTGGTAGTCCCCCAGGTGGCAGAGTTAGCCCCGCTGTAGGCGAGGCTCGTCGGGGTCCCTTCCAGTGTGAGGGACGCACTCGCCTGGGAAGGGAGCTCGACGGAGGTGCCCAGGTAGGAGAGCGATATCGAGTAGGTGCCAGGACCGCTCGACGGCGAGAGGCTCGTCGTCACCTGCGCGATCCCCGAGCTGTTCGTCGTGGCGCTCAGGCTCTCCCCTGCGACAGAGAAGGAGATCGGCGCGCCAGAAAGAGCTGCACCGGTCGCCGCGTCGATGAGCTTCGCCGAGAGGGTGAAGGGGTCGCCATAAGTCGCGCTCGTGGGCCCCGTGTAGGTGAGGCGCGTCGGGTGCTTCGTGATCTCGAAGGGCAGACTGAGGGAAGTCGCCTGGTAGTAAGCATCCCCGGGGAAGGATTCGCTCAGCACCTGGGTACCCGTGGTAGCGGGAACGCTGACGCTCACGGACGCTACGCCGTTACCGTTGGTGGTGGCGCTGGCCTGCACGCCCGCCAGGGAGAAGTTCACTGTCCTTCCGCCGATCGGAGCGCCTCCCTCGTTCGGATCGGTGAGGCGTGCCGACAAGCTCGCGGTCGTCCCCCAGGGGGCAGACGACGCCCCGGTGTTCGTGAGGACCGCCACGTTCGAGACGGTCACGCCAATCTGGTCCTGGTTCACCCCGCTCAATCGGCAACCCCCGAAGCCCTGGCCGGCTGTCGAGGTCCAGTCGCCGACGATGGTGTAGTTGCCATTCGGCACGGTCTCGGTCGTCCACTGGAAGCTCAATGGGCCGCCGTTGTTCGACTCGTAGGCAACCCGGCCGCCCGAGGAGTTGTAGATGCTGACGTTGGTGTAGGCACCACCACACTCGCCAAAGAGGCCACTCCCGTTGCAGCTCCCGCTTCCACATGCAGTCTCGGTGACGGTGACGGTGCCCTGGAGCGTCTGGCCGTTGCCAGGCTGCGTGATGGCAGCGGAAGCCGGCAGGGAGAAGGCGACGATGACACCGCCTGCGATCACGAGGCCCGCAACGCCGATGCGCAAGGTGCGCCCGAGCCAGATGATGCGCCCTCGGAGCCACCCGCCCGGCCGCCTCGCAGCGTCAATTCGGCTTCTCATCGTCTATACCTCTCTTCTTCTTGTTCCTGAAGGGCTACTGAGCAGAGCAGCGGCGGAAGCCACGGACCCCGAAGGCACGCAAGGCCTGCAGGTCATAGGGGAGAGCGTGCCTGTCGGGGCTCGTGGACACCGGATCGCTCAATCGCTCAGTTGTTCGTCGTGTACCAGATGCGGTATGCAACTGGCATGTGCTGGCCGCCGCAGTTGCTGAACACGCTTACAGACAATGACTTGTGAAACGGAAGCCCACCGGGCGGGTTGAAGTAGAGGTAGTTGTTGCCGCCATTATTCGGGTTTGCCCCGCCTTCGATTGGGCTTGTAGTACCGAACTCACTAGCCCCACCGATGGCTTCAGAGAACAGGCTCTGACCATCAATCGTCACGGCTGCGGCTGCACAGCCGGCATTCCCGTCCTGGTAGGCAGTGAGCGTCAGGCCCTTGAACACTCCAGAACCACTCACGTTGACCGGGGTGAGCCCGTAAGCGCCTGAGCCCGCGATAACGTTCCAGGCCTGAGCGGAGTGTGAGTTTCCCGTCCCGTTCTGGGTCTGGAGCCGCCCTGCGGAGTTCAAGGGCAGGTTCGACACGCTCACCGAGCCGTTCACGCCGACGCTCGTCTTCGGGAGTGCCACCCGGATGCGACCGGCAGAGTTTACGTTCTGCTCTCTAACCGCGACGGCTGGCACCTGAACGGAGAGCGCTCCTGCTGGCTGGATGAGAGCTGCCGCCGCGACGCTCGCGCCGCTCGCGCCAAGGACGAGGCCCGCGGCTCCTAGGCCGAGGGCGAGGTGCCTCGTCGGTCGAAATCCGAAGAGCGAATGCTTCATGTTCGTGGTCTCCTGTTCGTCATCCCGGGGGCGTCTGAGCCCGGACCAGCCATCCATGCGAGCCGAGTGGCGAGAGCAAGAGCGCGGCCAGGTTCCCCCTCGACCCTCCCCTTCTTCGCGACGCGAGCCGCCATGTGACATCTAACGCCTGAGGAGAGGCAAAGTCACGGGACAAGTGGTCCCAATTTCGGCCCCGAGACTGGACATCTGGGCCAGGTTGGGCATCTCGTGCTCCGTGGGATGCCCCAGGCGCCGGAGCGCTGGCGCCAGGAGCTTGAGATTCACCAGGACCGATCCTGTGGAGCCTTCGGTGATCCCTGCACCCTCCCTGCAGCCTGTTTGCCGCCAGCTACCCGCGGCGTGCCGCGCGTCGAGGCCAGGCCAGGAGCGCGCCGCCGAGCGGCCAGCAAACCAGCGGACAAGGCGATGGAACACCACTGCCCGGGGCTCAGGAGCCGGTCGAGTACCAGATGTGATAGACGCCACTGAAGGAAGACGGTGTGTTGGGCGTGACGTTCAGGATCTCCACTTGGAGCGAGTGGTGGAAGGCGAAGCCACCGCCCGGGGCATTGAAGTACATGGAGCGGAAGTTGTTCGGCTGGGCCTCGCTAAACACGCTTGGTGACAGGGCCCAGCAGCACAGCGCTCCAACGTTACGGTCGAACGCGAGAACGCCGTCAGTAAAGACGGCCACGGAAAAGTAATCGTTCGGCCAGTATTGGTTGTACGCCATCACGTTCATGCTCTCGAAGGTGCCCGACCCAGAGACGTCGAGCACCGTCACAGGGTTGGAGCTCGCTGGCACGGTATAGGCGCCACTAGCCATCGCCGTGACTCCAGCCCCGTTTTGCGTCTGGAGCCGGCCGGCCGAGTTCACGGGCAGGTTCTTGACACTGACCGAGCCGTTCACACCGACGCTCGTCTTCGGAAGTGCCACCCGGATGCGACCGGCAGCATTCACGTTCTGCTCTCTAACCGCGACGGCCGGCACCTGGACGGAGAGCGCTCCTGCTGGCTGGATGAGCGCTGTCGCAGCTATGGCGAGTCCTCCGCTCCCGAGGGCGATGCCCGCGGCACCAAGCCCGAGCGCTATGCGCCTAGCTGGTCGATGGAACCTCATGTCGGTGTCTCCTTGTTTCTCGTGTCCCAATGGGCGAGGCCGGTACTTGGGTGCTTCGGTGAGTCCCTGTGGGCTTCTCAGGGGAGCGCGCAGACACTGTTCATGCAGGGCAGCTGGTGGAGCGGCAGCGACGGCACCCCAGGTGCGCTTGGCAGAGTCGGCAAGCTCGGCGCCCCAGGCAGGATCGGGGGAGCCGGCACCCCACGCTAG
>JAJYXW010000156.1 GCA_021801525.1 Actinomycetes bacterium
TGGCGGAGCTGGTACGCCCGTGCAACCCGGCGGACCGGACTTGCCGGCGAAGCGCTTCGCCACCCACGACAGGACAGCCGAGCGTGACACGACGGTAGCCGTGTAGTGGTTGGCTGCCGGGTATAGGCGCAGGTCCACCCGGTCGTGCTCGCGCGCGCAGACCATCTCCGCGAACTGCTCGTCGAGGCGGTATGGGATGAGGAGGTCCTGCTTCCCCGCTATCAGCAGGATCGGGGCAGGCGTCGGAGCGTGGCCAGGGTCGTTTTGCTCGAGAGCGCGGTTCCACTCCGGGTTCGAGTCGAGGCCGGGCTGTTCGACCTCGCTCGGGGGTAGCTTTGCGTAGGCGTTGCCGATGCCGATCTCGCACTGGGTGTACACGTTGCCGAGGAGCGCCATGGCCGCCGGCCTTAGTAGGGAGGTTATGGGCAGGCCCGGGTAGACGTGCGACCATGCATACGCGATGGTCACGAAGAACCCGTTCAGGTTTGCCGAAGTGGAGAGGCTGTGCACGATGGCCGGGATCGCCACCCCGGCGGACATGGCCACCACGCCGAGGAGATCGAGGCCAGGCGCGTAGGCCCGGGCCATCTGACCGGCGAAGAGCACTGCCTGGCCTCCCTGGGAGAACCCGACGGCAACCACCCGGTTGGAGATCGACAGGCCGGGCATCTCGCGAGCGGCACGAGCCGCGTCGAGCACGGCGTGACCTTCGCTCGTGCCGACGAGGTAGGGGTGGACCCCGGGCCCGCCGAGCCCCTGGTAGTCGGTGGCGACCACGGCATCGCCCGCGTCCAGGAATCCGCGCAGGTCGGTGATCCACTGCAGGTCCGAATAGCGTGACGGGGCGCAGAAATCGGCGATCCCGGTCGTCGCGTGCGCGTAGGTGATCAGGGGCCAGCCGCCCGGGGGAGCGCGCCTGCTCGGCGCGACCAGCACGCCCGAGTCGACCGTCTCCCCGCCGCCGACCCCCGTGGAGTAATAGAGGATCCTCCATGCGACGGCACTGGCCGGCACCGGCACGTTCGGGGCGAGGTGCTGGATCCTCATCAAGGTGCCCGGGGGCTCGGCGGGCAGCGGGCTCGGCGGGTCGTAGAAGGCAAGCTCCTTCTGCCACGACCAGGCCATGAGCTGCACCTCGGGGTGCGAGGGCACAGGGGGCACCGGCGTGCTTGGCAGGCGCGGCGCTCCGGCGGTCGCGACAGCTATGGCAATCCCCGCAGCCGCGGCGACCACCGCGGCCGCGCCGGACACGGCGATCGGCTTCAGGCGTGCCACGCTATTGGACCGTGACCAGGGTTCCGATGGGGGTGAGCGGCCACACTCTCGACGCAGACGCGAAGGGCATCTCGACGCATCCGACACTCTGGGGGAACCCATAGCTTGCCCGGATGAAGCCGTGCAGGGCGTCCCCGCCGTTGAAGTAGCTGACCCAGGGGATGCCCGGGTCGCTGTAGTGGGTGCCGTTGGGATTGGTGCCCGACATGGTGGTCACCCGGTAGCGCAGGTACACGGGCCAGGTGCCGTCGGGTGTCGGTGCCGCGGCGACGCCGGTATTGACCAGGGTGGAGAACACCGGCGCCCCGTTGCTCCAGACGCTCAGATGCTCGGGCAGCACCTTGGAGACGAGCACGTAGTCGTACGGGGCGCTGTCGGCGTGTCCGCTCGAGGCCGCCTGCAGCAGGTGGAACCACACAGACGGTCCGGCGATGCCGTCCGTTGCGATCCCCTGCTGGTCCTCGAAGGCCATGACGGCTCCAGTGGTGATCACGTTCATCTGGCCTGGCGACCACAGGGACACGAGGGAAGCCGGCATGCCTGCCCATCGCCACGCGAAGCTGCCCGGCTGGGGCAGGGCTTCGTCTACCGGTGGCACTGGAGGGCCGGCTGCTGGAACGAAGCTGACCGGCAGGTATCCGAGCTGGGCAAGGAGCTGCTGGAGCCTGAGCACCGACCCGGCGGCGATGCCGAAGGAGACGGTTTCGGAGCCTTCGAGGTGCTGCCCTCGCGTGCTCACCAGACCCGAGGGCCCCCCTGGGATGGTGAGGGTCTCGGTGGTCGAGGGTATGAAGGACCCTGCCGGGACGAATGTCAGCTGGCCTGGTGCCGCAGTCCATGTGCCGAGCATCGGGGGCGAGAGCACCGGCATCGGGCTGGCCGGTGACAGAGTGGCCGACAAGCTGATCGTGAGCGACGTGTCCGGCGGCACCGAGCTAGCACCAGGCACTGGAGTGGTCGACAGGACCCGCAGCGGCGGGAGGGGTGCCGGGGGCGGGTCGTGCGCGAGGGCGGCGCCCGTTTGCGAGCTTCCCGCGGCGCCCGCCAGGTCGAAGGCCAGGCCCGCTGATCCCACGACGAGGAGCCCGGATGCCGCAGCTAGGGCAGCCTTCAGCCAGCCCGATCGCGAGCGCTTACCCCTGGGTGAGCTGCGTTCACGTCTCTTGGCGTGCTTCATCTACCGGGCGTCCCTCGTCCATACCTGCCCGGAGCGCTCTTCGCGTACCGGGAGGAGCCGATTTCCTTCGACGCGCCCGGCGAAGCTCGTTCCGCCAGGCCTCGAGCCCGACGCCGTTGCATGCGACGTCGAAAGCTAATGCTAATCCCCGCCTGGGCTTGAAGGCGCGATGGCGGCTCGCCGGAGCGCAGCTTCGACTTCCTTGATCCTCGAGTGCTCGGCAAGCTTCGCCCCTCCCGCCTCGCGTACGTAGAACGCGTCGACGACCTCGTGTCCGAGGGTCGCGACCCGGGCGGAGACGATGTCCAGGTCGATCGCCGCCATTGCCTTGGCCACCCTGTGCAGAAGGCCAGCCTCGTCCTCCGCGCGCACCTCGATGACGGTCGAGTGGCTGGAAGCTGCGTTGTCGATGGTGACCGACACGGGTGCCGGGCGCGGGGATGCGGTCCTGCGTGCTCGCCGGTAGGTGTGCGCGCGCTCTGCCAGGCGCCGCTCGAGGTCGAGGCGGCCGTGGAGGGCCGCGTCTATGTCTTGCTCCACGCGAGACCACTCCGGCCAGCGACCCCGGGAGGGCTCGACGACGAAGACTTCCACGGCCACCCCGCCCTCCCCTGAGGCGTTTGCCGAGCGAACGTCGAGACCCCAGAGAGCGAAGACGCCGGCGACCGCGGCGAGCAGGCCCGGTCTATCGGGCGACACCACGCTCACGCGCGAGCCTTCGCCCAGCAACCTGGTCCTGGAGTCGGAGCGGACGGAGGCGATGAGCGGCCTGTGGGAGTCCTCGATGACGTCCGGACCATCGGCCGAAGCGGGTTTCCCGTCGAATGCCGATGCTGCCCTGCGGACCAGGTCGGCCACTAGGCCCGCTTTCCACGGACCCCAGGCGGAAGGCCCAGTGGCAAGCCCGTCGGCCTCGGCCAGCGCAGAGAGCAGGTCGAGCACGGTCCTGCTTCCGGCGGCTCTCACCACGGCAGAGATCGTGGCCGGGTCTTCGAGGTCCCTCCTCGTTGCCGCGTCTGGGAGCAGGAGGTGGTTCCGAACCATCTCCACGAGCACCGAGGCGTCTTCGGGTTCGAACCCCATGCGGGCGGCGATGCGGCTCACGATCTCCACCCCTCGCTCGGTGTGGTCCCCCGGGAAGCCCTTGCCGATGTCGTGGAGCAGGGATCCGACGAGCAGCAGGTCGGGTCGGTCGACTCTGTGCGCTATCAATGCCGCACCAGCCGCTGTCTCTAGGAGATGACGGTCGACAGTGAAGCGGTGGTAGGCATTTCGCTGGGGGCGGTTCCGAACCGCCTCCCACTCGGGGAGGATGCGGGTCAGCAGCCCCCGCTGGTCGAGCGCCTCTAGCGCCTCTATCGCCGGTGGCCCCGCCGCGAGCACGCGTACGAAGGCCGAGCGCAGGGGAGCACTCCACGGCTCGGGCGGAGGTGGGCAGTCGCGTGCGAGCAGGTCGAGCGTGTCGCGCTCTATCGGGAGCGACCGCTCCGCCGCGACAGCGGCGACGCGCATCGCCGTGGAGGGGTCTGCTGCCGCAAGGGATCGGTCCACCAGCACCACCTCGCCTGCACCGGGCATGCCCCCGGGTTTGACCCCGCGCCGGCCTGCGTGGCCGGCGTAGCGTTGCACGGAGATGCCTGCTTCTGCCTCGACAGCTTCGCTGCTCGCCCGGCGAGAGGTCTTGCCTGGCGATTCTGGCGATTCTGGCGAGCGGGGCGATTCTGGGCCAGGCTGCGCCAGCTTGGCCCGGAGCTTGCCCAGGGCGAGAGGCCGCCGGGGGTAACGGGCAGGTTCCCACAGGTAGCGCCGTCGCCAGGCGTCGTCCGCGTTCCAGGCGATGGCCCGTCCCGCTGCTGCGATCTCTGCCATCAGCGCGTCGGCATCCGCGTAGCCGAGGGCTGAGGCAACCCGGTCCTGCTCCTGGAGCACGAGCCGGTCGGTCGGCATGGACGTGTGGCGTTGCAGCTCGACCCTCGCAGCCGTCAGCACCGAGGCATGCCTCGACAGGGAGGGCATGTCCGAGACCCCTTCGAGGTCGCGTACGGCCATCACCAGGGCGCGGAGCGCGTGGAGGTCTCGAAGCCCCCCGTGGGACTCCTTCAGGTCCGGCTCGAGGAGGAAGGCGACGTCGCCGTGGTCGCGCTTTCGCTCGCCGACTTGCTCGGCGAGCGCGGGCAGCCAGCGGGAGGCGCCGTCGCGCCACTGGGCGAGCGCTTGGGCTACGACCCTGGTACCCAGCTCGCGATCGCCTGCGACAACCCGGCCGTCGAGCAGGCCGAGCTGCGCGCGCAGGTCGTGGCGAGCAACTTCGAGCACCTCGTCAGGGCGGCGCACGGAGTGGTCGAGGCGGACACCCTCGTCCCATACCGGGTACCACACACGCTCGGCCACGTCCGCGACTCCTCGCCTGGAGTCGTGGAGAAGCACGACATCGAGGTCGCTGTGCGGGCAGAGCTCCCCTCGGCCGTATCCTCCGACCGCGAGGAGGGCGATGCCGTGCAGGTTCCCTCCCGTGGCTTCTTCCAGCAGGCTGCCGAGCCACCTGTCGGCCGCCGCCGCGTGCTCGCGGCAGAAGGCGTCTCCCTTCAGCTCCGGATGCTCGAGCAGGAGCCGTCGGGCCTCGCGCAGCGAAGTTGCGGGCGCTTTCATCGACAGGACGGTACCGTGTCGGGAGAGGCTTGGTGCAGCCAGTGCGCTAGCAGGTGCGCCAGGGTGCGCGACAGGCAGCGCGCGAGCAGGTGCGCCAGGGTGCGCGACAGGCAGCGCGCGACAGGAGGTTTGGCAGTGGGTGACGCTGGTTCGGGTCGGCGCAGGAAGTGGTGGGGCTGGGGGTACGAGGGCGAGGGCCTCTCCGACGACGAGGTTGGGCGTCTGGCGCAGATGCTGGGTCCTCGCTTCGGAGTGGACGCATCCCGAAGGACACCGCCGGACCCCGCAGACCTGGGTTTGCCTCCTCCCCGGGTTCGCCCCCACCGTGCCCTGGCTGGGATCGCCGCGGACGATCCGGCTAGCCGAGCGTCGCACGCGTACGGGTGCTCCTACCGGGACGTGGTTCGTGCCTTGCGGGGTGAGATGCCTCATCCACCCGACTTGGTGCTGGCACCCCGGAGCGAGGCGGAGGTGGCCTCCGTGCTCGACTGGTGTACCGAGGAGCGTCTTGCGGCTATCCCCTACGGTGGGGGCACGAGCGTCGTGGGAGGCGTGGAGCCGGACGTGGGCGACGGCTTCGCCGGGTGCGTGTCGGTCGACCTGGGCGCGCTGTCGCAGGTACGTGAGGTGGACGCGCTCTCGCTGGCAGCGCGCATCGAGGCGGGAGCCCTCGGGCCTTCGTTGGAGGCAGACCTGCGTCCGAGAGGCCTGACGCTCAGGCATTTTCCGCAGAGCTTCGAGTGTTCCACGCTCGGCGGCTGGATCGCGACGCGCGCAGGGGGGCACTTCGCCACCGGGCCTACGCACATCGACGACCTGGTCGAAGGCCTC
Source organism: Actinomycetes bacterium (assembly GCA_021801525.1). GTDB lineage: Bacteria > Actinomycetota > Acidimicrobiia > Acidimicrobiales > JAJYXR01 > JAJYXW01. The sequence continues at coordinate 5,933 of JAJYXW010000156.1, forward strand.
AGGGTTGTGACCCCGGCAGGCTTGGTCGAGACGCGCCGCCTGCCCGGTTCGGGGGCCGGGCCGTCGCCGGACCGGCTGTTCATCGGGTCGGAAGGCGCGCTCGGCATAGTGACGGAGGCCTGGGTGCGGGTTCGCCGCAGGCCTCGCTGGCGCGCCGGGGGTGCTGCCAGGTTCGCGACCTTCGAGCTCGGAGCCGAAGGCTTGCGCGCACTGGCGCAGTCCGGCTTGATGCCGGCCAACTGTCGCCTCGTCGACCCCGTCGAGGCTCTGGTTAACGGCGCCGGCGACGGGAGCTCGGCGCTGCTGATCGTCGGCTTCGAGTCGGCAGAGCATCCTCTCGACGCCTGGGCGGAGATAGCGGCTGAGTGCGTGCGCGACCACGCAGGTGTGATCGACGAAGGTTCGTGGGGAGCGCGCGACGACGGCCAGGGATCCACCATAGGCGCGAGCCCCGGGCGAGCCCCGGGCGCCCAAGGGAGCTCAGGAAGCGCCGCCCCCGAGGCGTGGCGTTCGTCGTTCATTCGTGCGCCCTACATGAGGGACGCGCTGGTGACCCTCGGCATGTTCTGCGACACCTTCGAGACGGCTGTCACCTGGGACCGCTTCTCGGAGCTCCACTCGGCCGTCGTGAAGGCCGCCGGTGCGGCACTGGCTGCAACAGGCGCGTCTACAGGCTTCGTGACCTGCAGGATCACCCATGTCTACCCTGACGGACCGGCACCCTACTTCACAGTCATGGCTCCCGCTTCCAGCGGAGCCGAGCTCGAGCAGTGGGGAACCTTGAAGGCTGCCATATCGGACGCGATGCTCGCTGCGGGCGGGACGATAACCCACCACCACGCCGTCGGTCGCGATCACCGGACCTGGTACGACCGCCAGCGCCCGGACCTCTTCGCCGAGGCGCTGCGAGGAGCGAAGGAAGCGCTCGATCCCGCAGGTATTTGCAACCCTGGGGTTCTCATCGATCCGCTGAGCCTCTAAGCGGGCAGGGGATCCGGGAGCAGGCAGCCTGGGTTCAAGATGCCTTCCGGGTCGAATGCCTGTTTGACCCGCCTGAACACCTCGATCTCATCGGGGGGGCGCACCAGGTGGAGCCACTGGCGCTTGGCACGGCCGATCCCGTGCTCGGCCCCGATGCTCCCACCGGCGTCGACCGTGAGCCGGAGCAGTGCGCCGTCCACCGCCTCGCCAGCGTCGTCGGGCACTCCCAGAACGTTGAGGTGGAGGTTGCCGTCGAGCAGGTGCCCGAATACGTGCATCTCGGCGCCGGGCACCAGGCGCCCGAGCGCCGCGGCCCCGCCTTCCACGAAGGCGCCCATCGCTGCGAGCGGCAGGCTGACGTCGAGCTTGCGGGGCGGCCCGAGCCGCGCGAGCACTTCGGTCAGCCGCTCCCGGTGGGCCCATATCTCGCTCAGCTGCCTTCCTTCGCCGGCCAGCGCGGAGCCGCCTATCAGGCCCGCATGATCTCCGAGCACGCGGGCCATGGCCGGAAGGGGATCGAGGTTCCCAGCACATTCGACCAGCAGGTGCCAATCGTGCCTTCCCTCATATGGGGGTGCCGTGCCCCGCGCCGCGCACGTACGCTCGATGGTAGCGCCGCGGACCACCTCGGCCGCTCGAAGTCCTGCGTCACGATCCCTGCTCAGCCCAAGGGCGATCTCGACGGCTGCCTCGATCGTCGCGACACCGATCATTGCCACGGCGCGCCTCTCTGCGAGCTGTATGGTCTTCAGGCGCAGAGCCGTCAAGACGCCGAGGGTTCCCTCGCTGCCGACCACGAGGCCGGAGAGGTCGTAGCCGCTCGTGTCCTTCGAGAGCCCGCGCATCTGCGACACGATTCGACCATCACCGAGCACCACCTCGATACCGGTCACTTGCGCGCGCATAGTGCCATGGCTCATCACGCGCATGCCTCCGGCGTTGGTCGCGGCCATCCCGCCCACCGTTGCGCTGTCCCGGGAGGCCAGGTCGACGCCCAACTCGGCACCGGCCCGTCCGAGGGCTCGCTGCAGCTCTGCGAGGGTGGTGCCGGCTCCTACGGCGACCTGACCTGGCACGGCATCCGGGTCTCCGATCCACGAGATGCGCCGCGTGCTCAAGACGACCACATCGTATGCGGCATCCGCCGGAACCCCGCCGCCTACCAGGCCCGTGTTTCCTCCCTGGGGAACGAGGCCTATCCCGTGTTGCCGGCAGAGCTCTACGACGGCTGCTGTCTCGGCTAGGTCCCCCGGCCTCAGCACTGCGCCAGCGCGGCCCCTGAAGCGACCGGTCCAGTCCACCTCGTAGCCCGCACGGATGGCAGGGTCGACTATCACGTGGTGCGGGCCGACGATTCCGGCGAGGTCGCCTAGCAGTCCGGCGTCGAGCGGCATTCAAGTGCCTCAGCCGGTGGAAGCCGGGATGGCGATCGCCGAGGGCCTGCCGCCGACGTAGACCCTCGCCTCGATCGCGCCACTGGCCAGGTCCACGGCGTTCACCCAGCCGTCTTGGAGGGCTACCCAGGCCGCCGTGCCGCCGTTGGAGCCCGTGCCGCCCGTGCCGCCGCCGTTTCCATCACCGGCACCGGGAGCCGGGCCGATCGCAATGGCCTCCGCAATCCCGCCGGCGCCAAGCGCTGTCCCGGCATGCAACGTTGCAAGCGAGAGGGGAACTATCGAGCTGCCGCCGGACACCCATGCGACGGATCCGCCGGGTGCGCTGGCCACACCCGTCGGGTCGACACCCACGTACGTCGGTGGCAACGCCTTCATCGTGGTGAGCGCGACCGGCGTAACGGTGTTTGCGCCGAAGTCGGCCACCAGGGCCGTAGCCCCGTTGGGTGTCACGGCGATCGCGTCGGGCTCCAGCCCGACCGGGATGGGGGGCAGCGCCTTCATGGTGGTGAGGTCCACCGGCGTAACGGTGTTTGCGCCGAAGTCGGCCACCAGGGCCGTTGCCCCGTTGGGTGTCACGGCGATCGCGTCGGGCTCCAGCCCGACCCTGACCACTGCGACGACCTTTGCAGCGGTGACCGACAGGATGCTCAGTCGGTCGGATCCCTCGTCCGCCACGAGCAGCTTGGTTCCCCTCGCCGTGGCGGCGAACGCAGAGGGGAGCCGTCCGAGCGTAATGGAGCGCTCCACCCGCCTCTTGCCCAAGCTGACCTCGGTGATCGTCGTGCCTGGTTGGTCTGCGTAAGCGAAGTTGGCGACGAAGGCAACCGTTCCGCTCCCGCTCCCGCTCCCGCTCCCGGTATCGCTTCGGCTCGCGCTCGACGCGGGTGCGGTCGTACCCCCGCACGCCGAGAGGAACACCGCTACCAGTGCCAGCACAACCAATACCCAACGTGAGTGACACCTCACGCATCCGGCATAAAGACACGGATAGTGACTGCCGACTCTCTTACCGTGGAGAAAGATCACACACTGAGCGCTCGGACTGTGGGCGCTCTCCGTGAATGGGCAGGCCGGCCCGCTCATGCCCCCCTCCCTCTCGCTGTCGGCGAGCCGAGCCCTTCGAGGCCGACACTAGCTCTGTTGGCACTGATGTCTCTGGTCATGGGGTCGATGTTCATGGGGTCGCTGGGTCACCAGCCGGTTGCGAGGCAGCAGGGATCGTTGCTGGCCTCGCCTGCCCAGCTCGTGTCGACGAGGGCGTACCCTCGAGCTCGCCAGGGGATCCTGCCTCCGGGGAACCCGTCCGCAAACATACCGCCCAACCCTGACTTCTTCGACTCGTGCTCCGGCAGCAGCTACGACAACTCCGTCACTTGCACGGACGCCACTCTCCAAGCCATTGCGAACGCCCGTGCGGAGGAGGGCCTCGCGCCGATGACCCTCCCGAACGACTGGTACCAGCTGAGCCCGGCCGAGCAGCTCTTCGTCGCGACGAATCTCGAGCGCACAGCACGCGGCTTGCCCCCGATGACCGGCATGGCGAGCACGCTCGACCAGGCTGCAGCACAAGGCGCCGCGCAGCCGGGTGACCCGCTGCCGCCGAGCGGCTTCCCCACTGGCATGTGGACGAGCAACTGGGCCGGAGGCGTGGGCTCGCCCCTGGAGGCTATCTATCTCTGGATGTACGACGACGGCCCCGGAAGCCCGAACGCCGACTGCCAGCAGGCAGGTGACCCTGGGTGCTGGGGCCATCGCGACAACATTCTCGCCGCCTTCAATTGCCAGCCGTGCGTTGCCGGAATCGCCCTCGACTCGACCGGCTGGGACTCGAGCCCGTCTTGGGCGGAGCTGCTAGTCGACACCTCTGCGAGTCCGCAGCTCGCCTTCAGCTGGAGCTCGGTCCTCCCGAGGCTGCCGGGTGGCCCGGGAGGCGCCGGCTTGTTCGCTCCGGTGGTGGGCATTGCCCAGGTGCCCGGAGGTGGCGGGTACTGGATGGTGTCCTCGGATGGGGGAGTCTTCTCGTTCGGCAACGCAGGG
>JAJYXW010000133.1 GCA_021801525.1 Actinomycetes bacterium
CCGTTCCCGGTGAGTGTGCAGTAGTTGCACGCTCCATCGGCGGCCTATGGACTTCAGGCCGTGCCGTTGCCTCGGGCTGACGCGCAAGCATCAGGCCACCGCCTTCTTAGGGCTGGGTGAGACTCCATCGATGACGCCGACAGAGCCGGTGGCGACAACAGCTTCCCGATCGGAGGGGCGGTACCCGGCAGAACTGCGCCGGGAGGTCTCCCTCCCCCCTCCATCGGCCCTGGGGCCTCCGGCTCGGGCACACCCCCGCGAACTGCGGGTGTCTTGCTTCAGGTCTTTCTTCTCCCAGCCGTAGGGACGAACAGGGAGCTTGGACCAGTCGACCGGTTCCCCAGTCGAGGCTTGGCAGAGCACAGCCAGACAAGCGAGCTCTGCCAGGGATTGAAGGTTGTACGCCGCGTTCAGGTCGCGGTCGATCAGGAGCCCGCACTTCGGGCAGTGAAACACGCGGTCCGAACGCTTCAGGTCGCGGTTCACAACCTTGCAGGCAGAGCACGTCTTCGACGACGGGTACCAGCGGCTCGCGAGCAGGAGTATCCCGCCGAACCACGCATGCTTGTAGGAGAGCTGCCGGCGAAGCTCGGCCAGGGCCGAGTCGGCCTGGGATCGGTTGGAGCAGCGCTTGCCCCGACCCTTGGCGATCATGCCGGAAGCGAACAGGTCCTCGACCACGTTCACCCTGTAGGTGCTAGCGAGGCGGTGGGACTCCTTATGGATCGGGTCTTTGCGGATGTTCGCTGCCTTCGCGTGAGCACGGCGGAGCTTGGCCTGGGTCTCCTTTGAGCGCTTCGAGCGGTTCTTCCAGAGACAACGGCCAGCGATGTGGGTCCCATCAGGGGTGAAACAGGCCGGGCTGCCCGTCCTGTGCTGGCGATCCATCCGGCGCTGGTAGCGGTTGATCTTCTGGCGTGCCTGCTTCTCCGCCCTCGGGTTCTCTACGACATGGCCATCCGAGGAGGTGGCGAGGTGGGCGATGCCGACATCGGTGCCAGAGACGCCCGCGAGAGCCTGCACCTCCGCGTCCTTCTTCACGATCACGTTGAACGAGACGAAGCGCCAGCCCCCCTCCTCGGAGAGCGTGGACCGCAGTATCTTCGCCGAGCCACGCTCGAGCCTCAGGCGTAGCTTGTCGGTCGGCTCCTTCGTGCGACGCACCCCGATCACAGGCAACTGCACATGATGGCGGTCCACGACACCCATCGTCCCTGTCGTGAAACCGACCGATTGCCGCCCGCGATACTTGCGCGGTCGTCTCGGCCAGCCGACTTGAGCACCCTTCCGGGTGCCTTCCTTCGACTGGAAGTAGTTCTTGAGTGCGAGTGATGCAGCCTCGAAGCCAGACGAGTAAGCCTCCTTCGAGTTCGCCTCCCACCAGCCGACCGATGGGACCACTCGGTCGGCATAGTTCCTCGCCTCTGTCGCACGAGCCCCTTGGCGGAGAGCCAGGACTTCGAGCACTGCCCTCGCGTGGATGTTCTCTGCCGCGGCCTCCCGTTCGGCATCGTTCCTCGCTGTCACGAGGTCCTTCTCGTCGTTCCAGATGCGCCGCATCGCAGCCTTGGACCAGGGAACCGGGACCATCGCCCTTGCCCAGTTGTCCGCGTCCTTGGCGTTAGCTCCCTGGCGGAGAGCGAGCACGCGGTAAGCGTTTCTCGCATGGAGCTGGTCTTCTACGAGCCTGAGTCCCCACTTCTTAGCGAATCGCTTGGCACCGAGGTGAGACGCCTCGGCAGGGTCAGCTCGCTCCCCGTCGTCAAGGCAGAACTTATACGCACTCGCGCACCAGCCTTCAGGGACCTTGAAGCCGCTCACGGTGTGATCGTCTCAGATGGGTGTATCAGTGCCATCGGCCCCACGTCGTTCTTTGCACACCTGAGTGCCTTCTCGGCACGGTTCCTTGCACCTCGCCGGCCGTAGAGGCGGGCACAGAAGGATGTGAGCACCTCGGTCATGTCGCGCACGAGGTCGTCTTCCACCTCGCCGGAATCAACCACCGCAACACGCCGTCCCTGGGCTGATAGTGCAGCTTCGAGATGCTCGACCCCGAAGCGTGCCAAGCGGTCCCTGTGCTCGACCACGATGATCGCAGCGGTAGGGTCGGCAAGGACCCTGGCAAGCTTGCGACGGCGGCCATTCATCCCCGAGCCGACTTCGGTCACCACCTCGTCTACCGACAAGCCCGATGAAGTCGCCCACTCGGTGAGCCTCGAGACCTGGCGGTCGAGATCACCCCGTTGGTCGTGGCTCGACACTCGCGCGTAGACCACCGTACGGGTGTGTTCCGCTCTGTCCGCGTCAGTATCGACCAGGATGAGCCGGCCCACGCGACGTGCGGGAACAGGCAGGGTACCGTCGCGCCACCAGCGGTAGGCAGTGTGCTTGCTCACGCCCACTCGGTCAGCCCAGTCAGACAGGTTCACAGTGGACAGACTAGTACACACATACGCACACTAGTTGGCATTCGCTACCCAGCAGTTGCGAACCCCTCGGCGATGCAGGTCTGCATTGTGCTCCATGCCCGTTGGATTTCCCGACGCTCTCGCTGGCGCGTCTTCACGAACACTGTGAGCAGCACGATCCTGCGGCCGGTGGCGATGTAGTGTCACCCGCCATCGTCATGGGGACAGCTGGAACGCGCAGGATCGGGACCGGGGGCAGAAATACCACGGTGGCGTCCCTGGTCCCCATGGGTTGGATGTCGCCGGCAAGGCGAACTGCTCCGGTGCCACCGCAGACGAGAGGCTCACCAGCGTGCCTCGCACCCGGCTCGCATAGGGGAGCAGGTTGGCGTAGGCGGGGAAGCTGGCGAGAACGCCGCTATTGGTGAAGCACCAGCGCCATGTGCCGTTCCACCTGGTGAGCGAGATGCACTTTGCCGACTGCCCGGCGATCACGGCCTTGGTAGCTACCAAGGCCTTCACGCCGCCAGAGACCGTGTTCTCGAGAGCCCCGAGCTGAGTTGTCGGTTCGTAGAGCTCGAGCGCAGCATGCACGGCGGTTCCGCCACTGTCGGCAGCGCGGGGCCCCATGCAGGTCCAGACCGATGCAGCGTGTGGACGACCGCATTGGTAGAGCCCGTCGGGGCGACTGAGCATCTCGACTTCGGCACCGCTCGACCACTCGAGCGCGTAGGACCACTCCACGGATGAGGTCTGTCCAGAGAGCGGAGCCGACGCAACGACAAGCGTCGCCGGCCGGCCACCTCCGGTCGCGTAGGGGGTCTCGATGGCGTACGTGGCCACGAAAGCGGTGTGGAGCCCGTGCTCTGCAAGAGCCAAGAAGCTCTTCGCCGTGGCGGTGCCGGTGTGATGCCGTGCAGCAGGTGGATGCACCGATATTGATCCAGAGGAGGAGATAGAAAGGTACGTGCCACCTCCAGCTGCGAGAAGCAGACCTGCCAGTCCGACCAGAAGCTGCCGACGGCGTTGCCTGCGTCGAGCTTCCTTCATCGGCGCATCCGCGTCGCGGTTGCTTCGCCGGTTTGCGCTTGGTCTGTGGCCGAGAAGCACCATGACGCGGCAACCATCACCGGTGCCCGCTATGTTCCATCCCGCCGATGCGGAAGGGCTCGGCTACTCGGCCGATGCGTAACCGATGCGTAACCATTCACGTGGCCTCCAGCCGCGAGTGACCCCGGGCCGACTCCATAGCTTACTCTCCACGGTGAAACGCCGGTCAGAAGGTGCGGCTCGTTCGAGCCCAGAGTAAATCGACCCAAGGTGGCGAACCCGCCGGTTGTGTATGCTGATTTGCATGCAGTCGACGAGTGTGAGGATTGACGGCGAGACTCACGAGGAGCTGAAGCGCCTGGCGGACGAGCTCGGGACGACGGTCGGACGCACCGTCGGCCTTGCTGTGCGCGCTCTACGCCAGGACCGTATGGGTCAGCAGCTGGCTCGGCCGTTGCGCGACGACGAAAAGGCCTGGCTCGATGCTGACCTCGGGTGACGTAGTCGATCTGGACCTCGGACTATCCCAGGGTCGCGAAGCCGGCTTTCGTCACCCCGCAGTCGTCGTATCTGCGCAACGCATCCTCAGCGCGGAGCCGTCCGTGGTCTGCGTCGTGCCCCTGACCTCTACCGTGCGGGGGTTCCACTCGGAACCGACTATCGAGCCCGACGACCACAACGGCCTCAGCGCTCGATCCTCCGCCCAGTGCCAGCATCTTCGGGCCGTATCGACTGCCCGGATCGTCTCGACCCGCGGCAACGTCGGGGCAGGGACGCTCGCCCAGATCCGCGAGACGATCGCGACCATGCTCGACATCACTTGATCTCGGCGACTGTCAACGACCCCTCGAGGCGGACATAACCCTGGACTCTGGATTGGTGGTGCTTGCCTTGCGCTCCTCGTGAGCGGTCCTTTTCTCCGGTCTCGCCTGCCACGGAGAAGACGGCCTCGTCGGACCTGACGGCTGGCGCACTTCGGGCCGGGCCGGCGACACAGCCGGCAGGGACGACCCGCACGGTGACCACGGTTGCTATCAGCGGGCATGGCGATATCACCGTGTACCTCGCCACGTCTCCGTGGGCACCGGCGGCCAGATGAAGAACGATCTCTCCGCGGTCTATGCGGACACAAGCGGCAGAGCGCCACTACTTCGCCGGATCTGTCGGTGGCGCACCGCTCTCGGTCCTGCGCCAATACATCGAGTCCCAGACCCGACCGCTGTAGTGATGGCGGCGCTTCGCACCCGACATGATTCCCGGGGCACTGCGCCGCATTTTGGCAGCCCGCCGGTCAGAGCAGGTCGTGAAGCGCCAGCGGGAGGTGGCGGAGCAGCGCAGTGCCGAGCAGGTGGTGGCCCGACGCGGTGACCACCACCACGGCGTATGGCCGGGGTACGGTCACCGTTACGCCCACCGGGTCGATCACCTGAGAGCTGGTGAACGATCCGCGGAAGCCGACGGCGCACAGCGCGGGCAGAGCCGAGCCCCGGACCAGGTCGCCCAGGCGACCCCGACCCCGGAGGTCTCTGGCGCCCACGAGACGGACTCCGGCGAAGTTGCCGCGGTGGTGGACCGCCGCCGCAGCCACCGGCAAGGCGTGGAAGCAGACGCCGACCCGCGGGCCTAGGGTGTTTCTGGCGGCAGTGCAGCCGGTCAGCGCGAGCGGCGCACAGAGCAGAGCGATGCACAGCGCCACTGCCGCCAACCGGCGCCGCACCTCGGTCACCTGGTCACCTGGTCACCGCTGTCAGGTCGCCGGCGCCCGGCTTCTCGGCTCCGGGCATTGCGGCTCTGGCTTCTTGCTTGTCGCGCCAAGTGAGATGACCCCACACCGCCCACCCGATGGGGAGCTCCAGCCAATAGCTCATCACCCGGTAGACGAGCACAACCACCGCAGTGGACGCCACGTCACCGCCCAATGCCACCAGGGCGATGGTCATGGAGCCTTCCACGACCCCCAAGCCACCGGGGGTGATGGGCAAGTTGGCAGCCAGCTGCCCAGCGCCGTAGGCCAGCAGAAGCCCGTGCCAGGGAACGGCGGAGCCCACAGCCAAGAACGACAGGGCCAGGCAGGCGCAGTCGAGGAACCAGTTGCCGCCGGTCCACCACACCGCCCGCAGCATCTGCCGGGTCGACAAGTTCACCGAGGACAGCCGGTCCAAGCCGGCAGCGATAGGCCGGGACAGCTGTTCGGGTAACGCTCGGCTGGCCGCGGCCACTACCCACAGCGCGGCGCGCCGCTGGACCAAGGTCACGCCTCCAGCCACAGCGAGGACCACTACGCCGACGGTCACGCCGACCAGGTCGGCGCTGGCTCCCTCCGAACCGGCCAAGCCCAGGCCGACGCCGGCCAGAAGCGCCAGGCTGGCTCCTGCTGCCACCAGCACAGCAAGCAAGGCCCAGGCGGCCACGGCGTCGTCCGCGCCGCGCCGGCGGAACTGGCGGAAGCTGAACACCGTGGCCAGCACCGACCCAGCGGGCAGTGAGTTGGTGATGGTGGTGGCCACTACCACGATCTCGGTCATGGGACCGAAGCCGACGTCCACACCGGCCACCCGGAGCAGGCTTCGTTGGGCGGTGGCGAACGACAGGTACGACCCAGCTTCGGCCAAGAGCGCCAACGCCACCCACCACAGCTGGAGGTGGTGCAGGGCACTGGACAGGCCGGCCAGCTCGCCACGTTGCCCGAGCACTGCCCACAGGGCGAGGCCAGCCACCCCCAAGCCGACCAGGTAACGGATCCACCGCCACGAACGCCCCCACCTCGAGCCGGACCGCCATGGCCACCACGAGGAGCGCTCCTCGGGTGATGGTGCCGGTACCCGAGTGACGCTCACGAGATCGATGGTGCCACTCCCCACCACCAAAGGCGAGCCAGACCCCCATCAGCCGGCACTGCCGGCGCGTTCCACGAGACGGACTTGCCACCCGCCCCTGATCCCACGTCTCGGACCTGAATGTGGTCGTGGACGTCGAGGGCTATGTGAGATCCTCCTCTGCGGCAGCTTCGGTTGCGCCGGCGCTATCGTGGATATGGTCGGCTGACAGGTTCCGGCATCGTGAAGGGCTCGCCCCGCCATCCCTGCCTGGTCATCTCTCCCCAGTCGCTGCGCCCCCGAACGGCGCGGACCATCCCACGCAGCTGCCAGACGACGCTCAGCTGGCGGTAGCCGAACGGCTCGACCAGCGCCCAGCAGACCAGGAGCACTCGATCGGCCATGCCCTCGTAGCGCCGGCTGGTGAGCTCGTCGAGCAACAGCGCCCCGATGCTGAAGAGCAGGCCCCATCCGTAGACGGCGAGGAGGAAGAGGAGCGCGATCTGGACGTCCACCATCCCCAAGGCGAGGCCGGCAGCGACACCCACCAAGCCGAGCGCCTGGACCACGGGGCCGAGCAACTCGACGAGGAAGAAATACGGGGTGACCACGAGCCCGACCGCCCCGTAGCGCGGGTTGAACAGTAGCTGCCGGTGGCGCCACAGCACGTCGGTCAGGCCCCGCTGCCAGCGGTCGCGCTGGCGACCGAGCACCCTGATGGACTCGGGAGCCTCCGTCCAGGCAACCGGCTCTGGGACGAAGACGACCCGGCTGGCCTCTCCTCGCTCGAGCCCGGCACGCCGCAGCCGAACGACGAGCTCCATGTCCTCCCCGATGCTCTCCACCTGGTATCCGCCTATTGCCCGGAGCGCGTCCCTCCTGAAGAGCCCGAAGGCGCCGGAGATGATCAGGTTGCCGCCCAGCCGGTTCCACCCCAGGCGACCGAAGAGGAACGCCCGCAAGTACTCCACGGCCTGCAGCCCGGCCACCGGCCGGCGCGGTGCCCGCGGGGTGACGACCCGCCCAGCCTGCACCAGTGAGCCATTGGCGACTCGGATCGTCCCTCCCGAGGCAACCACGTCATCGGACGCGAGGAACGGCTGCACGATCCGTAGCAGGGCCGCGGGCTCGATGAGGGTGTCGGCGTCTATGGCGCAGACGAGCGTGCCAGTCGCGAGGTTGAGAGCAGCGTTCAGCGCGTCGGCCTTCCCCCCGTTGTCCTTGTCGACGACCACCAGCCCGGGGTGAAGCCGCGAGCGGTACAGGGCGCGCACGGGCCTGGTTGCCACGACGCGGCGGTAGATGGGATGTATCGACTGGAGCTCGAAGCGCTGTACGAGCGTGTCGAGCGTCTCGTCGGTGGACCCGTCGTTCACGAGCACCACCTCGAGGTTCGGGTACTCGAGCGTGAGCAGCGCCAGCACGCTCTCTCCCACCGTCGCTGCCTCGTTGTGAGCGGGCACGAGGACGCTCACCCGAGGGAGCACCGAGGAGCTGAGCAGCCACCGGAGGTCCTCCTCTTCACTCGAGCGACGGTGCTGGACCATCTGCCACGCGGCAGTGACGAGAAGCGCCGACCAGAACCCGTTCGCGACGACGAAGTATCCGATGACCGCCCAGGCGGTCACGTCGAAGAAGAGACGGAGCGGCTCGAGTGTCATGGTGGCGAGCCGAGCGAGCCAACAGCTCTGTCAGGGAGATCCAGCACCTGGCGGGCCATGTCTGCCGCGTAGGGATCGGGATCGGTCAGCGCCCGGCGGAGGTAGAGCCGCCCCGCCGGACCGAGCCGGCGCAGAGCCAAGGCGGCCTCGCGCCGGACCTCCCAGGCGCGATCGCCGAGCGCCCCGGCGAGGTGCGGGGCCAGTTCCCAGGAGCTGACCACGCCCAAGCCGCGGGTGGCCGCGACCCGCACCGGATCGATCGGGTCGTGGAGGAGCCCGAGCAGCCCTTGCTCGGCCCGCTTCCCCGCCACTGCAGCGAGCAGGGTGGCGGCCTGGGCTCGCACCCCGGGGTCCGAGTCGCCGGCGGCGCGCAACCCTGGCCAGAGGAAGCGTGCGTCGGCGAGCCCGGTCGCTGCTGCCAGTGCCAGTGCCAGCGCCTTCCCGGGTGTCTCGCCCCGGTCCAGGTAGGCGGCCAGAGGCTCGGTTGCCACTGCGCCGAGCCGGATCAACCCATCCTGCGCGACCAGTCGGCAATGACGATCGGGGTCATCGAGCATCGCTACCAGGTGCTCGGCTGCCGCCGCACTCGGGTGGTGGGCTGCCCATCTGGCCGCCGCTGCTCGGACCACCGGGTGCTCGTCGCCAAGGCGCGCCGGGACGAGGTCGTTGCCGCCGCCGATGTGGTCGAAGAACCGGACGCCACGCAGCCGGTGCCACCACAGCCGGCTCTGGCACCAACGCGCCGCCTGGTCCGACAGGCCCATCTCGCGCGCCAATCTCTCGATCCGCTCGGCCCCCTCCCCAGAGACGCTCGTGGCCAGCTCTTCGAATGCCTGACGGTAGAGCTGCGAATCACGGCGCGACGTGGGCGAGGCGAGCCGCACCTCTCCTTCGGCGGCTCGTAGCACGTCCCGTCGCAACTGCACGAGGCGGTGGCCGGTCGGCAGGGTCGCCGTCACCACCCGCAGGCTGTGAGCGAGGAACGCCGCGAGGAGCACGAGAAGCAACCCCAGCTCGGCCAGCCCGGCGAGGAGAAGCAGTCCTCCGGCCATCTCAGGTCAGCCCGCGAGGGCGCGTCGAACGCGGTGCATGAGAACCGGAAGGCTGAACGGCTTTCCCACGTGGTCGAACGCACCAGCCGCGAGGGCTCGCAGGATCTCTTCCTCGGAGGATCGGGCGGTGAGCACGATCACGCGCGTCGCCTCGAGCATGCCCGTTCGCCGCAGGTGCTCGAGCACGGCGAAGCCGTCGAGGCTGGGCAGGCTGATGTCGAGCAGGACGAGCCGTGGCGGTTGTCGCGACGCATCGGTAAGGAGCTCCACCGCAGCTTGACCGTCGTTGACGCAGAGGCTCCGGTAGCCGCTGTCAGCCAGCGCGTGCGCGAGCAGCTCGGCCACGACGTCGTCGTCCTCGACGACCACCACGTCGACCAGGCGGTCATAGCCGTGCACATCGCGCCACTCGCCGGCGGGGAGCACGCGAGAGCGGCCGAGAGCCTTGGCTGCATAGAGGGCCTCGTCGGCGCGTCGGTAGAGGTCGAGGAGCGTGGCACCGTCCACCTTGTGCTCGCTGACCCCGCCGCTGAAGCTGACCCGGAAGGACTGCCCGTCCGGCGTTGCCATGGTTTTCTCAGAGATGGCCCGTAGGGCGTCGGTGACTCGCCTCACCCCGTCCGAGCGGGACATGCCATACATGGCAAGGGCGATCTCCTCGCCACCCCATCTGGCAACCACGTCTTCGCCCCGGAAGCACTCCGAGAGTAGCCGGCCGATGTGCTTCAGCACGACGTCACCGACCTCGTGGCCGTAGCGGTTGTTCACCTCCCGGAAGTGGTCGAGGTCGAGCAGGGCGAACGAGAGCGGCTGGCCATAGCGTTCAGCCATCGCTTGGAGGCGCGTCCACTGGGACTCGAACTTCCTCCTGTTGGCGAGGCCGGTGAGTGGATCTGTCTCGGCCCGGGCCTGGAGGATCTTGGTCCGCTCGAGGCGGTTGGTGATCCGGGTCACCAGCTCGGGACCGCCCACGGGCTTGGGGACGTAATCGTCGGCACCGGCTGCGAAGATCGCCTCGATGGTGTCCCGACCGACGTGTGAGGTAAGGAAGACCACGGGCAACGCCGACCACCGGGGGTCGGCTCGGAGCAGCCGGCACAGCTCGGTCCCGCTCACTACCGGCATGTCGAGGTCCAGCACCACGAGGTCGGGCGCGCTCTCCCTCAGCGTTGCCCAGAACCGCTCAGGCTCCGTCACTCCGGTAACTACGATGCCGGCAGGCTCGAGGATTGCCACGAGCGCAGCCAATACCGCCGGGTCGTCGTCGACAGCCAGCAATCGCTGCCTGTCCCTCCCGGCAGCTTCGAGAGTGGCCGCGGCCGCCCCCGCCAGCTCGTTCGGCGACAGCGAGCCCGGCAGGAAGGCCTGGATCCCGGCCCGCACAGCCTCGACGCGGTCGAAGAAGCCGGTGCCGTGGGTCACCGCCAGCACCACTACCGGCGGGGTGCGGGTGCTCAGCTCCCGAACGAGGTCCAAGACGCCGTCGTCGCCCTGGCCCAAGTCCACCAGGGCCACTGCCGGAATCGCGACGTCGAGCGCTTCCCGAGCGGTGGGTACGCTCGTGGCCACCTGTGAGGCCAGACCCCGTGCCTCGACGGCCAGCCCGATGCCCGCTGCCAGCTCCGCGTCGTGGTGCATCACCAAGACTACTGGCCGGTCCTCGGCAATCGACTGGTCAGCAGAAGGAGCGTCTGTCAGCTCGCTTCGGAGAGACTCCACCTGGACCAACGCATCGCTCAGCTCCATGGCGTCTACCGGGCCTGGGCGGGTTAGAAGCTCCTCGAGGCTGCGGGCGAGCACCGAGGCGTAATGCCGCCCGAGAGTGCCCGCCGACCCGGCAAGGCGGTGAGCGTCGCGTTCTGCCCGGCGGCGCAGCTCGTCGTCCAACCTGGATTCGACGAGCGCTGCGAGCGCCTCCTCTATCGACTCCACCCGGGCAAGCATCTGAGGCTGGAAGCGCACCCACAGCGCCTGCACCCTGGCTGCGGCTTCGAGGTCGGCCGCTTGCTCGGCCGCCGGCTCGGCAGGCATGTTCACCCCGACCAGCCGAGCACCTCGGCCACCTGGTTCGCGAGCACCATGGGATCAAACGGCTTGACGAGGACTCCTGCGGCACCGAGGTCACCTGAGCCGCCGAGGTCTGCCCATTGCAACTGCTCGGAGTGGCGCACTTTGGCTGTGAGGAACACCACCGGGATCGATGCTGTCGCCGGATCGGCTCGCAGGCGCGCCAAGGTGCTCGGACCGTCGAGACCCGGCATCATCACGTCGAGGAGGATGGCATCCGGGTGTTGGGCCGACGCCTTCAGCACCGCCTCTTCCCCCGAGCAGGCGGTGGTGACCTCCCAGCCGCCAACCCGTGCAAGGCTGGCCTCGGCGATCTCCAGGATCAGCTCGTCGTCGTCGACGAGAAGTATGTGCTTTGTCATCGCGGGCCGGGCGATCTCCGGGAGGCCTCCTGCGCGGCCCAGTCGAGCAGCTCCTCGATATCGGCCTCGAACAGTGCAGGCGACGTCCGGCCCTTGGTGAGGAACTTCGTCTTGCCCAGGCGCAGCCGGTCCCGGTCGGCCCCGTCCAAGTCGAAAGCCGTGTACACGAGAACCGGGACAGTGCTGAGCCAGCGCTGCTTGCGCATCCACTCGACGACGCCGTAGCCGTCTCCGCCGGGGAGCGCCAGGTCGAGCACCAGCAGGTCAGGGGCGAGCGCTCGACCGAGGCGCACCGCCTCGCGCCCCGTTCGGGCGCGCCGGACCTTCAGGCCGTGGCGGGCGAGGGCCACCTCTATCACCTCGGAGGTGCGAGGGTCGTCTTCTACCACCAGTGCATGCCGGCCGTCCCCACCGATGGCGTTGCGCAGAGCGTTCAAGAGCGCGTCTTCGTCGATCGGCTTCTCGAGCCGGGAGGCGGCACCCTCCACCTCCATCTGCTCGGGGGTGAGCACGCTCAGCACGACAACGGGGATGTCGCCCGTGTCCTCCTCGCCCCTCAGAGCAATTGCCGTCTCTTGGCCATTCATGCCTGGGAGGAGCAGGTCGAGCAAGACGACGTCCGGGTGCCGCTCCCGGGCGACCGCCAGGGCCTCCTCGCCGCTTGCTGCGTCCCACACCCGGTACCCGTTGGCCTCGAGCATGGCCCTCACCGCCTCGCGGATCACCGCGTCGTCGTCACAGACGAGCACCTCGGGCTCGGAGCGGCCGTAGGCCTCGTCATCCGAGCCGGCGTCTGTTACGAGCGGCAGGGTGAAGCTGAACGTAGCTCCCTGGCCGAGGACGCTCTCGGCCCAGATGCGCCCGCCGTGCTGCTCGACGATCGTGCGGCAGATGGCGAGCCCGAGACCAGTGCCGCCCTTCACCCTCGAGTCGGAGGCGTCGACTTGCCGGAAGCGCTCGAAGACCGTTTCCAGCTGGTCGGCGGGTATTCCCGGGCCGTGGTCCTCGACGGCAAAACGAACGTGGTCGTCCTCCACCTGGGCGCTCACCTGGACGGTGCCGGATCGAGGCGAGAACTTGATGGCGTTGCCGACCAGGTTGGTGAGGGTCTGGATGACGCGGTCCGGATCGGCCCAAACCCGGCCGTCCACCGACGCCGCCCGCACTTCGACCCCGAGCGCGTCGGCGGCACCTCGAATCTCCTCGACCGCCCGGGAGACGAGCCCGGCCGCGTCGCAGGCCTCGCGCAACAGCGACAGCTTCCCGGAGGTGAGCCGCTCGAGGTCAAGGATGTCGTTGATGAGCCGGATCAGCCGATCCGTGCTCTGCACTGCAATGTCGAGCATCCGCTGTGCGGAATCGGGGAGATCCCCGACGGCACCTCCTGCCAGCAAGCCGAGGGAGCCCCGGATAGAGGTGAGCGGTGTGCGCAGCTCGTGGCTCGTCACAGAGACGAACTCGTCCTTGGCGCGCTCTGCGTCCTTGCGCGAGGTGACGTCCTGGATGACCGCGACGATCTCGAAGGGCTCGCCCTGCTCGTCTCGGGTGAGCGAAACGGCAGCTTCCAGCCAGATCGACCGGCCATCTTTGGTCGCGAAAGCCTGCTCGAGCTCGAACGACGGCATGTCGCCGGCCAGCAGCTCGCGGACGAGCTGTCGGATCTCTTCGGTTCGCGCCAGGTGGTCAACGCCGAGGAGAACCGAGAGGCCGCCTTCGATCAGCTCGTCCCTCTCGTAGCCGGTGATGGAACAGAGCGCGGGGTTCACGTTCACGACCACGCCGTCCAGGCTTACTAGTGCCATGCCGGCCGGTGCGTGCTCGAAGTACGCGCGCAGCCGCGCCTCGCTCTCTCGCAGGGCGGCCTCGGCATGCTTTCGGTCCGTTATGTCGGTGAAGAACCCGGCGACACCGGCGATGGCGCCGTCCTCGCCGGGGAAGGGAGCGGTTGCGATGATCGCCCACAGGGTGCTTCCGTCCCTGCGCCGGAGCCGGACCTCGGTCTGCTCCGTCTCGCCTCGCAACCCCCGGAGCGCGATCCGGGCTATCGCCGGCGCGTCCTCGGGGAAGATCACGGAGTCAATACCCAGGCCGATCATCTCTTCGACCCGGTAGCCGAGCATGTTCGCCATCCGCGAGTTGCAGAAGACGATCTGTTGCTCCGCGTCGAGCACGCCGATCCCCTCGTGAGCGGACTCGACCATGGCGCGATAGCGCGCTTCGCTAACGGCCAAGGAGGCCAGGGCGGCTCGCGACTGGTACATCGGCGTGAGGTCTCGGACAATTGCTGTGATTCCGACCGCGGAGCCATCGCTTCGCAGCAGGGGTACCGCTGTCACCGACAGCTCGAGCGTGGTGCCATCGGGGCGCTGGTAGGTGACCGCGTAGGGTTCGATGTCCCACCTGCTCGCCAGATCAGCGAGCAACGGGGCGATCTCTTCGGGAGTCCGGTGGGGCAAGAGCACGCCCACGGAGCCACCCACGACGTCTTTCGCTTTGTACCCGTACAGTCGTTCCGCGGCGGGGTTGAACGCCATGATCACCCCCTCCAGGTCCACATCGATGATCGCGTCGTTGCTGTGAAGGAAAAGTGCCTCGCCGCGCCGCCGATCGGAGGCGTCCCGAGCTCGCCAGGAGCGCTCGGTTACCCAAGGGCGCTCAGTGCCGCCTCTGCCTGGACTTTCTGCGTCGTCCATCCTGCGTGTGTCCCGTCTCCCAGAGGCCGCCGGTAGCCGCCCGCTAGCACGGGCACATAGTTGGCACTGGCAAATGACCACTGTAGTGCTCGGCGAGGGCCCGTGGTGGTCGGTTGGTCGGCTGGCTGGCTGGCTGGTTTCCGCACCGTGAGCGCTGCAGTTGGGCCGGGGTGCTCGCGGGCTCGATGCAGCCCGCTACGGCCGAGCGCGGAGGCTGTTCGGGCGTGCATAGACTCGCAGAAATGGCTCGGGTGGTGGCGGTTGCCAACCAGAAGGGCGGCGTCGCCAAGACGACGACCGTGCATTCGCTCGGCTACGCGCTCGCCGAGCGGGAGCGGAGGGTGCTCCTCGTGGACCTCGACCCGCAGGCATGCCTCACCTACTCGCTCGGCTTCGACCCCGACAGCCTCGAGCGCACCCTGCACGACGTCTTCGTCCGCAAGGCAAAGGTGGCCGAAGTCTGCCTGAGGAGCGACGGCATCGACGGGCTCCACCTCCTTCCGGCAAGCATCGACCTCGCAGGCTCCGAGGTCCACCTCCTCACCCGCACCGGGCGTGAGCACGTGTTGGAGCGGGCGCTGCGCCCCGTGGCCGACGACTTCGACTTCATCCTCATCGACTGCCCTCCGTCGCTCGGGGTCCTCACCATCAACGGGCTAACGGCTGCGACCGAGGTCCTCGTCCCCCTCCAGTGCGAGGCGCTCAGCCACCGCGGGGTGGGCCAGCTCCTCGAGACGATCGAGGACGTGCGCACCTTCGCCAACGCCGACCTCAGGGTCCTCGGCGTCATCGCCACCATGCTCGACGAGCGCACCAGGCACGGGCGCGCGGTCCTGCAGAGCGTGCAGGAGCGCTACGGTCTGGCGGTGATCGAGCCACCGGTGAGGAAGTCCATCCGCTTCGCCGAGGCCCCCGAGCGTGGTCGCTGCATCTTGGAGCACGCTCCCTCGTCGCCCGGTGCCGAGGCATACCGTGCGATCGCGGCGGCGATCGACTCAGGCCATGCCTGAGGGCCCCGATCCCCTGGGGAAGAGAGCCCTGTTCTGGGCCCCGGCACAACGTTCGGACCCCGAACAGCGCCGCGGTGATGCGTCACCAGACCTCGGGCGCAGGGCCCTGTTCTCCTCGCCGGCAGGTACCGAGCGATCGGCCGGTGCTGCCGAGCGTACTGGCAGCCGAGGCTCCTCGAGCAAACGATCGCGCGCCTCGGCTGCCTCGAGACGGCTCGCGCCCGTCACCGGGCGGCGGGCCCCGGCTGCCGGGCGGCGAGCGGTACCCTCCAAAGGCTCCCGCGACAAGGCGGGCGAGCCTACCGGCGACGGCTCGGCGAAGCCTCAGGGCTCCCGGATGCCACGAGGCTCGGGCGATCCCGCCACTACACCGCTCGGCGCGGCTGGGTTCTCGATCGGCGGGCCGATCGTTCTCGAGTGCTCCGCATGCCACGGGCGCTCGGAGGTTGACATGCTCGACTACCTGGTCCTCCACTTGCCCCTCTGGCTCTGGAGGCCAGGGCGCGGCTATACGCGCCTCATGCGGTGCCCTGCGTGCTCCCGGCGGACCTGGCTGAGTGCCTCGTGGTCCTTCCGGGGTCGCACGTGAGCAGTATCGCCAACTCGATCCTCCACCTCCACGGGCTGCCCGTCTACTTCCTCGTGGGGATCCTCGTCTTCGGAGAGACGGCGGTAATGCTCGGCTTCGTCGTCCCGGGCGAGACGGCTGCCCTGGCGGGAGGTGCGCTTGCAGGCCTCCACCGGGCCAACGTCGAGGCCGTGCTGTTCGTGGTGGTCGCCTGCGCCGTCGTCGGCGATATGGTGGGCTACGAGGTCGGCAAGCTGATCGGGCCCTGGCTCGTTGACCATCGTCCCCTGAAGGGCCGGCGCGAGGTCGAAAAGGCGCGCTCGCTGATGGAGCGCCGGGGGGGACTGGCTGTATTCCTGGGCCGCTGGGTCGCGGTAGTGCGTGCCCTGGTCCCGGGCCTCGCCGGCATGAGTGCGGTCAGGTACCGCACCTTCATCATCTGCGACATCCTGAGCGGGGTGCTCTGGGGCGCCGCCTACGTGATCCTCGGCTACGTGCTAGGCCACTCCTTCGACTCAGCCGCTGCTGCGACGACAAAGGTGGAGCTGGCCCTGGTCGTGGTGGTGGTGCTCTTGGGCGGCGGGTACCTTCTCTGGAGGCGGCGGCACCGGCGCCAGGTCCAGCAGGCCACGCCGCCCCACTAGCGCTCGTCGCTTGCCAGGTGGAAGCGTGCCGGCATGCTTCCCTCGCGCCTCACCCTCTGGTGGTTCTCGAGGAGCACGATGTGCGCGAGCGTCTCGCCCACGGCCGCCCTTTGCATGAAGTCCGGGATCTGCTCCCACGGCCGTGACCAACTGAGCCCGAGGGCGAGCTCCCAGGCGGTGGCCCCCGGGCTCTTCGCAAGGAGGCGCTCTATGGCGGCCAGGCGGTCCGCGTGGTGGGTGATTATCTCGTCGATCCGCGCCCCCAGCCCGGCGAAGCGGTACTCGTGGGCAGGCAGCACCTCGTCTACGGGCAAGTCGTGGACCTTCAGGAGGGACTCTAGGAAGTCGCCCAGCGGGTTCGGGAACTGCTGGGTGTGCACCCCGATGTTGGGCGTGATCCGTGGCAGCACGTGGTCCCCCGACATGAGCAGTCGCCGGGACTCGCTCGCGAAGCAGACGTGCCCGGGCGAGTGCCCCGGCGTCCAGATGCACTTCAGGTCCCAGCCGGGCAGGTCGACCTCGTGCCCGTCCTCGAGCAGGACGTCCGGCTCGGCCATAGTCACCTGCGAGCGGATCATCATGGACGCCATGTTCAGGTCGGGCAGCTTGACCTCGGGGACCCCGGCGTCCTCGAGCAGTGAGCACATGCGCCCGAGAAGGTCGTCCACATCGACGTAACGGCCCTGGAGCATTGCTGCGTCCTCGGGATGGAGGGCGATCCAGGCGCCCGAGGTCTCGCGCACGCGGCCGGCCAGCCCGTAATGGTCCGGGTGAATATGGGTGACGAGCACCGCGCGGACGTCCGATATCGAGCCGCCAGCCTCTGCGAGCCCGCCGCAGAGGGATTCCCAGGCGTCGTCGGTGTTCCACCCGGCGTCCACGATCGCGACGCCGCTGTCGAGCTCCAGGGCGTAGACGAGCACGTAGCGAAGCGGGTTGTCGGGGATCGGGACGGGGATCGACCACAGGCCAGGCCGCACTTTCTCGACTGGCGGGAGGACGCCCCGGTCCCACGCCTCGCGCTGAGCTGTGCCCGTTATCTCGATCACGAGACCGGCATGCGACGGCGGGGCTCCGGCATCACGCCGGTAACCATGGACGAGGCGCCGCCAGTGGAGGAGACGCCGCCGGCACGGGGGGCGGTACAGACCGAAGGAGGACTCACGCATGCACCGTATGCCTACGACGCAGCTCCGCACCACCCGGCGGGTCCGAAGCTCTGTGTGACACGAGCGGCGCTCATGCGAATCCGAGGGTAGATCCGGCTTCCTTGCCGGTTGCCGTTCAACCTGTGAGCACGTAAAGTATTTATAGAAACACAAAAAGTAGCAACAGGCTCGAGAATGCGGCTCGATAATCTCGATAATACGGTGCCTGTTGTTCGTTTCACCATTGACCAAGTGTTTGCAGGGCCGTAACATCGACGAACTGGCCTGACCTCCCAGTCGGGGGGAGGGCGGAAAGCTGATGGGAGGGGGCTTGGTGCCAGCGTGAGCGAGCCCAGAGCTACCAGGGAGGCCGAGGGCGGTGGCGAGGGGATAGGTGTGCGCGGCCTTGCGGCCAGTGCGACCAACGGCGCCACAAACGGCGCAGGTGCGAGTGCCGCCAACGGCGCCACAAACGGCGTAGGTGCGAGTGTCACCAACGGCGCAGGCGCGCTGGCAGGTGCGATGCCTGGCGGGCGGGGGGCGCCGGAAACCTGGGAGCGGCGTTTCCGCGACGTGCTCGAGCTCTCCAGGGACGCGTTCATCGAGACCGACAGCGCGGGGGTGGTGACAGAGTGGAACCACCAGGCCGAGATGCTTCTCGGCTGGAGTCGTGACGATGCCATCGGGCGTGATATCACCAGCTTCTTGATACCGGAGCGCTTCGCGAGGCGTTTCGAAAGCGATCTCGCCGAAGCGAGGACGATGCCCCCAGGAGCTGCGCGTGCTTCCGGCGAGCGGCAGCTGGTGCTTCTCCATCGCGAGGGCCACGAGGTGCGGGTGTCGGGTGTCCCTTACGTCTTCGGCTGCAACGAGAGCTTCAGGCTCGGTGGCTTCGTCCACGACGTCGCAGCGGAGCAAGAGGCAGAGGAGGCGCTGGCCCACGCGTACCTCCATGACCCGCTCACCGGCCTTCCCAACCGCACTCTTTTCACCTACCGGCTCTCCTACGTGCTCGCAAGGGGACATGCCGAGCCGGGCACCGTCGCTGTCGCAGTCCTCGACCTGGACCGCTTCAAGGCCATCAATGACGGGCTCGGCCACGAGGTGGGCGACGAGGTTCTCGTAGCGGTCGCCGAGCGCCTTCGCCAGGCTGACGGCACCGCCGAGGTGATTGCTCGCCTCGGGGGAGACGAGTTCCTGGTCCTCTTCGACGGCGCGGATGCGCAGTCCGCTGCAGTCGCCTTCGCCGACAAGGTTGCAGAGGCCTTGCAGATGCCCATCGCGGCCGGAGGCTCCGAGGTCTTCATCAGCGCGAGCATCGGGATCGCGTCGAGCACGGAGAGCGTTACCGAGGCGACTGCCCTGCTCTCCAACGCGGACGCAGCCATGTACCAGGCCAAGCAGCACGGCGGTGCGAGCAACAGGGTGTTCGGCGACGCAATGAGGGTGAAGGTGCTCGACCGTATGACGACCGAGCACTCTCTGCACCGGGCTCTCGAGCGCTGCGAGCTCACCCTCTTCTACCAGCCGGTGGTGGATATATGCGGGGAGCGAGCGGTCGGGGTCGAGGCGCTGATCCGCTGGCAGCACCCCGAGCAGGGGCTGGTGGCGCCTGATCGCTTCATCCCGGTCGCCGAGGAGACGGGTCTCATCATCCCGATCGGCACGTGGGTGCTGCACGAGGCATGCCACCAGCTGAAGACCTGGCAGCACCACCGCTGGGGCGGCAAGGACGGGGCGGTCGAGGTGAACCTCTCGGCTCGCCAGATCGACCATCCCGAGATCGTCGAGACCGTGGAGCGGATCCTGTCCGACACCGGCCTGGCGCCCGCCAACCTGACTCTCGAGATCACCGAGAGCGCGTTGATGGCAGATGCTGCTTCGGCCCTCGACGTGCTCAGTGCTCTCAAGTCCCTGGGGGTCACGCTCGCCATCGACGACTTCGGCACCGGCTATTCCTCGCTCAGCTACCTTCAGCGGTTCCCTCTCGACATCCTGAAGGTGGACAAGTCTTTCGTGGACGGACTGGGCAGCGGCGAGGGATCGGAGATCGTCGCTGCGGTGATCAACCTCGCGCACACCCTCGGCCTCAGGGTCATAGCCGAGGGGGTGGAGACGGAGATCCAGCTCGAGGAGCTGCAGAAGCTCGACTGCGACTTCGCGCAGGGTTACCTCTTCTCGAGGCCCGTTCCAGCTGCCGATCTCGTCACCAACTTCCCCCTGCGCCTCGGGGCTTGAAGGAGGCTGCGCTGGGCAGGCAACTGCTCTAACACTTCCATCATGCAAACTTGGCGAGCGCATAACGCGTGCCGCCTTATGCTCGTGCTGGTGAGACGGCATCCGATTCGGCTGCTCAGCCCGTTGCTGTGCCTGCGGAGGGTCCGGCTCCTGGGTAGTCGTGGGGGCGCGAGGCGCTTGCTCGCCGGCCCGGCAGGTGGATCCCGTAAGGTCATCGTGGCACCTCCGGCACTTGCCGCCATCGCGGCGCTCGTCATCGGGGCCGCATTCGCGACAGTGCCGACAGGGTTCTTGGGCGCGCCCCCGGCGCCTTCCCCCGACAGCGTCCCGGCATCGCAGGCCCCGGGGGCGGCTCTGAAGGCTCTGGGTGATCTCCCGCCGATGCTCGGGTCTGCCTCTCTCCCGCATGTCAACTTGGTGGGTTACTCCTTCGCTCTCGGCAGCAGGAAATCCTCACGGCTTGGCGCGTCCCGCAGCGCGCTCGAGCGTGTCCTCGGTGCCGTCCACTCCCGCCTAGAGCTGCTAGGGGCTCAGGTATCATCGGCCGGCGAACTAACCAGTGCAGAGCGAGCGGCGCTGATGGTGCCCGTGAGCGGTGCGCTCGGAGCGGTTGCCGGCTTCGACGAGCGGGCCACTGCCGCATCCAGCCCCACCGAGCTCTCGCTGGTGGCCGCGAGCGCTCGTGCTTTCGGGTTCGCACGGGTGGTGCCTCAGGTGCTGCTGGCACGCGCAGCCTACGAGGCGGGAAACATCGAGGCGCAGCTCCAGCAGGTGGAGACTCTCGCCGAGCGAGCCGTGCAGCGTTCGGGCCGCTCCGCGCTCCCGGCGCTCCGCCTGGCCGAAGCTGGACTCGCGAGCCAGGTGGCATCTGCGGATGGAGCGACGGCCGGTGTCGCGAGCTCGCTACTGGCGGCCTCGCCTGCCGGGCATCCGCCAGCGAAGACGTCCTTGCTAGCTGCTCGGAACGAGCTCCTTGCCACGCGTGCCGCCTTGCGCGAGGCACGCCACTACCTGGAGAAGATTGTCTACGGTCTTCGCTGACGCTGAGCCTCTTACGCAGACGGGCTCGTCCAGCCGGCCGGGAGAGCCACTTCCATACGCTCGGCCCAGGCGGCTATCGCCGAAGCAGTCGGGCCTGCTATCTGAAGTGCCTCCGACGGATTCACGTCGTCGGGGTGCACACGGTTCCTCCCCGGCACCCGCCCACCTGCCGCCTCGACGCCATCGCGGAGCTCGGCCAGCCTCGCCGGCGCCCCCCCGGTTGCGTCGAGCGTCTCGACGTCGATAGCGACGATCAGGTGGGAAAGCCCCTGTTTCCTCCCTGCCGCAGCGTGCGCCAGCGGGTCTGCCACCTCGGTCGATAGTTTGGGCCCGACCATCCCGCCGGTCAGGGCCTCGAGGAGGAGAGCCAGGGCGAAACCCTTTGCCCCGCCTGCCGGTGCGACCATGCCTGCGAGTGCAGCATCCGGGTCTGTCGTGGGTCGCCCCCCGGCGTCGAGCGCCCAGCCTTCCTCGAGCAGCTTGCCGCTTGCAGCGTGCTCGGCGATCTTCCCCCTCGTGACGGCGCTCAAGGCCAGGTCCACCACCACCGGGCGTTCTCCTGCAGGGAAGGCAGCGGCGATAGGGCTGGTGGAGACGAGCGGTCTGTTCCCTCCCCAGGGGGCAATCGCTGCGGGTCCGTTCGACGCGACGAGGCCAACGAGCCCGGCTCCGGCGAGCCGCATGGCGTAGAGGCCGAGGGAGCCGCAATGCCCGGAGTCGGCGACGCTGACTGCCGCGATGCCGTGCGTGCGGGCGCGCTCGGCGGCAATGCCTGCCGCTTCCCAAGCCTGCCAGTGGCCGAGCCCGGCCTCGCCATCTAGGGCCACTGTTGCTCCGCCGTCTCGTACCGTCCGGAGATCGGCAGCAGGGTTGGAGCCTCCCTCGACGAGTCGCTCGAGGTAGTAGGGCAGGCGGAGGAGCCCGTGCGAGCGCAGTCCCCAGAGCTCGGTGACCGCCAGGAGCCATGCGCTGCGATGTGCTCGTTCGCCGGGGACTCCTGTCGCGCCGAGCAGCTTTGCGCCGAGCGAGGCTGCTTCCCCGACGGTTGTGCTCACGGGAGCGTTATCCATGCCTGGCGCTCCTTCCTAGTGGACCGGGTTCGCGATCACGGTGGCGACTATCGCGTACCACCCGAGCCCGCACAACGCAGAGCAGAGCGTGTAGACGAAGCCGAGCCACGCTTTCCTCGCCCATCTCGTACGCGCGTAGTCCCTGACGACCGCCGTGGTGCCTATAGCTCCGTGCAGGAGCGCTGCGGTGAGCATGGTCCCGTCCCAGGTCACCCACAAGGCGCTGCTCCAACGGCGCGCCACGAAGCTCGCCCCCGTGCGGGACACGTCGGTGAGCAGGTGGACGAACAGGAGATGTCCGAGGACGAGGACGGAGAGCAGAAGCCCCGTTCCCCGCATGGCGACCCAGAGAGCTGCCGACGCGTGATAGCCCCCGGACCTGCCGGGCACGGCCTCGCCGGGCGGTTGCGTGCCGGCCGCGTACGAAGCCATGCCTGCTCCGCCCCGTGTCGCCTGCGCAGCTGTGCTCTGGTCGGCGCTCATAGGACTGGTGCGAGGATCAGCACGCTCGAGACGATGCCGGCCACCACACTCAGCACCGTCACGGGTACGAGGGCGATGCGCGAGGCTCGCGCGCTCAGGTTCCACCCGTCCACAGCGAGGATGCGCAGGCCGTTCAGTGCGTGGAACAGCACCGCGAACACGAGGCCGCATTCGAGCACCCGCAGCTCTGGCGTGGCGTAGAGGGAGTGGACACGGTCGTAGAGCCGGGTGGAGAACGCGAACAGGCTCACGTCGACTATATGGAGGGTGAGGAACCCGAGTACCCCTACCCCGGTGATGCGGTGGAGGTAAAAGGCCCACCTGGTCGCGTAGGCCGGGTCCCCAGGTCGCAGCTCCAGGGCGCGAAGCGTGTTGGCGACTCCCCAGAGCCTCACGGGCCGCCCAGAACCCCCGGGCCGCCCAGAACCCCCAGGCCGCCCAGAACCCCCAGAACCTTCAGAACGGCGCAGCCCGCTCATAACGACCAGCACGCAGAAGGCTCCGAGCGCGACGACGAGCAGTGACAGGGCGCTCAAGAAAAGGGTGTCGGGGAGGCTCATGGAGATGTTCTCGCCTGCCCGCCCGAATCGCCCGAATCGCCCGTAGCATCGTGACCTGGCGGAGCGAGACGCGACAGCTCCACCGGTACCGTGCGGATCTGAGGCCGCCCGCCCTCGCCGGCGCGCACGCGGACGCTCCTGAGCCAGCGGGCGTTGTCGGTCTCGGGGAAGTCCGACCGGTAATGGGCGCCGCGGGACTCCTCGCGTTCGAGTGCCGAGGCGACGAGGCAGCGAGCGGCTGTCACCTGGTTCTCCAGGTCGATTGCTTCCTGCCAAGTGGGGTTGAGCTGCGGGGGTCCCGGAGCGCGGGTCCTGGTGCATCGCTCGGAGAGATCCTCCAGGGCGTCGAGCGCCTCGACGAGGTTGGCCCGGTCGCGCACCACCCCGGCGCGACGCCACATGAGCTCCTTCAGCTCCTTGCTCAGGGCCATGGGGTGCTCTCCTTCGTCGGCGCCAAGTGCGCGGAAAGCCTTGGCGAAGAACCCTCTGGCGGCAGCGATGGACGGGCGGCCCTTCGTCGAAGCACCCCTCGAAGCACCCTTCGAAGTGCCTGTCGAAATACCGGAGAGCATCTCGGACGCCGTGTCGCCTGCGCGGGCTCCGAACACCGTGGACTCCGCCACGCCGTTGCCGCCGAGCCTGTTGGCTCCATGCATGCCGCCGGAGTCCTCGCCTGCCACCAGCAGGCCCGGCAACTCGGTGCGGCAGTCGACGTCGGTCACCACACCGCCCATCTGGAAGTGCGCCACCGGGGAGACCTCGACCGGGCCCGTCGAGAGGTCCTGGCCGAGTTGGCGGGTGCGGTCGACCATCCCCGGGAACCTCCGCCGCACCTCCTCGGTGCCGAGCACCGACGCTATGTCAATGAGCACGCCGCCGGCCGGTGTGCCCCTGCCCGCTGCGATCTCGGTGTAGCTGGCCCGCGACACCACGTCGCGCGTGGAGCGCTCCATTCGCTCGGGGTCATAGCGCACCATGAAGCGCTCTCCCAGGGCGTTCACCAGGAGCGCCCCGGCACCGCGCAGGCCCTCCTCCAGCAATGCCCCGGTGAGGCGCGAGTCTCCGGCGAGCAGGCCCGTGGGATGGAACTGGAGCATCTCCATATCCCTGAGCTCGAGCCCGGCCCTGTAGCACATGGCGATCCCGTCGCCGGTCTTCTCCCGTGCAGGCGTCGCGAGGCTGTACATGGTCGCCGCGCCGCCGGTTGCCATGACCACCACCTTCGCACCGATGAGCAGGGGGCGGCCAGAGCGTATGTCGAGCGCAGCGATGCCGGACACCTCGCCCTCCTCCACTACGAGGTCGAGAGCGCGGACATCCTCGAGCTCGCGGACGCCGATGCGGAACATCTGATCGCGGAGCCTTCCCATGATCTCGAGCCCGGTGAGGTCGCCTCGGTGCACCGTGCGGTCGAATGTCTGGCCGGCAAAGGCCTTCTGGTGTATCCGCCCATCCGGCGTGCGGTCGAAGAAGCATCCCACTCGAGTCTCGAGCTCGACGATCACCTTCGGCGCGTCGTTCACGAGCGCCCAGGCAAGGTCCTGGTCGTTCAGCCAGTACCCGCCCGCGAGGGTGTCGGCGAAATGCCCCTCGATCGAGTCGCTCGGGTCGAGCACGGCGTTGAAGCCACCTTGGACCATGCGCGTGCAGCCCGACTTGCCGACGATCCCCTTGCTCACCACCGTCACGTCCGAGCCGGGCGTCCGCTCGGCCAGGTGCAAGGCGCACATGAGCCCGGCGCCGCCGCTCCCGACGATGGCGACGTCGGTCTGTATCGTCTCGGGGCCCGGGAGGTCGCTCGGCTTCATGCTCTCGGGCCGTTCGTGCTCTCGGGCCGGCCGTGTTCCCCAGGCCGTTCGTGTTCCCCAGGCCGGCCGTGTTCCCCAGGCCGTTCGTGTTCCCCGAGCCGTTCATGCTCTCGGGCCGTACTCGGTCCAGCGGTTGTGCTCACGTCGCACCTGCCGCAGGCGGCCCAGTGACGCGCCAGCGCCGCAGCCTCCTGATTGCGTCGAACGGGTCTATTCGCTTAGGGCAGCAAGCGCTGCATGCTCCGATGTAGTGGCAGCGGTCTATGCCGTCGAGACGACCGATGCGCGCCAGGCGTTCGGTCCTCATCGTGTCCCTGCTGTCCGCGATCAGGACCATCGCACGATTGAGCGCTGCAGGTCCAAGGAAGTCGCGCCCCTCGTCGGAGACAGAGCACGAGGAGTAGCAGATTCCGCAGGTGATGCAGTCGAGTGCCGGGTCTATCGTCCTGCGCTCGGGGGAGTCCGGGCGGACGACAGCCGGGGCCGACACGGCTGCGTCGGGCACCGGATAAGGCGTCACTGCGGCCCACCTGGCGAAGAACGGCGCCGGGTCCACGACGAGATCCCGCAGCACCGGAAGGCCGGCGAGGGGCGCCAGGCGCAGCTCCTTTGCACCGCTTGGCACCGAGGACTGGCAGGCGAGCACCGACGTGCCGTTGGCTCTGAGCGCGCAGGTCCCGCACATCGCCACTCTGCAGGAGTAGCGGAACGCGAGGGAGGGGTCGTGGTCACGCTGTATGGCCACGAGCACGTCGAGCACCTTCATTCCTGGGTGGCTCTCCACTACGAAGCGGTCGTCCTTGCCGCTCTCCGACCTTCGCACGAGCACTTCGAGCGATCCGACGGCTCGAGCCCCGACCGGGCGCGTCCGCGAGCGCACGGAGATCCGGTGAAGGATACGCGAGGGCCTGCCTCTGGCAGTGCTCCGAGCCACGTCTCTCAGATGCCGAGGATCTGCTCGGCCTTGGCCCGGCGCTCTTCGGTCCTGCGCGCCACCTCTTCGTACGCGGAGGCGCCGGTCGAGTCCATCGTCACGAAGAGCGGCCCGAAGTTGCTCACACGCAGCTTCCACAGGCACTCGGGCAGGAGGTCCTCGAAATAGGTCTCCTCTATGGCATCCACCTGTTGTGTCTCGGGGCTCGCGGCCCCACCGACAATGGACAGGTAGACCGCCCCCGCCGCTTGGAGCGACTCGCCCGAAGTTCGGCTCAGGCCCCCCTTGCCAACTATGGCCCTGGCGCCCAGCTGCTCCACGCAGCCCCGGGTGAAGCGATCCATGCGCATCGAAGTGGTCGTGCCTACAGAGACCGGGTCGTAATGCCCGTCCTCGCCCTTGCGGATGCTCGGCGCGCTGTGAAGCAGGATGGCTCCGGTGAGGTCCACCGGTGGCGCCTTTCCTTCGTCGAAGATCCGGATGAGTGTGGCGTCGCGCAGCGCCCAGATGACGCCGTCGACCCTCAGCACCTCCCCGACCCTGAGCGCACTTGAGGTCACGCTGTCGAGCGGTCCGGTTATGCGGCGGACAGGCGCTTCGATAGAGGCTCCCTCGGAAGCTGGGCCATCGGAAGCTGGGCCTTCGGAAGCTGGGCCCTCAGAAGCCATATTCCACCATGCCGTCGGCATGCACCCTGGCCTTCGCGCGCTCTCCTCGCCAGCACTGGATGTTCACCGCGACGGGGTTCATGGATATGTGCGTGTAGGCGTACTCGACGTGGACGGCGAAGGCGGTGGTGGCCCCTCCGAGGCCCTGGGGGCCGATCTCCGTGGCGTTGAGCGCCGCGCACAGCAGGCGTTCCAGCTCCGCGATGTCGGCTTCAGGGTGAGACTCGCCCACCGGCCGGGCTATGGCTCGCTTGGCCAACGCTACGCACTCGTCGGCGGTACCCCCGAGGCCGACCCCCACGATCGTAGGCGGGCAGGGCTTGGCCCCGGCCGAGATCACCGAGTCGAGGACGAAGCGCTTCACCCCGGCCAGGCCCTCTGCGGGGGTGAGCATGGCCAGGAAGGACATGTTCTCCGAACCGGATCCCTTGGGGACGAGCAGCAGGTCGAGCCATGGTGCGCCGCTCACGAACTCCACGTGGAAGATGGGCACGCCTCTTCCGGTGTTGGTCTGGGGGTTATGGCGCGTCAGAGGGTGCACGACGCTCGAGCGGAGCGAATGGCGAAGCGTAGCCTGCTCGATGCCGTCGGCCAGCGCCTGCTGCAGGCGGGCGCCGTCGATCGGGATCTCCGTGCCTATGCCCAGGAAGTACACCGGTATGCCGGTGTCCTGGCAGACGATGAGACCGGTGCGGTCGGAGGTCTCCACGGCGTCGGCCATGACCCGCAGTCGGATCCTTGCGCCCTCGTCCGGCTCGTTCTGCTGGGCGCGCCCGATGGCGGAGCGCACGTCAGGAGGCAGGACCGTCAGCGCCTGCTTGTACAGGAAGCTCGACACCTCGGCGAGGCCCGCATAGAGCGCGGGACCCGACATCTCGATCCGCTCGGGGCCTGACGCAATCCTCGCGCCGACGCCCGCCGGAGCAACTCGGCCTGCCCCTGCCTGGGTCATATGCAGCCTGCCCGGCTCATGTCTGGCCACCTGCCGGCAAGGTGTACCTCCACTGGGGATCGAGCCGGCAACGCCGACGGTGCGTACTTGTAAGAGGCTCAGCGGATAGGGATGCCGGGCTTGCCGTCCCCCAGACTTCGCATTGCGGCGTTGTCCCCTTGCTCTGAGGATGGGTCGGGCAGGCACTCCAGCCTGCCCTTCCTCCTCCGCCTTGCCCTGCTCGTCTGGATGAACGGCTCCCTGATCCAACCTCCCTATCCGCTGAGCCTCTAACTCGAGTTGCCATCAATAGATCTGACCTCTTACCAAGTGACACACCCGAGAGTAGGATGGAGGGCTGTGGCTGTCAACCCATGAGGGACGTCACAGGGCTGCAGGGGGTTGGATAGGGGGTTACGTAGGCGGTTAGGCACAGGGCTTGGCAACGTTCGCAACGTTCGGATCCGCAGGGGTGCGCGAAGCGCTAGCCCAGGCCTGCGAGAAGGGAGGGAAGTGGTGGCGTCCGAGACGAGTGATTTGGAGGCGTCCGCTCCGGGTGCGATGAGCGACGGCGCAACTGGAGCAGGTGCCGACGGCGCCGGCGTTGCTGCCGACTGGCGTGCCGGCACGGCAGAGGTGTGGAAGCCGCTCAAGCAACCAGGCAACCTCACCCAGCGGATCGTGCTCGCGATCGAGGAGCTGGTGGACACCAGGCAGATAGGAGCTGGCGAGAGGCTGCCGGCCGAGCGCGAGCTGGCGCGGCTCCTCGGCGTATCTAGGCCGGCTCTGCGCGAAGGGCTGAAGATCCTCGAGGCTCGCGGGCGCCTAGCCGTGCGGCACGGCAAGGGAGTGTTCGTCCGCATGAGCGGTGAGGAGGCCATGCGAGCAGGCCTGGCTCATGTGCGGGCGAACCTGGCCGAGCTGTTTGCCATGCGCGAGGCGTTGGAGGAGCCGGCAGCGGCCTGGGCGGCCGCCAGCGCGACTCCCGCCGACGTAGCGCGCCTCGCCGAGGCGCTCGCCGCCGAGGAGGAGGCACGGCGGCCTCCCGTCGACTTCGAGCGCCTGGGCGCGCTCGACGCCGGGTTCCACATGCTCATCGTGGAGCTCGCGAAGAACCGGTTCCTCCGCCAGACGCTCGACGTGCTCCAGGACATGCTGGATGCGGGGATGGAGACGACCCTCACGATCCCAGGGAGGATCGACCAGGCGCGCGCAGACCACAGGGCGATCTTCGAGGCCATCGAGAAGGGGGACGCTGCCGGTGCCCGCCAAGCGGTTCGCAAGCACGTCCGAGGCGCCCGCGACGCTGCGCTGGCCCGCGTCGGGCATGGTCTCGAGGACCTCGGGAATCCGGAGGGCCCGGCCGGAGCACAGCGCGAAGTACCTGGTGCAAGTGATTGACAGCCGGAGGCAGCGCAGTTACAATCATTGGAAAGAGGTCAGACCAGTTGTGTGCTGCGTGGGTGTCTTGCCACGCAACGCATGCGGCAAGGCGCGACTTGGAGCTCGGGTTCGAGAAGGGGAGGGAAACGAGTGGGGAACGACGATTCGGATCGGGTCGGTTGCCTTGTCCACAACGACGGTGACGACGTGGCGGTCGCAGTACGCGACCTCGAACCCGGGGGAGTGCCAGTCGCGTGGCTCGACTCCGGCAGGCGAGGGGAGGTCGTGGTGACCGAGCGCGTGCCGCTCGGTCACAAGGTCGCCCTAGTCGACATGCCCGAGGGGCACAAGGTGGTCGAGTACTTGGAGCAGATCGGCCTGACGAAGTGCGCGCTGAAGGCTGGCTCGCACGTCCACACGCACAACCTGAGGAGCGCCAGATGGCAGCGAAGCGCGTAAGCGGTTACCGGAGGGCCGACGGCAGGGTCGGGGTCCGCAACCATGTGGTTGCCATCCCGGTAGACGACCTGTCGAACGCAGCCGTCGAGGGGATAGCGAAGCTCGTTCCCGGCGTCATCCCCCTGTCGCACCACTACGGGAGGCTGCAGTTCGGCGAGGACTTGGACCTCACCTTCCGCACCCTCATCGGCACCGGGGCCAACCCGAACGTGGCGGCCGCTGTCGTCGTCGGGATAGAGCCGAGCTGGACCGAGCGCGTGGTGGAGGGCATAGCCGCTTCGGGCAAGCCGGTCGTGGGTCTTTCCATCGAGCGCCACGGCGACCTCGCGACGATCGCGGACGGAGCGCGCCACGCCGCGTCGATGATGCAGGGGGCTAGCGAGCTCGTGCGCGAGCCCGTGGATCTTTCCGAGGTAATGGTCTCCATCAAGTGCGGCGAGTCCGACACGACGAGCGGGCTCGGTTCGTGCCCGACTACAGGCCAGGTGGTCGACCGGCACGTCGGGGCAGGGGGAACGGTGCTCTTCGGGGAGACCACAGAGCTGACTGGCGGCGAGCACCTTATCGCCGAGCGCTGCGCGGACGACGAGGTGCGCAAGAAGTTCCAAGGCTTCTTCGACCGCTACCTCGATCTCGTGGAGCGTTCGGGGGCGAACCTGCTCGGCTCCCAGCCAACCGAGGGGAACATCCGGGGCGGGCTCTCGACGATCGAAGAGAAGGCGATGGGCAACATCGCGAAGACCGGGAGCGCGCCGGTAGTCGGAGCGCTCGAGCCCGCCGAGGCGCCCGTGAAGGCCGGGCTCAACTTCATGGACACGTCGTGCGCGGCGGCAGAGTGCATCACCTTGATGGCAGCCGCGGGCGCGGTGGTGCATCTCTTCCCGACGGGTCAGGGCAACATAGTCGGGAATCCGATCGAGCCCGTGCTGAAGATAACGGCGAATCCGATCACTGCGTCCACGATGTCCGAGCACATCGACCTCGACGTGTCGGGCCTGCTCGAGCTCGAGTTCACGCTCGAAGAAGCCGGGGATCGCCTGATGGACCTGGTGGAGCGGACGGTGAACGGCCGTCTGACGGCTGCCGAGACGATCGGGCACCGCGAGTTCGTCATCACCAAGCTCTACCCGAGCGCGTAAGGAATGGCGGCAGATTGACCACGGTACGTGCGAAGATGAGGACAATGGAAGCGGGCGACGTGCCAGGCGAGCGCGACGCCGAGGGTCCCGGTGGGACCATGGCGGCAAGAGGTTCCGAGCGAGGCGCTACCGAGCGAGGTGGTGCCGAGCCCACAGGCGCCATGGAATCGGTCCTCTTGAGCGTCGACGGCGCCAGGATCTGCTATCGCTTGCGCAAGCAGGTGGTGACAGCCGTCGAAAGCGCCACCTTCTCGATGGACCGCCACGAGCGGCTGATGCTTATAGGGCCCTCGGGGTGCGGCAAGTCCACGTTGCTGAAGGCGGTGGCAGGCTTCATCCCTCTGGCGGGTGGCAGGATCACCTTCGACGGCCACGAGGACCTCACTCCGGGCCCTGATCGCGCCGTCGTCTTCCAGGAGTTCGACCAGCTGTTCCCCTGGCGAACTGTTCTCGAGAACGTCGCGTACCCGCTGCGGGTAGTTGGTAGGGAGCGCTCGGAGGCCAGAGCGATCGCGGAACGGTTCCTCGAGATGACCGGGCTGACCCAGGCTGCGGACCGCCACCCGCACGAGCTCTCGGGAGGTATGAAGCAGAGAGTGGCGATCGCGCGAGCCCTCGCACTCGAGCCGGCCATGCTCTTGATGGACGAGCCCTTCGGGAGCCTCGACGCGATCACGAGGGCGCGCCTGCAGCGCGAGCTGAAGGCAATCGCGGACCGCACGCGTGTCTCGATACTGTTCGTCACCCACAGCATCCTCGAGGCCATGACCCTTGGCGACAGGGTCGTGGTCCTCGGCTCCCCACCGTCACGAGTCCTCGACATCGTGGACGTGCGGGGGCTAGGTGGGCCGGGCGACCCTCGCTACGTCGAGACCCAGGCACACCTGCACGAGTTGTTGGGCGCAACCGACGAGGACCTGAGCGGTGTCGAAGGCTGAAGCGGCCCTCGCTCCCGCCGACGAGGCCCCGAAGGCGGGCGAACTGCCACGAGGCGGTTCGTGGTGGCGTCCGGCCGGCCTGGCTATGCCGGGGGCTCAAGGAGGCCGCGGCGTCGCGGGGCGTCGGCAGTCCGCGTGGTCGAGGCTTCCCACGTGGTTCCGCCGCCTCATCGTGTTCGTCGTGCTGGTGGCGTTCTGGCAGTTCTACGTGACGGTAAAGCATGTGAACCACCTGGTGTTCTCGAGCCCCTCGGCAGCGATGACAGCGGTCATCGACGGCTGGCGCAACGGGCAGATCGCTCATGCGACGGCGACGACGCTCGAGGTTCTCGTCATCGGCATGGCGATAGGTCTGGTCGTCGGCTTGCTCTTTACGGTGGCGGCCACCGTCACCACAGTGGGCAAGGACTTCGTGATGATGATGACGGCAATGATCAACCCGCTGCCTTCGATCGCGATCTTGCCGCTTGCCATCATTTGGTTCGGGCTGAACTCCAAGGCCCTGATCTTCGTCATTGCCCTCGCCGTGGTGTGGCCGATGGCGATCAACATGAGCACAGGGTTCACCACCGTCAACCCGACGCTGCTCATGGCTGCTCGCAATCTGGGCTTGCATGGATCGCGCATGATAAGGGACGTTCTCATACCTGCCGCGCTCCCTTACACGATGAGCGGGATCAAAGTAAGCTGGGCATTCGGGTGGCGTACCGTTATTGCCGCGGAGCTGGTGTTCGGCACTGCCGGTGGATCGGGTGGCCTCGGCTACTACATCAACAACAGCCAGTACTTCTTACAGATACCCAACGTGTTCGCTGGTCTGATAACAATTGCGGTAATAGGCATAGCTGTGGAGACTATGCTCAATATGGTAGAGAAGCGAACTGTGGTACGGTGGGGGATGCAGCGGTCCGCGTAATAGGGCGATCGAATAGCGCAACCGGATAGCACAGCAGCGAGGGATATAGAGGGACATAGTTCCGGCGGGCACAGCCCGTGTCGGCCACACGCAGGGTGGAATAGCTTGGCAAAGGATAGGACGGCAAATGTTGGCAAAGAAACCGGAGGGGAACCAGATGAACGGACCATTAGGAAGAACTGCAAGACGCTGGCGCGGCGCAGGATCACTTGCCACCGGGCTTCTCGCGCTGAGCCTGCTGGCTGCTGCCTGTAGCTCTAGCAGCTCGACCAAGCCGTCGGCATCGGCGAAGAGCACGTCGTCAGGCCTGCACGGCAGCTTGACCATAGCTGTGCAGCCGGACCTCGGGTACTCGCCGCTCTACGTCGTCGACCAGGAGGGATGGCTGAAGAAGGCCATGCCCGGGGTTAACGTCACCTGGGAGACCCTGAACTCCGGCTCGGCGATGGAGACCGGCATGCTCTCCGGGAGCATCGACGTGGGAGCCGGCGGCGTCGCACCGTTCATCCTCGGATGGGCCAAAGGTGTCGGGTGGAAGCTGGTCACCTCCCTCGGTGAGTCGAACCTCTGGCTGGTAGTGAAGCCGCAGATCACCTCCTTCAAGTCGATAACGCCAGCCGACCGCATCGCGGTGGTGGCGCCTACGTCGATCCAGGCGATCATCCTGAAGGCGGCCGCGAAGAAGTACCTGGGCAACCCGAGCGCCCTCGACTCGAACCTGACGATCCTGTCGCACCCGGTGGCTTACCAGGCCTTCCGTTCGGGGACGATCCAGGGCGCTCTCGACGCGCCTCCATTCCAGCAAGAAGAGGTCGCCGCGGGCGGGCACGTGTTGTTGAAGAGCTACTCCCTCTTCGGCCCCTCCACGTTCAACAGTGCCTTCGCGCTGCCGAGCTACTACAACAGCCACAAGCAGATCATGAAGATCCTGTTCCAGCAGACACAGCGCGCTGTGACGCTGCTGAACACCCACCCGAACCAGGGTGCGCGGATCATCTCAGCCTACGAGCACGGGTCGCTCACGGCGGCGGCAGCCAAGGCCGCCATCACGAGCTCCACCGAGCACTGGACCGTGACTCCCCACGGCTACCTCGCGTACGCGAAGTTCATGAAGTCCATCGGGCTCATCTCCAAGGCGCCCACGTCGATCAAGCAGATCGAGTTCCCGACTCTCTACGGGACGAACGGCAGCTGATCGTCGTAGCGCCAGGTTTCCTCCCCGCCAACCGACTGCCGCCGTTCCCAGACTCGCTTTGAGCCTGGGAACGGCGGTTGCCGCCATAGCCATAGAAGTGCTGGGTGCCACGGTCCAGGGTGTGTTCGGCTTCGGCATCAACCTGCTCGCCGCGCCGTTGCTGGTTCTCGTCGACCCTCACTTCGCCCCGGCGCCCGTGGTTCTCGCGAGCCTCGTGGGCAGCGCGATGATCGTGGTACGTGAGCGGGGCAGCGCGGACCGCGCATCCATCGCATGGGCGCTTGGCGGGCGCGTCCCCGGCACCGCGCTCGGCGCCCTGGTCGTTCTAGCCGCAGCTGGGGCGCGGCTCAGGCCTGTCGTCGGCCTCGTCGTCCTCGCTGCCGTCGGGCTGAGCCTCGCCGGGCGCAGCCTGGCGAGGAGCCCGCGCAACCTCCTCGGCGTGGGTGCCGCGTCGGGTGTCATGAACATGATCGCGGGCCTGGGAGGAGCTCCCTTCGGGCTCGTCTGCCGCGACATGCCCGGGCCGGTCCTGCGCCCCACGCTTGCCGCCTACGTTCTCGCTGGAGGCACGATGTCAGCCGCAGCCTTGGCTCTGACGGGCGAGCTGGGCGTGGAGAGCCTCCGGCTAACCGCGCTGCTGATCCCTGGCGTGCTCGTCGGGTTCGCGCTCTCGGGGCTGCTCGTGCCGCTAGCCGACCGCAAGGCGGCTGCGAGACCGGGGATACTTCTCATAGCCACTGCGGGTGCGCTCGCCGCGATCGCGAAGGGGCCGTGGTGATGCCGGGCCGTTGGGCACGTGCATCAGGCGGTCGCGCGTGGAACTTCGGGGACGGAGCACGAAGAGGCTCAGCGGACAGGGAGGTTGGATCAGGGAGCCGTTCATCCAGACGAGCAGGGCAAGGCGGAGGAGGAAGGGCAGGCTGGAGTGCCTGTTCGACCCATCCTCAGAGCAAGGGGACAACGCCGCAATGCGAAGTCTGGGGGACGGCAAGCCCGGCATCCCTATCCGCTGAGCCTCTAAGTTTGGCGCTATGACACCTGAGGAGCTCGTAGCTCGAGCCTGTCCCAAGATCGGCGCTCTCGGTAGCGCCTTCTACTTCGTGCCGGAGACGGTTGCCGCCGGAGCGGCCCTCGGATTGGACGTGTTCCAGTTCTACTTCCTCGGCAGGGGCGGCGTGCTCGGGGACGTGGAGCCCCGGGTGGTGGCGAGCGCGTTCGGGTACTTCGAACCCTCTCTCGTGGAGATGATGTGGAATGCCGCGAGGGCGAAGGCGGCGCCTCGCGAAGCCGGCAGAGCGCACCTCGCGGCATGCCAGTCATTCGGTAGGGCCCACCTCGGTGACCTGCCCGGCCTCGGCGCCTTCTGCGAGTCGGCCGAGGCGGTGGTCGCCGCGGCCGACCCTGCGGGGCTCGCGCTCTACTCCGGGATATCCGCGGAGGCGCTGCCAGACGACCTGCCGGCCCGCGCCATGCAGCTTGTGGCAGTGCTCCGGGAGTATCGAGGGAGTGCTCACCTCGTGGCCGTGATTGCCTCGGGGCTCGAGCCGAGGATCGCCCACTACCTCCGGCGGCCGGCGGACCTCGGGCTGTTCGGCTGGCCTGCGGAACCGCCCCCGGAGGTGACAGATTCCGACAGGCGGGCACTCGCGGATGCAGACGCGCTGACCGACAAGCTGGTGCTCAGTGGCTACGGCGTCCTCGACGGCCCGGGTCGCGAAGCTCTTGTTGCGGGTGTCGACCAGATCGAGTCGGCACTGTCTGGCCCGGGATCCGTGTGACCGCTGCCACACTCGGGCGCGCTGCCGCACGCGGGCGCTTCGCCGGCGAAATGACGGGCGCACTGCCGGCGCAGTGGTGAGCGCAGTGGTGAGCACAGTGGACATAGCAGTCGTCGAGGACGTGTGGGGAGCGCCCTTCGAGGAGCTGGCAGGGCGCTTCTCGGTGGAGCGGCGGCCGGAAGCCTGGTCGGATCGCAGGGAGCTCTTGCGCGTGGCGGGCTCGGCGCGGGCGCTCGTGGTGCGAAACCGCACCCGCGTCGACCGGGACCTCCTCTCGTCTTCCAAGCGGCTCGAGGTGGTCGCGCGCGCCGGCGTGGGCCTCGACAACGTCGATCTCGATGCAGCCGACGGCTTCGGGATAGTCGTCGTGTCCGCTCCTGGCGCCAACGCGAGGAGCGTGGCGGAGCACGCTCTCGGCATGGCCTTGGCTCTGGAGCGGGGTATCACCCAGCACGACCGCTCGGTTCGCGAGGGCGCCTGGGAGCGCTCGCTCGGGCGTGAGCTGGCAGGATCCACGTGGGGGGTTGTCGGGCTCGGCTCGACGGGCAGGGCAATGGCCGGAGTCGCGCGCAGCTTCGGCATGGAAGTCTGCGGCCACGATCCCTTTGTCGTCACGAGCGTCGAGGGGGTGGAGGTGCTCCCTGGTCTCTACGACCTGCTCGAGCGATCCGACGTCGTGTCGCTCCACCTGGCGCTGAGCGACGCCACGCAGATGCTGGTGGATGCCAGGTTCCTCGGAGCGATGAAGCCGGGTGCCCTACTCGTGAACGTGGCTCGCGGTGGCCTGGTGGACGAAGACGCCCTGGCGGACGTCCTCGAAGCAGGCCGTCTAGGGGGAGCCGCCCTCGACGTGCGCTCGGAGGAGCCGCCGG
Organism: Actinomycetes bacterium; assembly: GCA_021801525.1. Classification (GTDB taxonomy): domain Bacteria; phylum Actinomycetota; class Acidimicrobiia; order Acidimicrobiales; family JAJYXR01; genus JAJYXW01. The sequence goes on from JAJYXW010000133.1 coordinate 35,893, forward strand.
TTCTGGGCCGTCTCGAGCGCTCCGAGCGGGTCGTTCTCACACCTCACGTAGCCGGGCTCACCGTTGAGTCCCAGCGTCGCGTGGCGGAGATGCTTGCTTCGGACATGGAGGCGGTGCTCCTCGGGCGCGAGGCGGCCAACCCGGCCGGGCGTCTCCGCATGCCGCTTCCCAGATCCTAGGAGCCCAGGAGACTAGGAGACTAGGAGACTAGGAGCCCCAAAGGCCCAGCGCGCAGCTTGGTCGGCGCTCAGCCCTCGGAGCTGCGTGAGATGCCAGTGATGCGCCTGGCGAGGTTGACGGCGTGGTCGCCGAAGCGCTCGTAGAACCTCGCGACGAGCGCAGCTTCGATGGCAACCGGAAGAGGCATCGACCCGCTCGCTATCTCGGCCGTCAGGGTCACATGGAGCTCGTCGAGCTCGTCGTCGCGCTCGTCCACCTCGGCAGCCGCGCGCTCCGAGCGGTCCGCGTAGGCGTCGGAAGTAGCGCGCCACATCGCTATGGCGACCTCTCCCATCTGCTCGACCAGCCCCCTCGCACGCGGGGAGAGCTCCATGCCGAGCCCGCTGACCGCCCGCCTTGCCACGTGCTCGGCCAGGTCGCCGCTTCGCTCGATCTCAGGGAGCATACGGAGCACGGCCACGAGGAACCTGGCCTCTTCCGGTCCCCGCACGCCGCTCGCCAGGCGCTCCTGGGTCAGCGTCTCCACCTCGCGGTAGAGCTCGTCTATCGCTTGGTCACGTTCGGCGAGACGTCTCGCCGCCTCGCGGTCCCCGGCAAGGAGCGAGTCCGTGGCCCCCGCCAGCGCTTCGCCCACCATTGCGAACAGCCTGATGATGTCGTGGTCGATCGGTGTCCCCTGCTCGTCCACGGCCACATGACCACGGTAGCGTTCTTGGAGTGACCTCACCGTCCCCCCGTGAACGGCCCACTTCACCACACAGTCCGGAGTGGCCCAGGAGCCGCGTGCACCCCGAGGCGCTCCTCGGTCCCGGCACGGTTGCAGCCGGTGTCCTCGGGCATCCCGCCGTGCTGCTCGGCGGCGCCAGGGCGTTGCTGATGCAGCTCGCGGAAGCGAGGGTTGCAGCCGGGGTGCTCGACCATTCCTCCTTCGAGGAGGATCCCTACCGGCGCCTGGCGCAGACGTTCGAGGTCATGAACGAGATCGCGTTCGGCTCGCCGGAACGCTCGGCAAGGGCGGCGCGGGCACTCGCCGGCGTGCACCGGCGGGTGAAGGGAGCAGCGCCCGACGGGCGGCCCTACGACGCGGCGGACCCCGAGCTCGCCATGTGGGTGCACGCGACGCTCGTGGACACGGTCCTCGAGATCGAGCGCCGTTACCTAGGCCAACTCTCGCAGGCTGCCCGCGGGCAGCTCTACGGCGAGATGTGCCTGCTGGCCGGCCCGCTCGGGATCCCCGACTGGGCCGTGCCGCCCACGCTCGGGGACTTCGAGCGCTACGTCTCCGAGCGCCTGGCCGATCTGCTCGGAGATCCGTCCAACCCCGTGGTGGCGCCGTGGTCCCTCCGCATAGCGCGCTCCGTCGTAGACCCCCAGCCGCCGGCCAGGCTCGGTCCGCTGGCCCCAGTGGTCTCGCGCCTCGGCGGGGCGCTAGCGCGCTGGGTGACGGTCGACATCGGGCCTCCGGAGCTCTGCCGGGCGTACGGCCTTCCCGGGCGGCTCGACCCGCCGGCCGCGAGGCTCCTCGGCACGGGCGCGTTCGCGTCGAAGGCCGCGAGCCCGCTCATGCCCCCGTGGCTCCGCCGCCCCTCCAACCTCGTTGCCATCACCTCGTACCTCGCCTCGTAGGGGCGCAAGCCACAGGGCGAACCACCTGCCGGTGCCCTGCGGGAGCTACGTTCGGGGGTGATGCCGCGCGAACGCTTCCGTCACGGGCCTGCGCTCGACGGAGCAGCGCGCAAGGATGCCGAGAGCGAGGATGCCGAGAGCGAGGTCCAGCGCCTGGCCCGCGTGCTGGCTGTTCACGAAGGGCACACCAGGGCAAAGCTCTTCCACCTGTCGTGGTGGAGCGATCGCCTGCTCGGCCAGGCCATGTCCGACCCGGTGTTCAGGGCTCGGCTCTTTCGCTTCGTGGATGCGTTCCCGGCCCTGGTAGGCGATGCCGAGGTGGACGAGCACCTGCGTGGAGAGCTCGAGGGGGTGGAGCTGCCGAGCTGGCTCTCGGCCGGCCTCCTAGCCGCTGGTCGCGTGCCCGGGGGGCGCCATGTGCCGGCAGCGATGGCCAGGCGCAGCATCGAGCGCATGGCACGCCAGTTCATCGCCGGCACCGACCCGGCCGAGGTGGCCGCCCTGGCCGGCCGGATGTGGGAGCGCTCGATCGGGGCCACGGTCGATGTCCTAGGCGAGCACACCTGCAGCGAGGGCGAGGCCGATCGTTACGCCTCCCGCCTCGAGTCCCTGGTGGAGGCCCTGGCGAACGCCGCTTCCGCCTGGCCCCCTGACGAGCGCCTCGAGCACGACGACCTGGGTCCGGTCCCCAGGGCGAGCGTGAGCGTGAAGGTGACGGCGATCGCCTCCTCCTTCACGCCGCTTTGCGCCGCTACGGGCATCGAGCAGGCCGAGCGTCGCCTGCTCCCGATCTTGGAGTTGGCATCGCAGCGGGGGGTGTCGGTCTGGTTCGACATGGAGCGCTACGAGGTGAAGGCGCTCACTCACCAGCTGTTCAGGCGGCTGCTCTCCCGTCCGGAGATCCAAGGGCTCCACGCGGGGATAGTCCTGCAGGCTTACCTGCGCGACTCGCCGGGGGACTTGGAGGATCTGGCAGCCTTTGCCCGTGCCCGCTCGCTGCCGATCGGAGTGCGCCTTGTGAAGGGCGCCTACTTCGACACCGAGACCATCGAGGCCGAGGCGCGCGGATGGGCACTGCCGGTGTTCAGCGAGAAGGCCCAGACCGACGCCAACTTCGAGCGCCTCGCGGCGCGCCTCGCCGAGCACCACGGTATCCTCCGGCCGGCCTTTGCAAGCCACAACCTCCGCTCGCTGGCCGCTGCTGTCACCGCCTGGCGAAAGGCCGGGTTCGACGACCGCTCCTTCGAGCTTCAGCTCCTCTACGGGATGGCTGAGCCCCTGCAGGAGGCTCTTGTGGAGATGGGGTTCCGCCTGAGGCTCTACGCGCCCATGGGGGAGCTCGTCCCCGGCATGGCCTACCTCGTCAGGCGCCTGTTGGAGAACACCTCGAGCGAGAGCTTCGTCCGCCATCACTTCGCAGAGCGGGAGCCGATCGAGGAGCTGGTGCGCCCGCCACGGCCCGGGGATCTCCCGGGTCCGGCGCCGCTCGCGAGGAGAGCTCCCTCCGAGCCAGGGCGCCTCTCCCCCTACGCTCCCGAGCCGCCGGCGGAATGGCGCCGCGCCCCTGTCATGGGCGCGTTCGCCTCGGCGATGTCTGCAGAGCGCTCCCGGCCGGCCCGCTTCGTCCCGGCGCTGATCGGCGGGGAGCCCGTGAGGACGGGCCGCACCATCGTGTCCGTGGACCCCTCCGAGCCCGATACGGTCGTAGCCGAGGCGGCTGCCTGCGGGACGCGCGAGGTAGCCGAGGCTGTCGAGAGCGCGCGTGAGGCTTCGGCTGCCTGGGGGTGCATTACACCCGGGGAACGGGTCGCGGTCATGGTCCGGGCCGCCGAGCACCTCCGGGCCCGGCGCTTGGAGATCGCCGCCCTCGAGGTCCGCGAGGTGGGCAAGGGCTGGGCGGACGCGGACGCGGACGTCTGCGAGGCGATCGACTACCTGGAGTACTACTCCCGCCGGATGCTGGTGCTCGCCGGCGGTGGTGAGGTGAGCTCCCCACCAGGTGAGGACAACCGCCTCGGGTACCTGCCGAGGGGGGTCTGCGCGGTGATCGCACCGTGGAACTTCCCGCTTGCTATCGCCACCGGTATGGTCGCTGCTGCACTCGTCACCGGCAACGCGGTCGTGCTCAAGCCCGCGGAGCAGTCTCCTGGGGTGGCAGCGGAGCTCGTGGCGGCCTTCGACGCGGCGGGACTTCCCCGAGGAGTGCTCGGGCTGGTCCCAGGCACGGGAGAGGAGGCCGGCGCGCATCTCGTGGCTGACCCCGGAGTGGACGTGATCGCGTTCACCGGGTCGAGGGAGGTGGGTCTCGGCATCATCGAGGCTGCAGCGCGCCGTGATCCCCGCCGGCGCTCGATCCCTCGGGTGGTGGCCGAGCTGGGCGGCAAGAACGCTGTGATCGTCGACTCGGATGCCGACCCCGACGAGGTGGTGCCTGCGGTCATATCGTCGGCGTTCGGCTTTGCAGGCCAGCGCTGCTCGGCGGCGAGCCGGCTCATCTGCACGGAACGCGTCCATGACGCCGTAGTCGCCAGGGTGGTAGAGGCTGCTCGCTCTCTCCTGGTTGCACCCCCCTACCTGCCAGAGAGCCAGGTCGGTCCGGTGATCGACTCCGAGGCGAAGGGCCGGATAGCCGAAGCGCTGGAGCGGGCAGGAGATGCCGGCGAGGTGCTGCTCGCTCGCCGTGACGTCCCATCCGCTGGGTACTTCGTAGGACCCGCGGTCGTCGCCCGGGTGGACCCCGGTTCGCGGCTTGCGACCGACGAGCTCTTCGGCCCCGTCCTCGCCACCTTCAGCGTCCCCGACCTCGACGCCGCGGTGGAGCTGGCCGAGTCGAGCGACTACGCGCTCACGGCCGGGGTGTTCACCCGCTCTGCCAGAAAGGCAGCCCATGTGGTGTCGCGCCTCCACGCGGGGAACGTCTACGTGAACCGCGCCATCACCGGCGCAGTGGTCGGCCGCCAACCATTCGGCGGGAACCGCATGTCAGGGGTGGGCTCCAAGGCGGGTGGGCCTGACTACCTGCTGCAGTTCAGCGACCCGCAGGTCGTGGCCGAGAACACGGTCCGCCAGGGGTTCGCGCCGGCTTCACAGGCGCCTTCGGCCAGCGGAGCGCGAGACGGTCGAGTGAGAGGTGGCGGAGTGGGAGGTGGCGGAGTGCGAGGTGGGGGCCGATGAGCGCCAGTGAGGTCCTCCGGCTCGACGGGCACGTGGTCGACTCGCTCGTGCTGGCCAAGGTGCTCGATCTCGTCGTCGATTCGGGCGCGACCTACCGGATCCTGGAGATGGAGATCGGCACCACCAGGCGCGACCCGAGCCACGTGCGGATCGAGGTGACCGCATCTAGTGAGGAGTCGCTCGAGGCGCTGTTCGCCTCGCTGCACGTGCACGGAGCGAACCGTGAGGACGCTGCCGACGCGCTATTGGTTCCCGCGGAGCGCGACGGGGTGCTGCCGGAGGGCTTCTACGCGACGACGAACCTGCCGACCCGTGTTCGGCTGGGTGGCCGCTGGACGAGCGTGGAGAGTCCCGAGATGGACTGCGCCGTCGTGGTGGAGCCTGACTCCGAGGGCGCAGCCGCGTCTGCGCGCACCGTGCCCATGCACAGGGTGCGCCGCGGCGACATGGTGGTAGTGGGCTCGGGTGGGGTGAGGGTGGACCGGCCGACGCCGCGGGGTTGCGGGGCCGGTGCCGGTGCCGGCAATGACGAAGACGAGGACGAAGACGGAGACGAAGGCGAGCTCGGAAGCCTTACGGGTGGCGGAAGCTTCGGCTTCATGACCTCGGACGTGTCCTCCGAGAAGCCGAAGGCCCTGAGCGTAGAGCGCGTGGCAGGAGCGCTTCGCTCGGCGCGATCCCGGCGGGAACGCCGGAGCGGGCGCCAAGAAGACCGGAGCCCAGGCGGGGGAGCAGACCGGGGAGCAGACCGGGGAGCAGACCGGGTTCTCGTGGTCGCGGGTCCTGCGGTCGTCCACACTGGCGCGGCGCCGGCTCTTGCTGGCTTGGTGCGCGACGGGTGGGTGCAGGTTCTCTTCGCCGGCAACGGCTTCGCCACCCACGACGTGGAGTCTGCCGTGCTCGGGACCTCGCTCGGCGTGCCCCTGGCGGGCGGCAGGCCTGCGGAGCACGGGCACGCTAACCACCTACGGGTGATAAACGAGCTCCGCCGGTACGGCTCCATCGAAGCAGCCGTGCAAGCCGGCTGGCTCGCCTCAGGGGTCCTCTACGAGTGCGTGAAGGCGGGGGTGCCCTTCGTGCTCGCCGGGTCGATCCGCGACGACGGACCGATACCCGACGTTGTGACCGACACTCTTCAGGCCGCCGACGCGATGCGCGAGCAGGTTGCCGGGGTGGGCGTGGCGATCATGCTCGCTTCGACCCTTCATGCGATAGCGACCGGCAACCTGCTCCCCGCCGGCGTGGAGACCTTCTGCGTCGACATCAACCAGGCGGTCGTGACCAAGCTCGCGGACCGCGGCAGCCATCAGGCGATGGGTATCGTCACCGACGTCGGCCTGTTCGTGAGCGAGCTGGCAGCGGCCGTCGGAGCGCTTCCCGTGCCGAGTCCCACGTGAGCGAGGACGGAGCGAGGCCCCTCGCCTGGGGGCGGCGCTACCTCGTGTGCTCGCCGGAGCACTTCACTGTTGCATACGAGATCAACCCGTACATGCACGTGGAGGTCCGCCCCGATCCCGAGCGCGCCATGTCCGAGCACCAGGCACTCGTGTCGACGCTCGAGGAGGCCGGGGCGCAGGTGGAGCGCCTGTGCCCGGTCGAGGGGTTGCCGGACCTGGTCTTTTGCGCGAACGCAGGCCTCGTGGACTGCGCTGCCGGCGGTCCTAAGCGCTTCGTGCCGAGCCGCTTCCGCCATCCGGAGCGCCAGGGCGAGAGCGCGCACGACACGGCCTGGTTTGCCGAGAACGGCTTCGAGGTCGCCGAGCTGCCGGGTGATGAGCCTTTCGAAGGAGCGGGTGACGCTCTCCCCTTCCAGGCCTCCGGCGTGGCCACGAGCCCGGCGCCCGGCCCGGTGATGCTGGCGGGGTACAAGATGCGCTCGTCGATCTCGGCGCACGCGGCGATATCGGAGCTGCTCGGCGCACCGGTCCGCTCGGTCGAGCTCGTGGACGAGCGGTACTACCACGTCGACCTCGTGTTCTGCCCGCTGGACGGCCAACACGCGCTGGTCGCCCCGCAGGGGCTCGACCGCTACGGCTGCAAGGTGGTGGAGGCGCTCGTGCCCGAGCCGGTATGGCTCGAGGAGGACGAGGCAGCGTCCTTTTGTGCCAACTCGGTCGTGGTCGGGAGGGTAGTCGTGATGCCCGCGTGCAGCCCCCGCCTCGGGCGGTTGCTCGAGAAGGCCGGCTTCGAGGTGGCTGTCACGCCGGTGGGTGAGTTCCAGAAGGCCGGCGGCGGCGTGCGCTGCCTAACCCTCGCGCTCGATACACCCCTGAGCAGCCACCCCGCCGGCGACTCAGGTAACCATGCCCAGCGGTACAGGACCTCGCGAAACTGATCAGGCTGGTGCCGCTCCGGCGCTGACGTAGGCCCTGACCGCCCGAGTCGAGGCCGATGCCGGCAGGACCACAACGGCTACGCCACGTTGAGTCCCGCAATCCGCTTGGACAACGGACTGTCGGTTCGGCGATCGAGCGTTCCGATACCGTGGCGCGCGGGATGATCTGCCAGACGCAGCAAGCGATAAGCGCCCAGAGAAGCCCGTTATTGGGGCCCGTGCCTTGGCCGGTCAGGATCCTGCCGAGTGCCTCGTCGAAAACCCAGATCGCGACGCCGAGCACCATGGAAACCAACAGGCACAGCCTGGGCAGCATCATGAAGGTGTGTGGTCGCCTGGCGGGGAACCGGCGAACCACTGGGAGGCGCTCCGGAATTCGACGGAGGGGGGTCTCCATCTTGGTACCCCACTGGCTCAAGCTCCCTGACCAGGGGCTCGTGCTCGTCAAGGCAGTTGGGGCCGGCCGACGGCGAGGCAGGGTGGCAGTTCCCGGGCGCCGTGAGCGGCTGGCGGCGCGGCAGATCGCCCTCGGAGTTACACCCTGGCCCTACGATGGACCCTGTGTCGATCCTCGTTGACCAGCCGGCCCTGATTCCGAGCACTTGGCTTCCGACGCAGCTGATGCTGCCGGACGATGGGGCCATCAGCCACGGCGAGGTGTTCACCCGCCGCTGGGTCGTGGATCTCATTCTCGACCTTGCCGGTTACACGCCCGACCGGGACCTGGCCGCGATGCGAGCGATCGAGCCGGCCTGTGGCGCTGGAGCCTTCCTCGCCCCGATGGCAGCTCGGCTCGTGAAGTCATGCCGGGTCCACGGAAGGCCGATCGAAGATGCCGCCGAGGCGATTTACGCAGTCGATCTGATGGCCGAGAATGTCGCCATCGCTCGCAGCACTATTGCTAAGACCCTGATCGACGATGGGTGGGACGAGGGTGCGGTGTGCCGCCTGAGTGAAGGCTGGGTGCATGCCGAGGATTTCCTCCTTGGACGGGATGTAGGGGGCACAGCCGACTTTGTCCTTGGAAATCCGCCTTACGTGCGCCTTGAGGAGGTGTCTGACACCCGGAGCGCCGCCTACCGGCGTGCATGCCCGACGATGAGCGGGCGGGCGGATCTGTTCGTCGGCTTCTACGAGATGGGCCTACGGGCACTGAAGCGTGAGGGTACCCTGGCCTTCATTTGCGCCGATCGGTGGATGCACAACGCATACGGCCGGGCGCTCCGCTCCTTCGTCGGAGACCATTTCTCGGTCGACGTGACCGTCGTCATGCACGACGTGGACGCCTTCGAGGAGGCGGTGAGCGCCTACCCCGCTATAAGTGTCATCCGCAGAAGGGATCAGGGACCAGCCATCCTGGCCGACACGACGTCCGAGTTCGGTCCCGGCGAGGCACGCCAGCTACTCCGCTGGGCGAGGGGACGCCAGCACCGAACGAAGCACGCCGCAGCGTTCCAAGTAGCGGAGCTACCCCATTGGCACAAGGGCCCAGAAGCGTGGCCGGCCGGCAGCCCAGACCGCCTGGCGCTGATCGCCGACCTTGAAAGCCGGTTCCCCCGGTTAGAGGACCCGGATACCGGCACCCGAGTCGGCATCGGGGTGGCTACCGGCGCCGACGGCGTGTTCGTCACGAGCGACGCAGACCTTGTTGAAGCCGAGCGCTTGTTGCCACTAGCAGTGGTACGCGACACGAAGACAGGTCACTTCGATTGGTCCGGGCACTTCCTTGTCGACCCCTGGCACAACGGCCCGGGTAGGGGGCTCGTCGATCTCGACCAGTATCCCCGGCTGCGGAGCTACTTCGAGGCTCAGGAGGCCCGGCTTCGCCAGCGCCACATCGTAGAGCGTCGCCCACGGGACTGGTACCGGACGATCGACCGAGTCGACCACTCTCTGACTTGCCGGCCGAAGCTGCTCTTTCCGGACATGAAGCTGGCGATGGAACCCATCTACGAGCACGGCATCTGCTACCCGCACCACAACCTGTACTACGTCGTCTCCGACGTTTGGCCGCTTGATGTGCTTGGCGGGCTGTTGCTCTCCAGGGTCGCTGACCTGTTCGTGCGCACCTACGCCGTGAAGATGCGCGGTGGCACCCTACGCTTCCAGGCGCAGTACATGCGCCGGATCTGCGTGCCGAGGCTTGACGCCATCACGAAGCCGCATCGGGCTGCTCTCACCCAGGCCTTCGAGGCCCGCGATGTCGAGAAAGCCACGGGCGTCGCATTGGCTATCTACGGGCTTCCACAAGAGGCGATGTCAGTGGTCCGATGACGGGCGACCGCATTCCTGACTACGAAGAGCGGTTCCGCAGGGCTGTCAGCAGCTACTGGATGATGCGCGATCAGCAGGCAGCCGACCAGGAGTCCCGGGGGGTCGCCGACGCTGGGACTCGCGGCGCCGTTACAGGTGGTCAGCACCTGAACCTCGTGGCGGCTCTCGTGCGCGGAGTGTTCGCCGATGCCGGGCTGGCCCCCATCGCAGCAAGTCGCTACATCCTCCCCGGCTACTACCGAGGGTCGAAGAACTGGGATCTCGTCGTCCCGTATCGGGGCAGCGTCGTTGCGATCATCGAGCTGAAGTCTCAGGTCGGGTCGTTCGGTAACAACCAGAACAATCGGATCGAGGAGATGGCCGGCCAGAGTCTCGACATCTTGCGGGCGGCCCGCGAGCACCTGCTCGGCCCCATACGTCCTTGGTTTGGGTACTTGATGCTCCTCGAGGACCACGAAGACAGCAGGGCGCCCCGGCGCACTCGCACCAACGGCGACTTCCCTCCCGACCCGGCATTTCACCAAGCGAGCTACCTCGAACGCTACCGAATTGCATTCGTGCGGCTGCGCCTGGAAGGGGACCTAGACGCGGTATGCCTCGCATCCTCCGACCACGCCACAGCTTCGGTTGGATACATCGATCAGACAATGTCCTTCAACGCATTTGCAGCGGCGATTCACGCTCGAGTGATCGAGACATTTGGGATGCTGGGGCCACCTGGCGACGTCCAGAACAAGTAGCACGAGCCAACGTCGTTGTTCTTGCGGCTGATGCGAACGGAAGGTGTCCGCGACAACGGGCACCATATTCGACAAGACCCGCACCCCGCACCCCGCTGACGGTGTGGTTTGCTACCGGCTGGCGGCGGCGTGCGCTGCCTAACCCTCGCGCTCGACGTCTCCTGGGGGCCCAGCGGGTCCCCTTAGGCCGAACTTACGTCCCCGCGGGTAGCTGATCCTGTCCCCACCAGGGGAAACGAACGGGGTTGCTGGATTGTTCTGGCTACGAGAGCCGGAGAGGCACCGGGGTGCCGAGCAGTTCGAACACCTGGCGCTGGATCGGAGTGGGAGTGGCGAGCATCTGGAACTCGCTGGTGGTCCCGGTCGTGACCTTCATGGTGTTGCGGGTGAGGGTGCCCAAGTGGTCGAGGAGCTCACGGAACCCGCGTACGTCGTCGCCAGCGGCGTTACGCTTTGTGGCGGCCTTGGCCCTCGCTCCAAGAGAAGCGACAGCCGGTGCCACCGGGTTGTTCCTCGCCGGTGGAGCCTCGTCGGCAAAGGTGAGGGGGGCGAGTGCCTCGCGCAGGTGCCAGACCACGTAGGCGGCCAGCATGCAGATGAGCACGTGGGCGCGCACCCGGGCTTCGAGGCGGTGATGGATGGGACGCAGGTCGATGTCGTCAACCTTGATGTGGCGGAAGTCCCGTTCTACGTGGGAGAGATCCTTGTAGGCGCTCACCACGCCGGGGGCGTCGAGCTGAGCATTGCCGATCGTGGTACGCAGCACATAGATCCCGTCGAGTGCGGCCTCTCGGTCGATGGACGCCTGTTTCCTCGTGACGGCGAGGGTGGTGTCGGTGATGCTGACCTCGAAGTGCTTGGCCATCTTGCGCTTGTTGATCACCTTGCCGAGACGCAATCCGATCTTCTCTGCTCCGACCAGGCGACCTTGTTCGACGGCGGTGATGATCGGGAGGAGTGCCTCTTCGGTGGCGGCCAGGAGCTCTGCCCGCTTACGCCTTCGCTCTTCGGCCAGCAGCGGGTTGCGGCACGCGACGAGGCGCTCTCCTGGATAGTCGGGGTGGGTGAACTCCGCCAGGTCCGCTTCGTCGAACAGTGAGAGCTGCAAGGGGCCGTCGCCTCTGGCCAAGGCTGCGATCTGGGGGGCGCGCAGGCACGTCAGCCACCCGAGGTCGCCCACCTCGCGCAGTGCTGTGATCCGGGCAGAGGTGATCATCCCGCGGTCTCCCACCATGACCAGGCGGTCGAGATGAAAGCGGGTGCGGATGGTGTCGACGATCGAGATGAACGCGCTTGGGTCTGCAGTGTTGCCGGGGAACACCTCGACAGCGACGGGGCGACCGTCTTTGTCGGTCAAGAGTCCGTACTCGATCTGGGCCAGGCCGCGCTTCTTGTCACGCGAGTACCCACGAGCCGCCAGCTCGTTATGGGTTCCTTCCACCCACGAGCTCGACAGGTCGAAGTAGGCGAGGGCCGAGGGGTTGGCCGCCTTTTCCAAGTGCCGGCGGGCGAGCACGGTCTCGATCGCCCCCTGGCGCTCGACCAACCAGTCCATCGCCGCGTAGACCTCGTCGGTCCCCACGTCTTCTATTCCGAGGTCACTGGCGAGCGTCGTGTCGCCCCACCACTTGGTCGTGGCCAACTTCGGGCGGGGGTGGACCACCCGGGCGAGGACGAGCGCGTAGGCGATGTCGCGCTCTTTGCACGCTGGGCCCAAGAGGTCACGGAGCCCGAGAGTCTTGGCCATCGTTGCCACCGCGGCCACATGTCCGTGGGGAAGTGCACGGGTGAGCTCGAACCCCTCACCGGCCACCACGAGCGTCTTGCCGGCCAGTCCGGCACGGATCGCGTCGATGATCTCTTCTGGGAGGTGCGAGAGGTTGGCCAGAGTCTCGTTGCGGACCTTGGTGCCGTCGCGCAGCGAGCGGCGCAGCAGGTGGGTCTCGTAGTGTCGCTCGGTGCCGTCCTTGCCGACATAGTGACGACGAGTCGTCGCCACGTGCATTGCACCACCACGCCTAGACATAGGAACATTCTATCGGTCCCGTGGCGGAATGTCAAGCTTCTTAGTGTCTACATTATCGGGTCAGAATACTCCATCAAGGCTGCTGGGAGGGGCTATCTGCAGGGTCCGGGGACGTAAGTTCGGCTTAGGCTATAGGTGGTCCCTGGGGCTTCCGAGGACGGTGCAGATGCCGTGACCGACAGGTTCGGAGCGGGCCCTTCGCCGATGCGTGCATAGTCGGTCGCGATTGCTGTCGGCGCGTCGTTCGAGGAGATGGAGGCCGAGTCGTTTGCCGACGTACCTGTCGATGCAGATGAGCTCACGACGTTGTTGAAGACGATGTTCTGCAGGCCCGTCC
>JAJYXW010000110.1:0-32591 GCA_021801525.1 Actinomycetes bacterium
TGGCGGTAGCGCTCGGGCGCGATCTCGGTGCGCCTGAGGTGGGCGACGAGGCGGCCACCCGCGGCGTCGTGCTGGCGTCCATCGACTGAGGCAGCCTCGCCGGATCGACACGGACGGTGCTGGGCCCGGAGGCTCACCCGGCCGCGTGGCCGCTCGCGTCGAACGAGGGTCGTGAGCGGCCCGTCTTGCAGGTCACCGATCAGAATGCTTACAAACCACCGAACCTAGCTATTGCAACTTACCGGCTCAAAGTGTTGCAGATCACCGAATAGCTGATAATGTCCTAGTCGTGGCCCAGAGGCCTAACTACGTGCCACGCGTGGTAGACGCCGAGCTCAGCGAGGCACTCCTCGGGCAGATGGCAGTTCTGATCGAGGGCGCCAAGGGCGTCGGCAAGACCGAGACGGCTAGCCAGCAGGCCAGGAGCAGGGCGCTCCTCGATGTCGACCAAGAGGCCAGAGCCGCTGCCGCCATCGATCCCTCGCTCGTCCTAGCCGGCCACAAGCCACGTCTCATCGACGAGTGGCAGGAGGTCCCGGCCATCTGGAACCACGTCCGTAGGGCCGTCGACGCACACGAGGGGCCGTTCATCCTGACTGGCTCGGCCGTGCCAGCCGACGACGCCACTCGGCACACCGGCGCCGGCCGTTTCTCTCGGTTGCGGATGCGGCCGATGAGCCTATTCGAGCTCGGGCAATCCTCCGGAACCGTCTCCCTCGGCAGGCTCCTCGACGGTGAACGAACGCGCACCGATGCTGCGGAGCTCACGATCTCCGACCTCGTCGAGGTCATCTGTGTAGGGGGATGGCCCGCCCTCCTTGGAAGCAGCGCCACCCATGCCCAGCGGCTCCTCGACGGCTACCTCGACTCCATCGCCCGCACCGACATTCGCCGTGTCGACGGCGTCTCCCGCGATCCCCAGAAGGTCTGGGCCGTCCTGCGATCTCTCGCACGCAACGTCGGCACCGAGGTCTCCATAACGACGATCGCTCGCGATACCGGCGGGTCGGGATCGGTCGACGAAGACACCGCACGCGCCTACCTCGCAGCCCTGGAGCGCCTCATGGTCGTCGAAAACCAGCCCGCGTGGGCACCTCGACTACGGTCACGGGCCCGGCTGCGCTCTGCGCCCAAGCGCCACTTCTGCGATCCGAGCCTCGCGGCCGCAGCCCTCCAGGCAACCCCGGAAAGACTATTGCGAGACCTCACCTACCTCGGCTTTCTCTTCGAGAGCCTCGTCGTGCGCGACCTGCGCGTCTACGCACAACACAACGGCGGGAGCGTGCTGCACTACCGTGACAACATCGGCGAAGTCGACGTCATCATCGATGGCGGTATCCGTTGGGGCGCGATCGAGGTGAAGCTCGGTATCACCTACGTCGAGGAAGCGGCGACCAACCTGAAAAGGTTCGTCGAGCGAATCGACACTCGACAAAGTGGCGAGCCGGCGTTCCTCGCCGTGGTCGTGCCCACCCGCTACGGCTACACGCGAGACGACGGTGTCCAGGTCATACCGGTCCAGGCCCTAGCCCCCTGATCGGGCGGCGAGCTTGTTGCCAGCGCGGCGGCCATCCCAGCGCTGGGCCGGAGGCTCACCCGGCCGCGTGGCCGCTCGAGTCGAACGAGGGAGGGTCGCGGAGCTCGAGAGCGACCGTGGACCCCGGCTCGGGGACGGCCAACCCTGGCGGCACTGGCGTTGCCACGACGACCCCGTCCCTGCTGGAAGAGCGTGGGGCGCGAGCCCCCAGGAGAACCTCGACGTGGAGAGCGGGCCCGCGGGGGCGAACGCCGGTGACCACGCCTTCGACGATCGTCGACGGCTCTGCGTGCGGCGCCCTTGTGGCTGGAGGACCTGCCGCCATGTAGAGCGCGTCGGGGTGGATGCCGACCGATCTGCCTCGAAGTGTCCCCTCGGGGGTGGCACCCGGTGGCCGGCAGGCGAGCGCGTCGGCCGGAAGGAAGGCGACGTAGCCGAGCAGGCTCGCGACCCGCGTGCTCGCGGGACGGCGCACCAGCTCCCTGCTCTCTCCCACCTGTAGGAGGCGTCCCGCGTCGATCACGCCGATGCGCTCCGCGAAGGACTGGGCCTCCGCGAGGTCGTGGGTCACCAGGAGAGCCGGCGCATCCCTGAGTGCCGCCGCCTCCTCCAGCACGCCTGCGAGCTCGCGGCGAAGGGCTGCGTCGAGGCCTGTGAAGGGCTCGTCGAGGAGCAGCACCTCGAAGCTGCTCGCGAGCAGGCGAGCGATGGCGACGCGCTGGCGCTGGCCGCCGGAGAGGGCGGCGGGGCGCGCACCGAGGAGCCCCTCTATGCCGAGGCGAGACGCGAGCTCGGCCACCTTCGCGCGCGTGTCGGCTCCCCTGGAGCGAAGCGAGTAGCCGATGTTGGCTGCGACGCTCATGTGAGGGAAGAGGCCGGGACTCTGGCGGAGCAGCCCTACCCGTCGCTCGGCGAGGGGCAGCTCGGATCCGCCGCGTTCGCTCAGCACGCGCCCTGCGAGGGAAATCCGCCCGCTCTCGATCGGAACGGTCCCCGCGATCGCTTCGAGCATGGTGGTCTTCCCCGATCCCGAGGGGCCGAAGAGCGCGAAGCGCCCGCCGGCAGGCACGTCGAAGGCCGCCCGGACGTCGAAGGAGCGCCGCCGCACGACGATGCTCGCCGACAGCCCGCCGGCGGTGTCCCCTGCGCCGGCTGTGCCGGCTGTGCTGTGGCTCATGGAACTGCGAGGTGCCGTGCTTCGATTCTCGCCGATCGCGCCCTCGCGCTCCAGAGGTACGCAACGAGCGGCAGGGGGAGCGCGACCACGATCAGCAACAGCGCGAACGGCAGCGCAGAGGCGAGACCGCTCTCCTGCAGGCTCACCCATATCTGCATCGGGAGGCCGTAGGGGTGGTAGGCGATCACGATGACTGCTCCGAAGGCGCCCATGGCGCGTGCCCAGGCGGTGGCGAGCGACATGGCGAGCCCTGGGGCCGCGAGCGGCAGGGTTACCCGCCTGAAGCTCCGAGCGCGGCTGTCGCCCAAGAGCGCGGCGTTCTCCTCGAGCTCGGTGCCCACTGCGGCGAAGGCAGACTGGGCGCCGAGGACGTAGTAGGGGGCCGACTCGTAGACCTCGGCGACGACCAGGGCGAAGAACGTGTTGGACGCGGAAAGGTGGAGGTGCGCGAGAGCGCCGCCCAGGGGGGTGGCAGGCCCGACCATGAACACGAGCAGCAGGCCGATCACGAGCGGGGGCATGAGGAGGGGCACGAGAACGCCCGCCTCGAAGAGCCTCGGAGCCGGGAGGCGGTCGCGGGCCATCAACCATGCGAGGGGGGTACCTGCCACAACGAGCACGCCGAGCGCGAGCGCGCTCGCCTCCAGGGACACGAACAATGGCGAGAGCGCCCCCGGAGCACCGAGGGAGGCGCGCGTGGCCGCCGGGGAGATGTGGGCGAGGAGCGCGCCGAGGGGACCGAGCAGGGCAAGCCACACCACGACCCCGGCGGCGATCGCTGCGACAGCGGAAAGTCTTATCGGGCGGGTGAGCACGAGCCTCGGAGCCGGCCGGTCCACCCGCGAAGACATCTCAGCTGGTGGCGCGGCTGGCGGCGCGGCTGACGGCCCGGCGGACGGCAGGGGGGGCTGCGGAGGCGGGCCCGCTGATCTTCTCCGGCAGGAGAGTGAAGCCCTCCTTCTGGTAGGCGGCCCTCCCGGCGGGGGAGGCCAGGTAGGCGACGAAGGCAGCGGCCGCCTGGCTGCTCGCGGCGCTCTCCGAGGGATCCTCGAGGGTGGTCGCGTCGATCACCAGGGGGGCGCCGTGGACGGTCGTAGTGGTGCCGGGGGTGGAGCCCGGGACCACGAGGCTCGCCCTGGCGTAGCTCGACGCGTCAGCGGGGTTACCGAGGTCGATGGATGCCGGCAGCGTGACGTAGTGGAGGTGGAGCTGGACCGCCTGGGAGAGGAAGGCGCTCGCTGCGTCGAGCTGGCCGGCCTCGAGGTGGGCGTCGAGAGCCGTCTCGGAGAATATCTGGCTCTGGCGCCCGCCCGTGCCGTGCAGGACACCCTTCCCGATGATCTTCTCCAGCGTGCCGGCCGGGAGGTGGAGGCTCGCCTGAGCGAGCTCGAGCATCATCACGAACGCCTGGCCCTGGGGGTCGGTCGCCGGGTTGGTCCTGCCGAGGCGGAAGCCCGGTGTAGCCATGGCGCTGAAGAGCGCCTCTAGCGGCTTCTTGCCGGCGGCCACCGCCTCGAAGGTGGCTGCATAAGGCGAGCTCGGCGAGTAGGCGAGGACGAGGGGGCTAGCCGCAAGCTGCACGTACCAGCGTGTGAACTTCGGCTCCAGAACGGCGATTGGCGCAGCTCCGACGCTCTCGAACACGCCAGGGGTGATCTCGCCAGCGGCGATCTCGTGGGCGAGGCCTATGGAGCCGCCGCCGCGCCCTGTATAGGCGTAGCCGGTAGCCCGCTCGAAGCCCGGGCCCACCACCTCGTTGTCCACTGCGAGCAGCGACCCGGCGAAGGCCACGTCTGCCGTGCCGGCCCTTGGCCTTGCGTGGGAGGAAGAGCCAGCCGAGGGCACGCCCGACGCCTTCGGCTGGGGAACGCTCTTAGCGGAGGAGGAGCAAGCTGTCAGCGCCAGCCCAAGTGCCAGCCCCAGCGCCAGTGCGCGGGGTTTCGCCAGTGCGCCAGGCAGTGCCAGGTGGGTGCCGGATGCCGCTGAGCCACCGATACCTCGCATCTCCGAACCATAGTGAGGCTTCGGCATTATCGCAAGTGGTACTTGCGCATTTCCCGAACGCCCGCATGTAACACTTGCGAGTCGCTGAGCTTCTAAACCAGCTTCTAAACCAGCTTCTAAACCAGGTCGCCCGGAGTCGGGCGTTGCCGATCCGCCTTGCGACGTGAGGTCGCGTGCTTGCCCGCCAGCCGGGCCTCGGTTGCACCGCGGGGCGGTCTCGTGGGGCGCCGTGGGTTGGCTACCGCGGAGGCAGCGTCCAGCCGCTCGGCCAGGCGCGCCAATGCCCTCTGCCGGTTGGCGAGCTGGGAGCGCTCTGCCGAGGACACGACCCGGATGTGCTCGCCGAGCCTCGAGCGGACGAGCTCGACCTCGCGCGGCTTGCCGGTGAGCAGGCGGAGGTCGCAGACCAGCTCGGCCCTGGTGTCCGCGGTGTTCACGTGCTGGCCCCCGGGTCCGCTGCTTCGGGAGAAGCGCCAGCGGAGCGCCGCGGCCGGAAGTCGGAGCCCGCCTCGAGTAACCACGTCAGCTCCGCCCTGTGGAGGCGTGCCGGCTGTCATGCCGGAAGGCTATCCGCTATCGTACATGCCCAATCCTGCAGTAAACTTGTGTGTGCAAACAATGGAGGTAGCATGACATCGCCGACACCTGACGGAGAACCCGGAGCCTCTGGCGCTACCGCCGAGCGGCCGCTGCTGCAAGTTGTGATTGCGAGCACCCGGCCCGGGCGGATCGGCATGCCCGTGGGGCGGTGGGCCTCTGAGCACGCCAGGGCGCACGGAGCATTCGAGGTAGAGCTGGTAGACCTGTTGAAGGTGGGGCTCCCGATGATGGACGAGCCGAACCATCCGCGCCTTGCCCAGTACACGAAGGAGCACACCAAGGCATGGAGCGCGACCGTGTCCAGAGCGGACGCCTTCGTGTTCGTGGTGCCGGAGTACAACTACGGATGCGCGCCTGCAATCGTCAACGCGCTCGACTACCTGTACCACGAGTGGACGTACAAGCCGGTTGGCTTTGTCAGCTACGGCGGCGTGTCGGCCGGCACGAGAGGCGTCCAGATGCTGAAGCAGGTGGTCACCACGCTGAAGCTGGTAGCCCTGCCCGAGGCAGTGAGCATCCCTTTCGTGCAGCAGCTCCTCGAAGATGGCGTGCTCAGGGCGAATGAGGTGATGGACGAGGCCATGACCACCTTGCTAGACGAGCTGGTGCGCTGGGCGGGTGCGCTCAGGCCGCTCAGAGCGGCCAGCGCTCCGGCGGGGCTCTGAGCCGATCCTCCCGGAGATCGATCCTTCTGGAGATCGATCCTCCTGGGGAATGGACGCGCCGGGTTCTAGGACGCGACGCTGTGGCATGACCAACGAGTCGCCAATGCTCGACGAGCGCGCGCCGGGGCTCGCGAGCCGCCTGGTGACCGGTGCCCTCTCGGACGTGGAGCTCCTCGCCGAGACTGCCAGAGCCCCGGCGACGGCCCTGCTCCCGCACGCGCATGTCGTGAAGATCGGTGGCCAGAGCATGATCGACCGTGGGCGGAGGGCAGTGTTCCCTGTCCTCGACGAGGTACGCGCCGCGCTCGCCGACAATCACCTGATCATCGGCACGGGTGCCGGGACCAGGGCGCGCCATGCCTATAGCGTGGGTGTGGACCTCGGGATGCCGACCGGGGTGCTCACCACCCTCGGGACCGGAGTCGCGCTCCAGAACGCCCGCATCCTCGCCTTCTTGCTCGCGCAGGATGGTATTCCGCTGGTGCTGCCGAACGAGTTCGGCCACCTTCCGCTCTACCTGGCGGAGCGTCACGCCGTGATCTTCCCGGGGATGCCTCCGTACACCTTCTGGGAGCACAACCCCGACGTGGGGCAGATCCCACCGCATCGCACGGACACCGGCTGCTACCTGGTGGCAGAAGTGTTCGGCGTAGCGTCCATGATCTACGTGAAAGACGAGGACGGCCTCTACACTGACGACCCCAAGCGCAACCCCGCAGCGACCTTTGTCCCGTACATCACCGTCGACGAGCTCCTCGACTCGGGCATACCCGACCTCGTGGTCGAGCGTCCAGTGCTCGAGTTCATGCGCCGGGCGGTACACGTACGGCGTGTCCAGATAGTGAACGGGACCGTGCCCGGCCAGCTCACCCGCGCGCTGGCCGGCGAGGACGTCGGGACCCTGGTGGTGGCCTGAGGTCCGCTGGGCCTCTTGGAAGCCGGTTTCTGTCCACCGGCATTGCCACCAGTTGACGAACTACGCCGGCCCTCCTAGAGGCCGGGGCATTACACCGCCCAAATAGTATCGTACACATGTACGATGGCTTCTCCGGTGCCCCAGATCAGCAAGCCGGCCTCGATAGCTCCGGCCCGAGCATGCCGTCTGCCGGCTCAGTTCCCGACTACAGCGCCCTTGCGACCGAGGAGATAGAGGCCGAGGTTGTGGAGCTCGCTTCCCGCCTGGCAGGTGCCACTGCCAGGCTCCTCGGCCTCATAGACGAGCTCGACCGGCGCGAGGTGATCGGATCATGGGGGTGCCGGTCGATGGCGCACTGGGTTTCCTGGCGGACCGGGGTCAGCCTTTCCACCGCGAGAGAGCAGGTCCGCGTGGCAAGGGCGCTTCGCGAGTTGCCGGTCATCTCCGCGTGCCTGCATGCCGGGGAGCTCTCGTACTCCAAGGCGCGTGCCCTGTCCTCGTTCGCCACCGCCTCGAGCGAGGCCGACTTCGTCACCTTGGCCCGCCACGCCACAGCCGCCCAGCTCGATATCCTGGCCAGGACAAGGCGGAGGATCACCAACGAGGACGCCGTCTCGGCTCACAAATGGCGCTACCTCAACTGGCACGCTGAGGAAGACGGCTCGGTCCTCCTCCGGGCACGCCTTTGCCCCGAGGAGGCAGCCGTGGTGATCCGGGCCATCGAGGCCTTCCAGACCGAAGACCAGCGCGAGGACGCGTCCGCGGACGCGCACACAGCCAGCGAGCCTGGCGGCGAGCCTGAGCCATGGCCGGAGGAGAACAATGCCGAGGACGCGTCCGCGGACGCGCATCAGAGCGAGGAAGGACCCTCTCGGGGAGCGAGGGAACTGGCAGACCACCTTGCAGAGCGCCATCCCTCCTACGAGGCGAGCCGGGCCGATGCCCTGGTGGCCATGGCAGCGGCCGCACTTGCGAATCCGGGGCGCCCTGGGGCGCACCCGGCCCGGGTGGAGCTCCACGTGGATGCCAGGGTGCTCGCCGGAGATCCCCCGGGCGGGGATGCCCGCTGTGACGTGGACGGTCTGGCCGTCTGTGCGAAGACAGCGGAGAGGCTCTGCTGCGAGGCGGAGGTATCCCTCGTCAAGGATCCGAGTCTACTCGGCACGTGCGGGCTCGGCTCGAGCAGATTGGATCTCGGACGTACGAGAAGGCTCCCCTCGGCGGCTCAGCGCCGTGCCCTTGATGCCCGCGACAAGGCGACCTGCCGCTTCCCTGGCTGTGACGCGAGGCGCTACCTGCACGCGCACCACATCGTCCCCTGGCACCAAGGCGGTCGAAGCGACCTGTCCAACCTCGCCCTTCTATGTTCCGGGCATCACCGCCTCGTCCACGAAGGAGGATGGCGCCTACGTGGAGACCCCACAGGGGACCTCGTCGCCACCGGCCCTGATGGCCGGAGTTTCTCCGACATCCTCGAGCGGCAGCCTGGGCCTGTCCAAGTTATCGAGGCGCCTCGCCCGAGCGGGCTCTTGGGCGGTCTCATATCTGACCCCACCGGCTCCATAGGCGGGGACGGAGAGCGCATGGACGTCGCCTACGTCTTCGACGTGCTCCTCGAGATTGAGCGCCAGGCCGAGGCGAGGGAGGCGAGGTCGGGCTCAGCGTAGCGGAGCCCGTTCGACGTGCCGCGTGCCGCGTGTAGCGCTCAGCGCGACGTGGCTCGGGCCGCGATCTCGATGACCACAATGCGGCCGCGCCCCGACTTCTTCGCGCGGTACATGGCCTGGTCCGCTTCGCGCAAGAGCGCAGCGGCTCCGAGGTCGCTCCCACCAGGGGGAACCGCGGCGATCCCGAGGCTCACTCCGACCGTTACCTCTACGTCCGCAATGTGGAAAGGTGTCGAGCAGGCGTCGAAGAGCCTCTGGGCGATGACAGGGGCTTCGGCGGCTCCTTGGAGGATCGCGACGAACTCGTCGCCACCCAGCCTCCCGAGCACGTCGGTCGGCCTGAGGCAGCGGACCATGCGCCTGGATAGCGCGATGAGCAGCTCGTCACCTGCGGCGTGACCGTAGCGGTCGTTCACCTCCTTGAAACGGTCCAAGTCGGCGAAGACGAGGTGGAACCCGGCTGCCATGCCTGCTGGGTCTTGGAGCAGGTCGTCCAGCTCGGCGAGGACAGCCTCGCGATTGAACAGGCCCGTGACGGGATCGCGCATCGCGCGAAGCGCGAGCTCCGCCTGGAGCGCCTGCTCCTCGGTGATGTCGTGGAGCTGCATCACCACCCCGTCCAGACCCGGCGTTCCTACCAGGTTGGTGCAGCGCACGTTCAGGCAGCGCCAGTCACCGTCTGCGCGCCTCAGGTAAGCGTCCGCCTCGGCGCGCCCTGCGGGGCGCGCAAGCGCCTCAGCCACGAGCCCCACGATCACGCCCCGGTCATCAGGATGGAGCGGGCCCGGTTCGTCGCCGAAGATGTCTTCGGGGGCATGGCGCCCGAGGAAGTGGCGCAGGGAGGGACTGGCATAGGTGACCCGCAAGTCCGGCGTCACTACGAGCAGCAGGTCGGAGACCTGCTCGACGAGAGCGGCAAAGCGGGCGTAGCGCTCGGCGGCCGCAGCCTCGGAAGCCTCGCGCCTGCGTGCGAAGCCCGCGAGCACGAGCGAGGACGCAACCAGGCCTGACGCAGTGAGCACAGCGAGCAGGTCGGACGCCGTGACGTGCAGCATCGAGGGAGCGAGCCCGAGGGCCAGCGAGGCTTGGCCTACCCCGAGCATCACCAGCGACCATCCGAGGGCGGGTGCCGCCGACTCGGAGCCAAGCGATCCTATGGCGTCGGCTATCGGGTAGAAGAGCCCGGCGGCAAGCACCGGTCCCCAGCCGGTCATGTAGGCGATGGATGTGACCACAGCGGCTTTTAGGCCAAAGCGAAGGTGCAGCAATCCACGCGGATCCTCTGGACCAATGAGGTCGGCCGAGTAGCCAACGATGGCGGCAATGGCCAACACGAGGGCAAATGCCCAAAGGTGCTCTCGCGCCGCTAGGGAGTGCTGACCGGCGTACCAGAGCAGCACGCTCAGGCCCGCCAGTGCCGGCACCACCAAAGGCGCCTCCGCCCGCCAACGCGTACGCCGCACCCGCTGAGCGCTTTCGGTCACCAGGCTCGTCCCGACCTCACCGACCACCTATCCACGTGGCCCCCTCCCCCTGTTGCCTCCCGAGCTGCTCGCCAACCTTCCGGCGCGCGTCAAGCCCAGCGTAATATCGCGGAGTCCAGCCTAATACAGCACGAAGAGTAGCGATACAGCCACCGATCACTACTTCGAGCTTGGAGGCGAGCTTCGGGCGAGCCTCTAGGGCATCGGATCTGCGATCGAGCGCCCCTGGTACACGCAAGCTGCCTCATCGCCTAACGTTCCTCGGACATGGGAAAGTCCGCGACGCGTTCAGGCCAAAGAGCAGCCAACCGAGCAGCCAACCGAGCAGGTGAGATAGCAGCCCAACGAGCAGGCCAAGGCGTCACCCGCCGTGCCGCAGCGGCCGTTGTGGCAGCCGCACTCGCGGGCGGCCTTGCAGCGGGCGGGCTCAGCGCGCCCCTGGCGGCAGGTGCCGCATCCGCCACCTCGGTGTCCAGCGTGACGGGGCCGTCCCCCAACCCAGCCGCCGCAGGGCACTCGTCTATCTACACGGTCGGCTTCACCACCTCCGCGAGCGGCGCACTCGCAGCTGGAAGCGGAACGATCACGTTGGCCGCGCCAAGTGGTACTGCGTTCCCTTCCAAGGCAAGCGACTACTCGGTCGACGGTGTGGTGGCTTCGAGCGCCTCGCCGGGGTCCTCTGGCGCGACCGTGACGGTGACAACTCCTGTTGCGATAGGAGACTCGTCCTCGGTGACCGTTGTGGCCGCCTCTGTCACCAATCCGTCGGCGCCTTCTGCCACCTATACCTTGGCGGTGTCGACATCGTCAGACACCGCCCCGGTGGACACGCCGGCCTATACCGTCGCCACGGCTGTGTCGGACCTCGCCGGCCCGAGCCCGTCTAGCGCTGCTGCAGGTGCGAGCGCCAACTACACGTTGACGTTCAGCACCTCGCCCGATGGGGCCCTGGCCGCGGGCAGCGGCACCATCGACGTGGTAGCCCCCCCGGGGACGTCGCTGCCGACGTCGGCGGGCGCCTACCTGATTACCGTGGGGGGAGCGCAAACGGGCTCGAGCACGGTGACAACCGCCTCAGGCGCCGGATCGAGCACGGACAACGAGGCAACCGTCACGACCCCTGTCGACATAGGAGCCTCGACCCCGGTCTCCCTCCTCGTCGACTCGGTCACCAATCCGCCGGCGGGCTCCGCGTACACGATTAGCCTCTCCACCTCTTCGGACACGGCCTCGCTCGACACCCCGGCGTACGCGATCGGGTCGTCGGTGACCTCGGTGAAGGTGGGTGTCAGCCCGAACGCAGCCGGTGTGGCCGCCCTTTACCACGTGACGTTCGATCCGAGCACGGAGCTGAGCGCGACGGGGACGATAATGCTCACTGCGCCGGCGGGGACGGTAATGCCCACGTCCGCGTCCGCGTACGTCGTCGACGGGATCGCCGCTTCGTCGGTGAGCGCGAGCGGTGCCGGGGCCGCGATCAGCACTCCAGTCACGCTTACGGCGGGATCGACCGCCTCGGTCGACATCCAGGGGGTGACGAACCCGCCGGCCAACACCTCCTCCAACCCGTCGTACACGGACTTCTACGTGTCCACCTCCGCAGACACGGTCCCCGTGCCCAATGGCTCGGCTGGCGCCTACACGATCGACACCGCCTTGTCGTCGGTGTCCGTCGGCATTTCCCCGACTCCCACCTCGTCCAACACTTCGCTTGCCAAGTACACGGTCTCGTTCATGACGAGCTCCTCGGGCGCATTGGCCGCCGACACGAGCGGCCAGACCGTGACGCTCGCCTTTCCCTGCTCGGGTCCGACCGGCACGGTGCTCCCGGCAAGCGCCTCTGCGTACGTCTTCGACGGCACGACGGCTGCAACTGCCACCCCGAGCCTGAGCGGTTCGTGCGACGGCGGGGAAGACACCGTCACCATCGAGCCCCCCGTAGCTGTAGGTGACTCGACCGGCGTCACGATAACGATCACGGGCGTCACCAACCCGGCGCCTGGAACCTACACGTTCGAGGCCTACACCTCGGCGGACCAGGCACCTGAGCTGTCCTCTTCCTACAACGTCCCAGCCCCGCCAAGCGCGCCCGCGAGCGTGAGCGTGTCCGCAGGCCCGGAGGTTCTGGTGTCCGGAGCTCCCGCGGACGAGCCGGCGGCAGGTGGCACTTCCAACTACGTCGTGAGCATCCAGACGAGCGGGTCCGGCGCGCTCGCAGCAGGCAGCAGCACCATCACCTTGAGCTTCCCGAGCGGCACGGTGCTCCCGAACACCCCTTCCGCTTACAGCGTCGACGGAGTGGCGGCCTCGTCGGCCGGGTTCGCCGGCACCAACGTCGTGACGCTCACGACGCCGGTGGCAGTAGCCGCCCGATCGGTCGCCACGGTAGGAGTGGTCGGAGCCACCAACCCGGCGAGTCCCGGCAGCAGCTACCAGGTCGAAGCCTCGACTTCGGCTGACACCGTGCCGATCTCCTCGCCCTCGTTCAGCGTGGGGGCGACGGCGGTCTCGGCCCCGAGCCTCTCGGTGTCGGACACCTCGGCGCTCCCGAGCACCTACACAGTTACCTTCGGCACCACGAGCGCGGGCGGTGACCAGATCAACCTTTCCGACTTGTCGGGAACCGCCGTGTTCCCCACGACGCCAACCGCTTATACCGTGAAGGTGAACGGGAACCCCGACGCGCTGAGCGCGGTCTCGTGCAGCTCGTCTTGCAGCTCCCAGGATCTCACCCTGACGAGCGCACTGCCGGCTGGCGCCTCGGTGTCGGTCGGCTTCGCAGCCCAAAAGCTCCCGAGTGGAGTGCGCGACGCCATCGGCGTGGACACCTCAGGCGCATCTGCGGGAACCGGCGACCCGACCCCCCGGCAGACCGAGTGGGTGACCTTCGGCACGCTGTCAGGAAGGGTCACCTCGCTGCAGGCCACGCCCAGCCCCTCGACGGTCTCGGCGACTGCCGTCTACAAAGTGAGCGGCGTCGAATCGGCGAACCCCCTCGACGCGGGCGAGACGATCACCATCACCTTCCCCTCGGGGACTGCGCTCCCCTCTTCGCGCTTCGACTACACCGTCGCCGACCAGTCGGGCACCGCGGCCACGGGAGGCGTCGCGGTGGCAACTGCGGTGTCCGTGAGCGGCACCACGGCTACGATCACCTCCCCGCTCGGGGCACAGGCGGGCGACACGATCACCGTGACGCTGTCGGCGGTCACGAATCCCTCCACGCCGAGCTCCTCCTACACGCTCACGATGGCGACATCGGTCGACCAGGCGGGCACCTCGAGCGCCTATGCCATCACTCCCGTGCCCACCTCGGTGAGCGCGGTGAGCGGGCCCAACCCGGAGCCCGCCTCGGCCGGGTCGTCGTCCACCTACACGATCAGTTTCACCCCGACCACGGCTGTCTCGGGGTCGAGCTCCCCCGCGGGGTACATCGAGGTGACAGACCCTTCCGGCGCGACGACATTCCCCACGTCGGCTTCCGACTACACGGTGAACGGCTCCGCCGCCGCGTCCGTCGCCACCTCGTCCTCGTCGCCCTCCCCGTGCTCGTCCGGGTCGACCTGCGCGCTGATCACGCTCTCGTCCGGCCAATCGCTCCCTGCCGGCCAGCAGGCCAACGTCGTGATATCGGCAGTCACCAACCCGCCCGCCGGCACGTACCAGCTCGATATCTCCACCTCGGGTGACACCGAGCCGGTTGCGACGCCCAGCTACACGATCTCACCGCCGCCGACGGCCGTCACCGCCGGCTCGGTCACGCCTTCGCCGAGCGCAGCCGGCGAGAGCGCCAACTACAGCATCACGTTCACGCCATCTCCCTCAGGGGCCCTAGCGGCTGGGAGCGGGACGATCACCTTTGCGGCTCCCACCGGTACCACCTGGCCCGCCGCCGCGTCGGACTACACCGTCGAGGAAGGAAGCTCGGGCTTCGTCGCAGCGTCCAGCGTGGCAGCGGGGACGGCTACGGTCACCATAACCACGCCGATCGCTCTCGGTGCCGGCACCGAGGTGACGGTGGAGGCGGCCGGGGTGACCAACCCGCCTGCAGGCACGTACTCGTCCTCGTCTTCCGCGAGCGGGGACACTTTCCAGGTGTCGACCTCGGCCGACACGAAGGCCGTGGAGGAGGCGAGCTACACGATCCTGACGGCGGTGAGCTCGGTGAGCGGCCCGGACCCCACTCCGGCAGTAGCAGGCAGCACAGCGGCCACCTACTCGATCGGCTTCACCACGAGCTCCACGGGTGCCCTCGGCGCTGCGACGGGCAGCATCGACCTCTTGGCGCCCTGCGGCACGGTCTTTCCCTCCACCGGCTGGACAGTCGACTCAACGGCGACTCTCGCCTCCACCTCTTCGTCGAGCGGGTGCTCGAGCGCGAACAAGGCTTCGGTAACCGTGCCCCCCGGCGCCACGATCGGAGACTCCGCGTCGGTGAAGGTCGGGGTGAGCGCGGTCACCAACCCCGCTGCTGGCACCTACGTGATGTACGTGTCCACCTCCGCGGACACCGATCCGGTCCCCACCCCCGCGTACGCGATCGGCACCCAGGTGAGCAACGTGACCGGCCCGTCCCCGAGCCCCGCCTACGCAGGGGCGCCGGCCACCTACACGCTCGGGTTCACCACCTCGGCGACAGGAGCACTGGCCGCCGGTGCCGGCACGGTGACCCTTGCCGGCCCTGCTGGCACTTCGTTCCCGTCCGCTCTCACCGACTACACCGTCGACGGCGTGGTACCGGCGGCCCTGGCAGGGGCTGGCACCTCGACGGCCACCTTGACCGTGCCGTACGGCCTCGACGTGCCTGCCTCCTCGAACGTGTCGGTAGTGGCTATCGACGTGACGAACCCGCCGAAGGCGGGCAGCTACACGGCTGGCGTGTCCACCTCTTCCGACCCGGTGCCGGCAGCATCCCCCAGCTACTCGCTCACGACCCCTCCCCAGCCGACCGTGACAGGCGTGAGCCCGGCAAGCGGCCCTGTATCGGGCGGTACGAGCGTGACCGTCACCGGGACCGGCTTCGTCCCCGGCGCGAGCGTCGACTTCGGAACGGTGGCGGCGGCGAAGGTCACAGTCGACTCGGGGAGCGAGATAACGGCTCTCTCTCCGCCGAACGTCACCGGGTCGGTCGATGTGACTGTGACCACAGCGGGCGGAACTAGTCCCACCAGCTCTGCGGACATCTTCACCTACGAAGCGGCATACACTGCGCTTACGCCGACCCGTATCTGCGACACGCGCGCGGGCAACCCCTCGGGGCTCGCGGGCGCAGAGGCTCAATGCAACGGAAAGACGCTTGCTGCCGGCAAGCCCTTGGACGTGACGGTGGCCGGCATAGCCGGCGTGCCGTCTGCGGGGGTGTCAGCAGTTGTGCTGAACGTCACGGCCGTGAACGAGGCTTCCGGTGGGTACGTGAGCGTGTACCCGGCCGGCGCGGCCCAACCGGCCACCTCGAACCTGAACTTCACGCCCGGCGACACGGTCGCGAACCTGGTTGAGGTCGGCGTGGGAGCGAAGGACCAGGTGTCCGTAGTGAGCGACACCACGACCGACGTCGTGATCGACGTCGAGGGCTACTACTCGGTGCCGAGCGCCTCCGGGGCGGGGCTCTACGACGGCCTCGTCCCGGCTCGCATATGCGACACTCGAGCGGGCAACCCCTCGGGGCTCTCCGGCGGGGCTGCCCAGTGCAACGGCAAGCCCCTGTCAGCGGGCACGCCCCTCACCATCCAGGTGACCGGGGTGGGTGGGGTGCCCTCGACGGGCGTCTCCGCCGTGGCGCTCAACCTTACCGCCGTGGGCTTCACGCAAGGCGGGTACCTGAGCGCCTACCCGGCGGGAGCGAAGGCTCCCACGGCCTCGAACGTGAACTTCCACCCGGGAGAGGGCCCGGTGCCCAACCGCGTGATCGTTCCGGTCAGCTCCAGTGGGGCTATCGACGTGGTGTCGGACGTCGCCACCAACATCGTGGCGGACGTGAACGGCTACTTCACCGCCGCTAACGGTACGGGAACACAGTTCAACGCCGAGGCCACGCCGGTGCGGATAGTGGACACCCGTTGCTCGGCCAGCTCGCCCCCGAGCTTCTGCTCCTCGGAGAGCATCCCCTCGGCCAACTCGGGCCTCGGTCCCCTCGGCCCGGGCCAGTCGATGACCGTTCAGGTGACCGGCGAGGGAGGAGTGCCGTCGGCTGCGCGGGCCGTGGCGCTGAACGTCACCGTGACTGGTACCACGGCGGGGAGCTACCTCACGGTCTATCCGGGGGGATCGCGCCCGACCGCCTCTGACCTCAACTGGGTAGCGGGCGAGACCGTGCCGAACCTCGTCATAGCCGCCATGAGCTCGAGCGGGACGGTGACGATCTACAACTACTCGGGCTCTACTCAGGTGGTGGTCGACGTCATGGGCTGGTACCAGTAAGCGCCTGGGCGCCGCCTGCCGGGCTGCGCGACCCTTCTCTCATATGTAAATACATTTAGTGATGCCATGTATACATAGAGTCCTTGTCCGACTACAATGGTTGCTGGGGCAGCCTGCTGTGGAGGGCTGGCCG
Organism: Actinomycetes bacterium; assembly: GCA_021801525.1. Lineage (GTDB taxonomy): Bacteria > Actinomycetota > Acidimicrobiia > Acidimicrobiales > JAJYXR01 > JAJYXW01. Next base: position 16,604 of record JAJYXW010000110.1, read on the forward strand.
GCTTTCGCTGGAGCCATGCAGGAGGACGAAAGGGGAGCACGATGGGGGATCGGGACGCACATAGACGGAACGCGGCGCGATCTGCCTTTCACCGAGCTGACGGCAGCGCCGGCAAGGTTCCGCTGACGCTGTTCGCCGGCCTGCTCATCGCCGGCTTCGCTGCGCTTGCAGTGCCCGGTGTCGCAGCGGCGGCGACCTCGGTGAGCGCGGTCTCCGTGTCGGCGAGCCCTTCTACTGCCGGAGCAAGTGCCACCTACAGCGTCGACTTCACGACCAGCGCGTCCGGTGCTCTGACGGCCCTGACCGGGACCGTCACGCTCGTAGCGCCATGCGGGACGGTTTTCCCTTCGACTCCGACCACCGGCTACAGCGTCAACGGCACACTGGCGTTGCTGGTTACTGCCAGCTCCTCGACCGGGTGCTCGAGCGCGAACCAGGTCACGATCACCCTCGACTCGAGCGTGGCAGCATCGACCAAGGTGACCGTGTCGGCGAGCTCGGTGACCAATCCCGCTGCAGGGACCTACACCATGGACGTCTCCACCTCGGCTGACACTGCAGCCGCGCAGAGCACTTCGTACACGATCAGCTCCTCCGGCTCGGGCGGTGGCTCAGGATCGACCTCGGGGTCTGTCGGCTCCGTGACCGGTCCCGCCCCGACACCACCCGCAGCCAGCGCCACGGCAGTCGCGTACGCGATCGGCTTCACGACGAGCTCGTCCGGCTCCCTCGTCGCCGGGACCGGGACCATTACGCTCGACGCGCCAGGCGGCACCGTCTTTCCGAGCTCGGCGAGCGACTACCAGGTGAACGGCACTCCCCTGGCCGTAGCTCCGGTCGGGGGCGGCAGTGCGACGGTCACCATGGTCACGCCCGTCGCGGTCGGGGCATCCTCCAACGTGGTGCTCGACATCGTGGACGTGACCAATCCCGCTGCCGGCAGCTACACAATGGACGTGAGCACATCGGGCGACACCACGGCAGCGTCGACGCCTGGCTACACGATCGTCGGCGGCTACGGGTATTTCCCGCTCACGCCGGCGAGGATCTGCGACACCCGCCCGCCGTCGGTGTCGGGAGTCACCGACCAGTGCAGCAACAAGACCCTCGGCCCCGCGTCTACCCTCGCGGTCACTGTTGCCGGCAACGGAGGCGTGCCATCGACCGGGGCAGCGGCTGTTGTAATGAACGTGACAGTGACAGGCACCACCTCGGGTGGCTACTTGACCCTCTGGCCCGCAGGGGCCACCCGCCCACTCGCCTCCAACCTCAACTGGTCCAAGGGCGAGACGGTCGCGAACCTCGTCACCGTCCCGCTCGGCACGGGCGGGGTGGTGGACGCCTACAACTTCGCGGGGCAGGCGGACGTGGTGGTGGACGTAGAGGGCTATTACACCTCGGGAACCGTTCCCGACGCTACCGGAGGCCTCTTCGAGGCGCTCACGCCGTCGAGGATCTGCGACACCCGCCCGCCCTCGGTGTCCGGAGTCACCGACCAGTGCAGCAACAAGACCCTCGGTCCCGCGTCCACCCTCGCGGTCACTGTTGCCGGCAACGGAGGCGTGCCATCGACCGGGGCAGCGGCTGTTGTCATGAACGTGACAGTGACGGACACCACCTCGGGTGGCTACCTGACCCTCTGGCCCGCAGGGACCACCCGCCCGCTCGCCTCCAACGTCAACTGGCCACCGGGGGCCACCGTGCCCAACCTCGTTACCGTCCCCCTCGGCACGGGCGGGGTGGTGGATGCCTACAACTTCGCGGGGCAGGCGGACGTGGTGATGGACGTGGAGGGCTGGTACACAGCCGCGATCTGATTGCGCTGCGCTCCGGGTTGGACAGCGCTGCGCTCCGGGTTGGCTAGGCTTCCCGATGTTGGGCTGACGTGAGCGTCAGCCATACGCGCTCCGAGGACGGCAAGCGTGGTTCGCGAACTAGGGAGGTGCGGGTTGAAGATCGCGGTGCTGGTGAAGCAGGTTCCGAGGGCGGAGTCGCTCTCCCTCGGTGCTGATGGCCGCCTACAGCGCGAGGGAGTCGAGCTGGACATGAACGCCTACTGCCGGCGCGCGGTGGCCAAGGGCGTCGAGCTCGCGCGCGAGACGGGGGGAAGCTGCACGGCCTTCACCCTCGGGCCTCCGGGCGCCGACGACGTCCTCAGGGAGGCTGTGGCCTGGGGTGCCGACTCTGCCGTCCACATCTGCGATCCTGCCTTTGCGGGCTCGGACACCCTGGCCACTGCGCGCGCGCTTTGCGCTGCCCTGCGCCTCGAAGGCCCGTTCGATCTGGTGCTTGCCGGACGTAACTCGGTTGACGCCGACACCGGCCAGGTGGGTCCCGAGGTGGCCGAGTTGCTCGACCTGCCATTCGTGGCCGGGGTCCGCGAGATCACCATCGATCACCAACCCGTAGCGCCGGACGGCAGCCACCGCTTCGCGGAGGCACGCTGCGAGCTCGACGACGGATGGCGCAAGGTCCGGGTGGAGCTGCCGGCGGTCATCTCGGCGGCAGAGCGGCTCTGCGATCCCGCCAAGGTGGATCCCGAAGGGCGTTCCGCCGTTGATACGAGCCTCATCAGGCGTCTGGGGCCGGCCGATCTCGGGCCAGGGCCTTGGGGCGCAGCGGGGAGCCCCACCTCGGTCGGTGCCACCCGGCTGCTCGAAGTCTCACGAAGGCGTGTTGTGCTGGCGGGCCCCCCTGACGAGCAGGCCACGAGAGCAGTCGAGCTCCTCGCCGAGTGGGGAGCCCTGGAGCGTGATCCAGCCGAGCCCTTGGCGGTTCGCCCAGGCGGCGCGGCTGGTAACGAATCCGCGGACACTCGGCACGCCGCGGTGGGCGGCCCGCTGATCGCCGTGATCGAGGAGCCCGGCCGTCCCGCCGTGAACGCGGAGCTGACCGCCGAGGCCGCCCGGATCGCATTGCTGATCGGGGGAAGGGTCGTCTTGCTAGCGGCTCGGTCTGCCACTTCCGGCGTGCTGGTGGAGGAAGACGTAGCTGCAGGCTCGATCCGCTGGTGCGAGGCGAGGACCCCCTGGGCGGTGATCGCTCCCGGAACCCTGTGGGGCAGGGAAGTGGCGTCCCGAGTTGCGGCGCGCCTCGGTGCCGGCCTCACGGGTGATGCAGTGGAGCTCGACGTGGATAGCGGCCGCCTGGTCTGCTGGAAGCCTGCTTTCGGAGGACGCATGGTCGCGGCCATCACGGCCAGCTCACCCGTGCAAATGGTCACGATTCGCCCGGGACGGGGCACCAAGTTGGCCGACGGGATCGCGGTGTCCGACGGGATCGCGGCCGAAGGTTCCGCGGCGCCGTCGAGCGCTCTGGTGCGCGAGATCCTGGACGTGGAGCCCCGGCGCCGGGTCGTGGTGCTCGAGGAGGAGCGCGACGACGACGTGACACGCCTGCTTGCGGCTCGCGTTGTGGTGACCGTGGGCCAGGGTGTGGACCCGAGCGCTTACGGGGAGATCGAGGCGTTCGCGAAGGTGCTCGGTGCGGAGATGGCCGCGACCCGGAAGGTCACCGACAAGGCGTGGATGCCCCGTGCCCGCCAGGTCGGCCTGACCGGCCACAGCGTGGCTCCGGATCTTTACGTAGCGCTGGGCGTGTCGGGGAAGTTCAATCACATGGTCGCGACCCGGGCGGCCCGGGTGGTCGTCGCCGTCAACCCGGACCCCGAAGCGCCAATCTTCGAGTGGGCCGACGTGGGGATCACTGCCGACTGGCGCGAAGCCGTGCCGCAGCTTGCCGAGCACCTCTCCCGGAAGCTGGCGGCTCACTCGTAGGAGGCCCGGCGGCTCTCCGCGGGTCCTGCCTTTGCGGGTTCTCGCTGGGGAAGGCTGCTAGCGCTCAGGGTGCTGTCTCGGGTAGCCCGGCGTACCGGCAACGCACCTGTGGGCGCCGAAGCCGGTACGCCAGGGGACCTCAGGCCGGGGAGCTGGTCTCCGAGGCCGCCGGCTTGCTGGCCGGGCTTCCCGAGCAATTCAGCCGACGCCAGATGGCATCGGCGGCAGGCACTGCATCCGTTCGCACCTGCTGGTCGTGTTGGCAGGTACATATGAATAGACGCTCCGGCCGGCGCGGTTATTCGCTACCGCAACCGCCAGGTTCGCGTCTCTCCACGGTTTTCTACGTAGGGTGCAGTTGCCCCTCACCTTGCGGCACGCGAAGCCACGCTACGTGAGGTTTTTGGATGCGCGGTAAGGACCACCGGCACCAGGAGTCCGAAAGTGACAATCGAGAGGCAGCACCGGAAGGCAGGGTCGACAGGCAAGTCGATGGCCAGAGTGAAGAGGCAGCGCGGATGATCCGCTTACCAGGGCCCAGACGGGCGCCAGAGGAGTTCGAGGAGTTCTACCGTTCGAGGGCCGGTCGCCTGTTCAAGTACGCCTCCGTCGTTGCGGGCGCGGGCAGCCCCGCGGAAGCCGAGGACGCCTGCCAGGAGGCTTGGCTGAAGATGTGGCGTGCCTGGGACCGCGCGGACCCTGCGCGACGCGACGCATGGGCGCTGAGCGTCGTGCGCAACTGCTGCATCGACACCATGAGGCGCGAGCAGCGGCGCAAGGCGGTGGTATCGGCTCAGCCGATAGACGGCGAGGCGCCCTATACGTCTTCACCAGACGACGGACCGGAGGATGCGGTAGACCGATCGGCCGACGCTGACGTCATCGCGAGGGCGCTCGAGACACTCCCCGAGCACCTTAGGCAGACGCTCTGGCTTCGCGAAGTGGCAGACCTCAGCTACGCGGAGATTGCAGCAGCCCTCGATGTCCCGATCGGCACCGTCATGTCGCGCCTCCACTCGGCCCGGCGGCGCCTGGCGCGCCAGTTGGAACGGCAGGTGACCAGATGAGCCCCGCCGGGCGTGCGTCGCTGGTGGCTGCCTGGGTGCGTAGCCTGCCGCCTGCTTGCTGGTTGTCGCGCCACCCCAGCCCGCTGGCATTGCAGGCATGGTTCGACGGCGAGGCAACCGAGAGCGTCGCGTGGCACGTGGCCTCGTGCGACGAGTGCTTCGAAGCGGCCCGCGAGCTCTCGTGGCTCCGTTCGGCTCTGAGAGGTGAGCTGGCGGGCAGGCCGGTGGAGCCGGCGGCCAGACTGGTGGAGCCGGCAGCCAGGCCGGTGGAGCCGGCGGCCAGACTGGTGGAGCCGGCAGCCAGACCGCTCGAGGTGCTTGCGCCGACGGTTGGTGATTCGTCACGGCTGCGACACTTCGCTGTGCCCAGGTTCCTTCCCGGGGCGCGGAGCATATCTACAGCAGGATTGGCTCTCGGGCTCGCCTTCGCGGCATCTGCCGGAAGCGTGGAGATCGCGGGAGCGTTGACCGGCTCGTCCCACCCGGCAGCCGTCCAGGTGGCACCGGCTGCAAGCGGTGCCACCTGGCACCTCGGGGGTGCTGGCAGGGCCGGGGGAGCCGCGAGCTCCGGGGCCCCCGGTCGAGACGCCGGACGTCCGGGCGGGAGCTCGACCAGGCGAGGGACAACCTCCTCCAGCGCCGCGGGCGTGGCTTTGTCCGGACCGGGTGCTGGGTCCACCTCCGCGACGAGCGGCTCCGCCCGCAGCGATGGATCCGGCCTGCCCGGAGATGGCCTCATTGCTCCGCTCGCACTCGCACTCGCAGTGCCGTCTCCGACCGGAACTGCCCCCAGCGCGACGTCTCCCAGCGCGACGTCTCCCAGCGCGACGTCTCCGACCGGAACGTCTCCTAGCGCGACGGGGCCGAAGACCCCGGCATCGTGCGGGGGGCTCGGCGCTCGTCCGAGCTCTGGGGGGAGCGCCGGGTCGGCAGTATCAGGCTCACACTCTCCGGCGGATGCTTTCCCGCGAGGCAGCACGAGCTCTTCTTCGTCGGGCACCTGCGACGGCGGGTTCGCGATGAGCGCCTTGATCCCACTGCCTGTCGCCGACAGCAGCTCGTGAAGGAATCGCCGGCCGGCTCAGCCCGGCTCAGCCCGGCTCAGCCCGGCTCAGGCGTGCTTGACGGCCACGAAGAGGCCCCGGCCCTGCTCCTCGATGTAGGGATCTGAAGTAATGCCCGCCAGGAAGTCGAACTGCTCGTAGACGGAGTCGAAACCGGCGTCGAGCAGCGTCTGGAGCAGGTGCTTCTTCTCGATCCAGAACGAGCGCGGGTTTCCGAAGGACGACCAGACGTGATGCTCCATCTCCTCTACCGAGGTGCCTTCGGGGAACTCTTCGTACCAGCGCCCGAGGTTCCCTTCGTGCAGGGTCATATCCGACAGGTGATTGCGTAGCTCCTCGTTCAGGGGGAGCTCATCGGCCGCGTAGTGGGTCTGCAGCACCAGCAGCCGCCTGGTGCAGCGTGCGGCAGCGTGGAGGAATGCAGTTGGCTCGTCGAGGTGGTACAGCAGACCGCAGCAGAACATGGCGTCGAACGGGCCATGACGCTCGATGTTCCTGGCGTCGTCCTGGACGAAGCGAAGGTTGGGGAGCCCGAGGCGCCTGGCAACGTGCTCGCACTTCGCGACGTTGACAGCCCGCGCCTCGATGCCGAGCGTCTCGAACCCCGCTCGGGCGAAGGCTGCGGAATAGCCGCCCTCCAGGCACCCGACGTCGACGATCGTGGCGCCCTCGCGGGTGCCGGGTGGGAACACCAGGTCGAGCGTCCGCATCACTGCCTTCGGGAGCGGCCACTCCTCTAGTAGGAGCTCCTCACCCGGCATGGTGCGCTCGCCGTCTGCCAGCGCGACGTTGTGAGCCGTGAACGCGGCGTCCGGCGGTTCTGGTGCCAGCATGCAGTCCTTCCTCGTTCGCTCGGTTCCCCCCGTGGGAGCGTTGCATATCACGATGCACGAGCTGGCGCAACGCACCGAGCGTGGAGATTGCGTTACCTTCGAAAATAGTTATACTTTGTGAACCATTATGAGATCGCTCGATTATGAGATCGCTCGATAGTCTTCGGCCGAGCGGAGGGCCGGCGAGGGAAGGGCAGGCACCTCCCACTTGCAGCTCCGGCACAGAGGCCGAGCTCCTCGTCGCCATCTTCCGGGTGATGAGGGTGCTGCGGCGCGATCGGCCGGCCACTTCCCACGAGCTGCGGCGGGTCCTCGGACAGGCCGACTTGAGCCCCCGACACATGGTGGTTCTCCTCCACATAGCCAGCCGCGGAAGCGTCGGCGTGACAGATCTGTCGCGCCTGACAGGCATGGGGCTTCCTGCCGTGAGCGCCGCTGTCTCGGACCTGGCCCGGATGGGACTGGTCGAACGGCGCGAGGACGACACCGACCACCGCCGGACGCTTGCTTCGGTCGCGGCCGAGCACCGTGCCGCCGTCGAGGCGATAGTGCAGGAGCGCTTGAGCCCTCTGGAGCGGGCAACGCAGATGCTCGGCACCGAACGGGTGGAAGCTCTGAGCCGCGGGCTGCAATCCCTGGCCGACGCGCTCGACGTTGCCATAGGCCCGGAGGAGCGGCTGGCCGGTGAGCCGGCACCGGCGGGCGCGCTCGGCGCGGATCACTCTCCAGTGCCCGAAACCAGTAGCACACCGTCTACGAACAGGAGGCCACGTAAGTGACTGGGTTTTTCTCGGGGCTCGGAAGGTTCACAGTTCGGTTCCGCTACCTCGTGGTGGCAGGATGGATTGCCGCCGCTGTCCTCTGCGTGCACTTCCTCCCCGGGCTCTCGACCGTCGAGCAGACCAACAACTCCTCGCTCTTGCCGTCCAGCGCTCCAAGCGTGCAAGCAGAGCGCCTGGCAGCTCCCTTCGGAGGCAAGCAGGCCTCGGGCATCACAGTCGTTGGGGTATCCAGCGTAGGGAGGATCGGGAGTGTGGACGAAGCCTCGGTCGCACGGGCCATGGCCGCACTCGAGAGGGTCCCCGGAGTCACCTTTGCGCGTTACCTTGGCCTGGCACCCGACGGAAAGGCGCTCGACGTGGTGGTGGGTTCCGACGTCGGGCACTTCCAGCAGAGCGCGCAGGCGACGCTCGTGGCAAGGCTGAGCCGAACCCTGGCTTCGACCTCGCTCCCTGCAGGGTTCCACCTCTACCTGACGGGCCAGGTGCCCATCAACGTCGCCAACCAGCACGCGAACAAGCGCACCGGGAGCAAGATTCAATCGCTGTCGATCCTCTTCATCCTCGTGCTCTTGTTCCTCGTGTTCCGCTCGCTGCTCGCTCCGTTCATAACGCTCCTCCCGGCGTTGCTCGCGGTGGTCATATCGGGTCCACTGATCGCGGAGGCGACAAAGGCCGGGGTCCAGGTATCCTCCCTCACGCAGTTCATGCTCATCGTCATCGTGCTCGGGGCGGGCACCGACTACGGTTTGTTCCTCGTCTTCCGGGTGCGGGAGGAGATGCGCCGGGGCCTAGCACCCCGTGACGCCGTGGTGCATGCACTCTCCCGGGTAGGGGAGTCGATCTCCTTTTCGGCCTTCACCGTTATCGGAGCCTTCTTGACTCTGCTGCTCGCGAGCTTCGGTGTCTACCAGAGCCTCGGGCTGCCCCTAGCCATGGCAATCGCAGTCATGCTGCTCGCTGGTCTGACCCTGCTTCCGGCGCTGCTCGCGATCTTCGGGCGCGCGGCGTTCTGGCCGTCGCGGGTCCGCGCCCTGGGCGCCGTGGGCGCGCTCGCGTCGGATGGCTTGCCGGGCGGCGGCACTGAACGTGTCGGGTTCTGGGGTCGCGTGGCTTCATCGGTCGTCCGCCGCCCCGTGCCCACCCTCGTCGTAGGCCTGGTGGTCCTCGGAGGGTTCGGGTTCGCCGTGCTGGGGAACCGGCCTGCCGGGTTCGGTGGGGCGCTCGCCGCGCCGAGCGGCACCTCGGCGGCAGCGGGCTCCGCTGCCCTGGCTGCCAACTTCCCGAGGGCTGCCGCCAACCCGACCAACGTGCTCTTCCGCTACCCGAGGTCGGTTTGGTCCGATCCGGCTCCGCTCGGGGCAGCTACTGCCGGGCTCTCCTCCTCGGGCCGCTTCAGCTCGCTCATAGGCCCCCTCGACCCCAACGGCACCAGGATCAGCGCCCGGGAGCTGGTAAGCCTGCACAGCACTCTCGGTCCCGCGCGTGCCCTGCCTGCCGTTCCTCCTCCGGGCACCACCGTCCCGTTCGCCCTGTACAACGCGTACCGCGCAACCATCCAGCTGGTGAGCCCAGGGGGCCACACCGTGCAGTTCGAGACGAACCTCGTGGCAGGCTCCCCCTCGTCGACCGCGGCCATGGACGCGATCCCGGGGATACGTGCTTCCGTGGCAGCCGTCGCACGCTCGACCGGTGCCGGCCAGTGGGGAGTGGGCGGCGAGGCGGCCGGTCTCTACGACGTCTCCAACACCTCCAATCACGACCTGCTCCACATCCTGCCTGTTGCGATAATCGTCATAGGCATCCTCCTCGGGCTGGTGCTTCGGAGCGTCGTGGCTCCGTGGTACCTGGTCGGGAGCGTTGCGCTGTCTTACATAGCGGCGCTCGGGGTAGCCGTAGTGCTGTTCATCGAGATCGGGCACTCCGGCGGGCTCACGTTCTTCCTGCCGTTCTTGATGTTCCTGTTCCTCCTCGCGCTGGGGGAGGACTACAACATCTTGATGCTCACGCGCATACGCGAGGAGGCGATGCGCCGCCCACTTCGCGAGGCGGTGCAGAAGGCGGTCGGCGTGACAGGCACGACTGTCACCTCTGCAGGTCTGGTGCTGGCCGGCACGTTCAGCGTGCTTGCCTTCGCCGGGGGGTCTGGTCCGTCTGCCGGCCAGATACGCGACATCGGTTTTGGCCTGGCTATAGGGATACTCCTCGACACCTTCGTCGTGAGGACGCTCCTCGTGCCGTCGGCGGTCGTGTTGATCGGCAAGGTGAGCTGGTGGCCGTCGCGCCTCGCCCGTGGGCACTTCGAGCCGGGTGAAGAATCCCCGTCGAGCCTGCCAGAGAGCGCCCCGGCACGCTCGTCGAGCGCTCCGCGTGAGTGAACCTGCTCCCGGAGGAGGGAGCGCCAGCAGGGATGGTGCCGGCATCGTGAAAGGTGCCGTGCGCGCGGGGCTCGGGTGGGTGTCGCCGGAATGGGGCAGCCGGGAGCTCGAGATCGTTCTCGGAGCCCGCCTGGCAATGAGCGCAGCCCGGGCTCTGGCGGCAATTGTCGTGCCTCTCTACCTCGCGACGCGGGGGTACTCGGGCCTGGGGCTCGGAGAGCTGTTCCTTGCTTCTGCGGTCGTAGCGGTCGTGATATCCACCGCGGTAGGGCTTGCTGCCGACAAGGTGGGCCGCAAGCCGTTCCTTGTCATGGTGCCGTTCCTCGTGACTGTGGCTGGCGGCTTGTTCGCTCTCTTCACGAGCAACTGGATCCTCTTTGCCGGCGCCGCCATCGGGGGCGTGGGCCGCGGTGCCGGTGCCGGCGCCGGCGCCGTCGGTCCGTACCAGCCGGCGGAGTCGGCATTCGTGACGGACAAGGTGACCCCCAGGTGGCGCAACGACGCGTTCGGTAGGCTTGCCTTCGCGTCGAGCCTGGGTGCGCTCATGGGAGGGCTCATCGCAGTTGTCCTTTCACCAGGCCATGTCGCGGCTGCCTCTGCTTTTTCGGCCTATCGCCCGGCCTTCGTGGCCGTGGGCCTGCTCGGGGCGGTTGCCGGATTGGCGGCAACATGGCTGCACGAGCCGAGGCGCGAGCGTGCCGGTGCCGGTGCCGGTGCCGGTGCCGGTGCCGGTGCCAGTGCCAGTGCCAGCGGTGCCGATGTCGGCTCTTCTGGCGGTGGCGGAGGCGGTGGCGGAGGCGGAGGCGGTGGTTCTGGCGGTGGCGGAGGCGGAGGCGGTGGTTCTGGTGGTGGTGGTGGGAGGGGTCGTGGAGGTCGTGATCCGCGAGTGCGGGGCAATGGCATCCTTCCGCGGCGCTCGATGCCTCTCCTCGTGCGGCTGTGGCTCACCAACAGCGTGAACGGCTTCGCAATAGGCATGTTCGGACCCTTCGTCACCTATTGGCTTTACCGCCGCTACGGAGTGGGTCCCGGTAGCATCGGTGCGCTGTACGCGATCACGAACGTGGTCACCCTTGGTTCAGCAGTTGTCGCCGCTCCCCTGGCCCGGCGCTTCAAGACCGTGCGAACGGTGACGGCAGTGCGCCTGGTGCAAGCCGTGCTGCTGGTCCCCATCGCGCTGTCACCGGTCTTCTGGCTGGCCGGGTTGCTCTTCGTCGTTCGCATGTTTGCTCAGCGCATCGGGATGCCGCTCAGGCAGTCCTACGTGCTCGCGCTGGCACACCCCGAGGAGAGAAGCAGCGTCGCGGCCCTGGCGAACCTGCCTGCCCAGGCGGCGATGGCCGGGAGTCCTGTGCTTGCGGGCTACCTGTTCGACAGCGTGTCGCTAGCCCTTCCGTTCGAGCTGGGGGGAGCTCTGCAGCTGGTGAACGCCGTGATGTATTACGCCTTCTTCCGGAAGGTCGCGCCCGAGGAGGAGCGTACCGGCATGGAAACTCCTCTGGCCGTACCGGCAGACGGCACACGCCTGCCGCCGCTCGCCAGGGGAGGTGCTGCCTTGCCGTTGGACGAGGAGGTGGGAGAGGTTACCCAATAGGCGCCTTTCGGGGTCGTTGCTGGGGCGTCCATCGGGTGCCGTGGAAGAATGGCTGTTCGATGGGCAGCTTTCCCGGTGTCGAGACGATGCTCGAAGAGATAGCGAGTCAGCCTGAGTGCTGGCGCCGCGCTGGCGAGCTGTCGCGTTCGGAAGGTGATGGAGCGCTTCCGAAACGAGGCGAGAGGGTTGCGTTCGCCGGTTGTGGCTCGTCATGGCACATGGCGCAATGCGCTGCAGTTTTCAGAGAGATGGCCGGTCAGGGCGCAGGCGACGCGTTCCCGGCCTCCGAGCCAGTTGCCGGCCGAGGTTACGACCTGCTGGTCGTGATCTCGCGGACCGGGACTACTACCGAGGTGCTCAGGCTTCTCGATAGCTGGCACGGTGCGTCGCGAAGTCTCGCGGTGACGGCGACCCGAGGAAGCCCGCTAGCGACGAGCTCCGGCTCGGCTGTGGTGGTGGACTTCGCGGACGAAGTCGGAGTCGTGCAGACCCGCTCGGCAACCACAGCGCTCGCTTTGTTGCTGGCCAGCGCCGGTTGTGACCTCGAGCCCGCCATTGCTTCGGCGCGCCGTGCCCTGGACCGGGGGCTGCCAGGTGATCTCCACGGTGCGCGGCGCCACGTCTTCCTCGCTACGGGCTGGGCGGTCGGCCTGGCGGAGGAGGCTGCGCTCAAGCTGCGTGAGTCTGCGGGCGCATGGGCAGAGGCGTACCCGGCCATGGAGTACCGCCATGGCCCGGCTAGCGCGCTTCCCGAGGAGAGCTTGGTCTGGGAGATCGGTATCTTGCCTGCGGGAGTCAGGGAGTTTGCCGCTTCTACCGGTTCGACTGTTGTGGGCAGTTGCGGGGAGCCCATGGGTGATCTGGTGCTAGTTCAGCGTGCGGCGGTGGAGCTGGCCGTCGCGGCCGGGCGCGATCCCGCATGGCCCCCCCACTTGGGCCGTTCGGTGATCCTGGGCTGATGAGGACGTTCTGCAGCGAGTGGCGCTAAGCTTGCCTGCCACCGAGGCCCCAGGCCTCCGTGCGCCGCCTCGTGGTGTAGGCGCTACGCTGACATGGCTCCGTCGATGCGTTGCGCTCGTAGCTCAATTGGATAGAGCATCTGACTACGGATCAGAAGGTTGGGGGTTCAAGTCCCTCCGAGCGCGCTGACCAGGTATAAAGCATCTAATAGTTGCCACGAATTTGTAGCACAGCGCTCAGAGAGCATATAATTCTGGCAGTGGCACCAAGGACGACCAAGCCGGCAGGAGCGCTCCAGGAGGTCGGGTTCGGGGATCTCAGGGATCTCATCCCGTCCTGGGAGCGCAGCCTGCGTGCCGCGAACAAGAGTCCCCGCACCATTCGCGGCTATGGCGACGACGCCCGGCTCTTTGCCACGTTCCTTGCCGAGAAGGGCATGCCGACCGCGGTAGAGAAACTGACTCGCGAGCACGTCGAGACCTTCATCGAGGATCAGCTCGCCCGCCACAAGCCGACGACCGCGGCGGTGCGCTACCGGAGCCTCCAGCAGCTCTTCAAGTGGCTGCTGGAGGAGCGCGAGATCCCGTCCTCGCCCATGGCGCAGATGAGGCCGCCCGCGGTCCCCGAGGTGCCGGTGCCGGTTGTCTCGGACGACGATCTGCGCAAGCTGCTCGGGACCTGCACGACGAATGAATTCGATGATCGCCGCGACCACGCGCTCTTGCGCCTCATGATCGACACCGGCATGCGGCTCTCCGAAGTGGCGGGCATCAACCTGGAAGACGTCGAGTTCGGCTCGGATGTAATAGTTGTCCTCGGCAAGGGGAGGCGGATCCGAGCGGTTCCCTTCGGGCCGAAGACCGCCAGGGCGCTCGATCGCTACCTCCGTGCTCGTGCTCGTCATCGCCATGCCGCAGAGCCGGCGTTGTGGCTCGGCGCCCAGGGCGCGCTCGGCACCTCGGGGATCACCCAGGTACTTCGCCGGCGCTGCAAGAAGGCCGAGATCGAGGAGATCCACCCTCACCAGCTGAGGCACACCGCGGCGCACGCGTGGCTCGCGGCAGGCGGCGAGGAGGGAGACGCGATGCGGATCTTCGGCTGGAAATCCCGGGAGATGCTCGCCCGCTACGGCGCCGCGCGTGCGGACGACCGCGCCAGGGAGGCGTTCCGCAGGCTCTTGCCAGGGGACCGGCTGTGACTAGCTTCCCGGTGAGCCTCGCGGTCCCACCGCGCGTGCGTGGTTGGCGCAGCTTCGCTGTGGAGGTCCCCGTCTCGTGGGCGGCAAGGAGCGGACCTGTCGAAGCTGGCTGGGTGTCGTGTGGCAGTACCGTGATGATCTGGTCGTGTCCACGGATCTGCGGACGGCCGCCTGGTCTATCCGCTTCTACCCCGAAATGCCCGTGGCGATGCTTGCTTGTCCGCTCGAAGAGGGTGACCCGCCTCGGGTCTGCTTCGACCGATTCGAGTGGCGTAAGAGGCTCAGCGGATAGGAGACGGTGCCGGTGACCAGCGGTTACGCTAGTCAATGAGCTTCGCTGTGAGCAAGAACGCAACCGCGAGAGCGAACTGAGCGAGCCCGTGGATGATCTTCCGGTCGCTGTTGCGGCGGAGTTGGCCGAAGTTCGACAGCCACGAGTTGGTCCGCTCGACCGGCCAACGCAGGCCCATCGGCTGGTTCTTCTTCGGCTCGGCGTCCCCGCGCTTGCGCTTCTTCGCGATGACCGCGTCGTCGATATCGCGCTCAGCGAGACAGGCCAGGGTCGCCTCCGAGTCGTATCCGCGGTCGAGCCAGATGGCCTCGATCTCTTCGAGCAGCCCGTGACGCGCTGCATCATCGAGAGTCGGCGCAAGCAGGACCGAGTCGTTGCGGTTCGCGCCGTCTATCGCAACCCCGAACGGGATGCCTTTCGTTTCGGTGACGATCGACCACTTCCACCCGAGCTTGGCTCTATCCGTCGGGTTCTTGCCTGTTCCCTCGCCTCCACAAGGGCTCTTGTGCAAGGAGCCGTCGACTGCGACGTCGGAGAAGTCGAGCCCGATGATCTTGTCGTACCCGACTGTCGCCTCAGCGACGATCGCGTCGAACACCCCTGCTTCGATCCACTCGTCGCGCCGATCGCGCACGGTCGTGTCCGAGACCTTGTTGCCACACAGCCGCTCGCCGTCCTCCCAGGAGCATCCCGTGACAAGGCGGACGAGCATCACCTGGAAGCAGTCCCGGTCCGACTTCCTCCGGCGATGTCGCCCGAGTGGGTGGTTGTCCACAGGATCCGGCAGGGTGGGCTCGATGCCAGCCCAGATGGCATCTACCACTTCAGGGCCGAGTGCGCGCGTGATGTAGGGAACCTCCACTCGGTCGTTGGGTGTCAGAGAGCCCCGATTCTCTCGGGGCCGCACCCACGATCGGTGGATGGCTTGTTCTTACGCGTCAAAGCCAAGGTCAGAGGCCATTTTTCCTATCCGCGCGGTCTCTTATCACGCCGAGGACGAAGCTGGTGTCGCTGTCACATGTCTCCTACTCGACCGGCGAGGTGCTGCCGATCTCGGAGATCGTCGTTGAGGCGCACGAGCGGGGCGTCCTCGTGGTCGTCGATGGTGCACAGTCCTTCGGGGCCCTTCCCGTCGACGTGGTGGCCCTTGGGGCCGATTTCTACTCCGCACCGGGGCAGAAGTGGCTGTGCGGGCCCGAGGGCACGGGTGCTCTCTACAGCTCCCAGGCGGCTGTCTCCCAGATAAGGACGACGTTCGCCAGCTACGGCACTGTCGATGCCTACAACGATTACGGCGGATTCCTGGTTAGGCCCGATGGTGTCAACGGCCATCAGAAAGTCCCTGTTGGCGGCCATGGGGGATGTCCCGCGCGCGGCCATGGCAGTGTCCCGCGCGCGGCCACGACAATGTCCCGAGCAGTAGGAGATCGTTGGGCACAGCGGCGCATCCATGATCTAGCAGCCTCGGCCCGGACCCTTCCTGTCAGGAGTCGAGGGTGTGGAGGTGGTGACCGGAAGCGAGCATGCCGGTCTCGTGACTTTCAGGCTCATCCATGATGCAGCCGAGGGGATGCAGCCAGATGGCCTGGTGCGCGAGCTGGCTCGCCGCTCCATCCTGATCAGGTCCATCGAACGGCTCGGGGCGCTTCGGCTCTCGATGGGGTTCTTCAATACCGGCGACGAGCTATCGGAGGCGGTGGATGCGGTCTCAGAGCTCGTGAGCACCCGCTGAGCGTAGGTCGGGAGGCTGTCCAGGCGGGTGCCTGCGTCGGCGTCCAGAGATCGGTCATCCTGTTGTGGTGACTACCCTGGTGATTGGAGCCGCTGGTGTTTTGGAGGTGCTGTGACCGACGCCAATGCCGGACGCCGTCGTTACCTGGAGGTGGCCGAGGAAGTCTTGCGGGCCGTGGCGGTCGGTAGCATCAGCGCGGGCGATCGGTTGCCTAACGAGCGCCAGCTCGCCGAGCGTTGCGGCGTGAGCCGTTCGACGGTTCGGGAAGCTCTTCTCGCCCTCGAGCTCGGTGGGGTAATCGAGGTCCGACCTGGT
>JAJYXW010000110.1:32601-48214 GCA_021801525.1 Actinomycetes bacterium
GCACCTCCCGTGGACTCCTCGCCCAGGGAACTGCTCGAGGTGCGCCAGGTGATCGAGCCTCCAGTCGCAAGGCTGTGTGCGGGAAATATACGCGGGATCGGCCTGAGACGTCTCGAAGATCTGCTTGACGCGGCCGAGCGGCAGAGCGAGAGCGAGGCGGATGGCCCCGGTGCCGAGCCGGCTGGTACGCACGACTCCGTGTCGTTGAGCCTGGCTTTTCATAGAGAGCTTGCCAGCCATTGCGGCAACGCCATACTTTCGAGCATCACGAGCCACCTTGTCGATGCCGGGGAGCACCCGCTGTGGTTGCTGGTCGACAGCATCGTGGCGCGTGACCGTCCCACCCGAACCAGGCAGATCGCCGAGCACCGCACGATCCTGGATGCGCTGGCGGCTCGCCGTGGAGACGTAGCTGCCCAGGCGATGGCAGAGCACCTTGGCGCCCTCCAGGCCAGGATATTCGGGCCAGAGGTCGTCCCGCCGAAGGTCAGTCGCGCCCGCCGTCACCATTCTGCCTGACCAGGCGCGTCCGTCCAACATGCCCTGGGCAGCCGATCCGCCAGACATGCTGGCTAGGGGCCGGTCGGGGGTCTGATTGGTCAGACCGCTTTCGCCATGCGCTGTTAATCGTCGCTAAACAAGCCAGAAATGCGGCATCGGTACGGTAGCAGGCAGTGGTCATCTCCTAGCTTTCCCAGACCTGAAGTTGCCTGCCACGTTAAGGAGCGCCAATGTCTGCTGGTTCTGGAATAGAAGTACCGGAGAGCACATCCCCCCTGGGGACCTCCTCTAGCTTCATGTCGGCCCCGCTTAGCCGTCGGAAGCTTTTCAAGCGTGCAGGGGCGATGGCTCTTGGGCTCGCAGTAGGTCCGGAGCTTCTGGCAGCGTGCAGCAGCTCGCCATCCACCACTTCCGCGGCAAAGGGATCGGCCAGTCTCGCCGACGTATCCATACAGCTCAACTATCTTGAGAACGTCCAGTTCGCGGGGACTTTGATGGCAATGTCAAAGGGCTACTATAAGGACGCTGGGCTGAACGTGACGGTGCTCCCGGGTGGCCCGAACCTTGCTCCCGAGCCGGTGGTAGTGAGCGGCAGGGCACTGGTTGGCGTCACGCACACTGCCGAGGGGGCCCAAGCGATCTTGAACGGGGCACCGCTCAAGATCATCGGCGCGGCATTCCAGAAGAGCCCGACGTGCCTCGTGTCGCGGGCAAGCAATCCGATCCGGAATCCCCAGGAGATGATAGGCAAGACAATCGGGGTGTCCGATACGAACCTGCCGATCTGGAAGGCGTTCTTGAAGGTCAATAACATCCCGCCGAGTTCGGTGAAGGTCAACACGGTGGAATTCTCCACCCAGCCGCTGGCTGATGGCCAGATCGACGGGCTGATCGGCTTCTACACCAACGAGCCCATAATCCTCGATCTTCAAGGGGTGCCGACCTATGCCTTCCTCCTGGCCGACTTCGGCTACCCGATTGTCGACGACATCTACATCGCCCGGAGCTCGGACCTGGCGGATGCCTCGACGCGCAAGCAGATAGTAGGCCTCATGACGGGCGAAGCCAAGGGATGGCGCGCTGCCTTTGCCGATCCGCACGAGGCTGCCTCGCTCGCTGTCTACGACTACGGCAAGAGCCTTCACCTGGTGTTCCAGCAGCAGTTCGAGTCGGTCAAGGCCGAGCAGGCACTGGTGACCAGCCCTGCCACGGCTTCACACGGGCTGCTCTGGATGACGCCGGAGACCGTGGCCGAGACGGTGAAGTCGCTAGCTCTCGGTGGAACCAACGCGACTCCGGGAATGTTCACCAACGAGATCCTCACCGAGGTCTACAGCAACGGGATCATCTCATGAAGCTCACCGTAGCGCCCGCCGGCTTCAATCTCGATGCGCTCCCGGTCGCTGCGGACCTGGTGAGGCTCGGACCTGCTGACCCTGACGGTGATGCCAGGCTCGGACCTGCTCACCCTGGCCCGGACGCCTTCCGTGGAAGTTCCCCCGAGCGTGGCGAGGGACGTCCGAATGTCCCTATCAGCTCTGGCTCGGGAATCGTGATCGACAAGGTCAGCAAGGTATTCAAAGCGAAGAAGGGGGATCTTCTTGCCCTGTCGGACGTGTCGCTGGAGACTCCTCGCTGGTCATTTCTCGCGCTGATAGGCCCCTCGGGATGTGGCAAGTCGACGCTGCTACGAATACTCGCCGATCTGGACACCCCGACAACCGGGTCGGTAACCGTCCACGGAGAGCCACCCGAGGTGGCGCGAAGCAAGCACCACACCGGCATAGCGTTCCAGGATTCGGCTCTCCTGCCGTGGAGGTCTGTGGCGGACAACATCAGGTTCCCGCTCCAGATCGCCGGGCGGCGCCAGAGCCGGGAGCTCGTGTCGGACCTGATCCACCTCGTAGGCCTCGACGGCTTCGACCAGGCCAAGCCCGCACAACTCTCCGGCGGCATGCGCCAACGGGTTGCAATAGCGAGAGCGCTGGTGCTCGAGCCCCAGGTTCTGCTGCTCGACGAGCCTTTCGGAGCCCTGGACGAGATGACGCGTCAGCGGCTGAATATAGAGCTGCTTCGCATATGGGGTGACCAGACGCCGACCACGGTTCTCGTGACTCACTCGATCAGCGAAGCGGTGTTCCTGGCAGACACCATTGCCATTCTCGCTCCACGACCCGGAAGGGTGATTGAGAAGCTGGCCGTCGACCTCCCCCGACCGAGGTCAGCCGACACGATGCGTTCGCCGGAGTTCCACTCAATCTGCGACAGGGTTTCACAGCTGCTGTTCTCCGAGGGACAGGACAGCCCGAGGTGAGCCAGCCCGAGGTGAGCCAGCCAAACAGGTCGCGCGCAGCAAGGTTGCTGGCGTCCGTTCCCGCAGGTTGGCTCGAGGGGCTGGCAGGCTCGGCGGTGCTGCTCGGGCTGTGGGAGCTGATGACCGCAGTGGTGTTCCCAGGTCGCCACGTGGTCCCCCCACCGTCACAGGTGGTGGCCGTGATGTTCCACGATGGGTTCTACCTTTCCAGCCTGGGGACCACTTTGTCGGAAGCTGGTCGGGGTTGGTTGATAGGCAACATCGCGGCCGTTGCGTTTGCGGTGCTGGCGTTGTTCGTTCCCCGCCTGTCGAAGACCCTGCAGCAGTTCGGTGCCATCACCTACTGCGTGCCCACCGTTGCGATAGGGCCACTGATCCTGATCTTTGCCGGCCCTGATGCCACCAAGGTGGCCATTGCGGCATTGTCGGTGTTCTTCGTGAGTCTCATAGCCTGGATGACCGGCCTCAGGGCAACCGATCAGGCATCACTGGACCTGGTGCACGCCTACGGTGGCGGCCGGTTGACCGAGTTGGTCAGGGTGCGCCTGCGCGCAGCGTTGCCGAGCGCGAGCGGAGGGCTGGCGCTGTCGGCTCCGGCTGCCATCCTCGGAGCGATAATCGGTGAGTACCTGGGTGGGACCCACGGGCTCGGTGTCGCGATGGTCAGTGCCGAAGAGTCTTTCCAGGTGGCCCGAACCTGGGCGATCGGAATCGTGGCCACCGGCGTTTCCGGTATCGCCTACGGCCTCATCCTCCTGGTGGTACGTAAGCTCGGAGGCGACCCACAGGTCGGGACGGTCACCGGTGCCGCCGTGCACGACCGCGGTGCGCGCCGATCCGTGTTCACGAGGGCCGGTCGCCTCGCCGGTCCGGCAGTCTCGCTGGGGGTCATAGTGGCGATCTGGGCGCTGGCGCTCAAGGCGTTCAGTCTCTCGAGCTATTTCGCCAAGTCACCCGCGGCCGTGTGGTCATTCCTGTTCAAGGGTCCGTCCTCGACGGCCCATCGGAACGCCGTGCTCCAGGCATTGGGGGTCACGATGCACGATGCGATGCTCGGCTGGCTGGTCGGCACTGGAGCCGCGCTGGTCGGAGCAGCCGTGCTGGTCCAGCTCCCACGCGTGCGGGCAGCAATATTCCCCATGGTGATGACCCTTAGGTCGGTCCCTCTCATAGCGATGACCCCGCTGATAGCGCTGGTATTCGGCCAGGGAGTGACCGGCGTGACCGTGATTGCTGCCATCGTGACCTTCGTACCGTCGCTCGTGCTGGTGGCATCGGGGCTCGAGTCGGCACCGCCCCAGGCAATCGAGCTTGCACGGGCGTACAACCTCTCCAGCATGGGGACGCTTGTGCGAATACGGGCCCGCTATGCCACTCCCAGCCTGTTCGCCGCCGCCAAGATCGCAATGCCAGGAGCGATTCTCGGGGCGATCCTGGCCGAGTGGCTCATCACCGGCAGCGGCATAGGCCATCTCATGGCTGCATCACTGATCGGCTCGGACTACGGGGTGCTATGGGCAAGCGTCGTGGTTGCCAGTGCAGTATCGCTTGTTCTCTACGAAGTGGTGGGGTCGTTCGAAGGTGTGGCCCAGAGCCGCCTGGCGTCGTGACCGTTGTGGCTGTGGACCTAGGTACGCGTTATTACGGGAAGGAGGATATACGCATCCTCGTGGTCGGTCCCCCAGATGGTGGGTTGGGCATGGTGTATGAGCAGAGGATATCGGTGCTGTT
This sequence comes from Actinomycetes bacterium, assembly GCA_021801525.1. Classification (GTDB taxonomy): domain Bacteria; phylum Actinomycetota; class Acidimicrobiia; order Acidimicrobiales; family JAJYXR01; genus JAJYXW01. The sequence continues at coordinate 37,148 of JAJYXW010000110.1, forward strand.
GCGCGATGGACTCGACGAGAGCTACCTGGCGGGGGACAACACCCGGTTGGTCACCAGCGATGCACAGCGGAATCTCGCCGTGAGGATTTCCACGGAATCGGCCGGCGAGCCCGTGGAGGCGACGGCTATCGAGATCGCCTATGAGATATGGCGTCGGTATCCGTTCGTTCCGGAAGTCGAGGTTGGGCTTGCTCGGCGACCATGGACGGCCATGACTATGGCGGAGCCGTCGTGCGCGTCAGGCCATGGGTTCATGTGCGGCGGCTCCGAGGATCAGGTGTCCCGTGTCACGGTGTCAGGTGGGGAGCGCGAGATTTTATCGGGCATAGAGGGTCTGAGGCTCCTGCTTGCCACCGGGAGCAGGTTCGAAGGCTTCCTGAGTGATGACATGACCCCCAACGAGCCTGTAGCTGATCGCGCGATTGCAGGCGACTTGAGCATTCACTGGGTGCCGCTCAGTGCGGAAGTTGATTTTCCTGTCCTACGGTCGTCGCTGCGAGGGGCGATCATGTCGGCTTTCCAAGGGGTCCGCAGCGAGTCTGTCCAGCACCTCCTGACGTCGATGTGCGCGGAGGCGATCCAGAAGGTCCCCGAAGTGGAGCGGGTGGTGCTCCGCTTCGAAAGCATTGCTCTAGGCATGGTGCATGGCGGGTCGGAGACAGTCGATGGAGCGCAGTCTTCCCGGATGCGGGAGGCTCGTGTGCACACGATGACCGAGCTGCCTAGGGCTGTCACCTCTGTATCGATGGAGAGAGGCAACCATGTGCCGAAGTAGAGGTTGGGTGCAACAGCATGTTTATCGATGACGAGGACGGTTGCACCACTGGCTATCAGACGAGTGAGAGGAGGGTGCCATGCCCACGGGCCTAGAGATTCGGGCTCCACTGACCGGCCGTCGGCAGGAGGTGTTGAACCCAGTGGCCCTCGGCCTCATGGAGCTGCTCCAGAGCCGGCTCGGACAAGAGCGGTCGCGACTGCTGGCCGCTCGCGCCGAGCGTCAACTTGCGTTCGATGCCGGGGAGCGGCCCGATTTCAACACCACAACTGCCAAGGTGAGGAGCGGTACTTGGCGGGTGCCACCGGCCCCACCCGATCTGGCTGATCGCCGTGTCGAGATCACAGGGCCCACTGACCCCAAGATCGTGATCAACGCCCTCAACTCCGGGGCCCGGGTGTTCATGGCCGATCTCGAGGACGCCAACACTCCGACATGGACCAACATGGTCGATGGTCAGGTGAACCTCACTGACGCGGTGCGACGACGGATCGCCTATGAGGCCCCCGATGGTCGTCGCTACCAGTTGGGCGAGGAGCCTGCCGTGCTGATGGTCCGGCCGAGAGGCTGGCATCTAAGCGAGCGTCATGTGACCCTGAACGGAGAGCCCGTGTCGGCAAGCCTGTTCGACGCCGCCGTATATCTGGCCAACAACGCCGAGGAACTGCTCGAACGGGGAAGCGGCCCCTATCTTTACCTGCCGAAGCTCGAGAGCCACGTCGAGGCCCGGCTATGGCACGATGCGTTGGACATCGCCGAGGAGTACCTGAGCATCCCGAGCGGAGCTGTTCGGGCGACCGTGCTCGTCGAGACGATCCCGGCAGCGTTCGAGATGGACGAGATACTTCACGCCCTGGGCAATCACGCCACTGGGTTGAACGCGGGGCGATGGGACTACATGTTCAGCCTCATCAAGAAGTTCCGGGAGGATCCCGCCTTCGTGTTGCCTGACCGTGCAGAGGTCAAGATGACCGTTCCGTTCATGCGCTCCTACACAGACCTGCTCGTTCACACATGCCATAGGCGGGGCGCCCATGCGATGGGCGGGATGGCGGCGTTCGTGCCTTCGCGCCGAGACGAGCAGGTCAACCGGCAGGCGTTCGAGCAGGTCCGCGCTGATAAGGAGCGTGAGTCGGCAGATGGCTTCGACGGCACGTGGGTTGCCCACCCGGATCTTGTCTTGGTTGCCCGGCAGGTATTCGACTCGGCCCTTCGAGACCGGCCCAACCAGATCGAACGGCAACGTGATGACGTGGATGTCGAGGCGCGCGACCTATTGGACGTGACCACCCCCGGTGCCGAGGTGACCGAATCCGGCCTGCGCAACAACATCGCCGTGGGTCTGCGCTATCTCGAGTCCTGGCTACGCGGGAGAGGTGCCGTGACGATCTTCAATCTCATGGAGGACGCGGCCACTGCCGAGATCGCGAGATCCCAGCTGTGGCAGTGGTCACGTCATGGCGTGGGCCTTGCCGGCGGGGGTGCTGTCACGGGGGACCTCGTGCACCGGATCCAGCAGGAGGAGATGGGAGCGTTGGCCGAGGAGCTTGCCGAGGCAGGTCTGGGCGGCGGGAGACTCAAAGAAGCGGCAGAACTCTTCGAAGAAGTGGCGCTCGCCAAGGAGATGCCAGATTTCCTCACACTGCTCGCCTACGAGCTGATCGATTGAGACGGGGTGCGAGGTGGTGTGTGGCCCAGAGGGCTATGACCGGCAATACGACTGCAGCAACACGACAGGAGAACTATGACAGGCGCGGAGAAGTCTGGTGTACCCGGACCCACGAAGCAGATAGACGTGTGCATTGGGGTGGACGTGGACGCGGTGGCGGGGTGGCTCGGTTCCTATGGAGGCGAGGACTCGCCCAACGACATCCAGCGCGGGATGTTCGCCGGTGAAGTCGGGAGCCTCCGTCTTCTGCGGCTGTTCGAGCGAGCAGGGTTGTCGACCACATGGTTCGTTCCCGGGCATTCGGCTGAGACCTTTCCCGACGAGATGCATCGAGTGGCCGAAGCGGGACATGAGATAGGAGCACATGGGTACTCACACGAGAACCCGATCTCGATGAGCGCGGAGCAGGAGCGTGAGGTGCTCGAACGCTCGATCGTCCTAATTGAGGAGATAGCCGGTCGGCGGCCCAGGGGGTACGTGGCCCCGTGGTGGGAGATGTCGGAGCGGACGGCTGGGCTTCTAGCGGAGTATGGCTTCATCTATGACCATTCCCAGAATTACAACGACTTCGTGCCGTTCTATGCCCGAGTGGGTGATACCTGGACGAACATCGACTACTCCAAGCCGGCCTCCTCGTGGATGAAGCCGCTGGTGCGTGGCAAGGAGGTGGACCTGGTCGAGTTCTGCGGCAACTGGTACGTGGACGATCTACCACCCATGATGTTCATCAAGCAGGCCCCGAACAGCCACGGCTTCGTGAGCCCTCGTGACATCGAGCAGCTGTGGCGGGATCAGTTCGACTGGGTATACCGGGAGCTGGACTACGCGGTGTTCCCGATCACCTTGCATCCGGATGTGTCCGGTCGTCCGCAGGTGCTGCTCATGGTCGAGCGGCTGATCGAGTACTGGGCCGGTCACGATGGAGTCAGGTTCGTCACCTTCGAGGAAGCTGCAGAGACTTTCCGCAGGCGCTATCCGTTCGAGGGTCCCGGCCGACCATCGTCGGTGGGATGAGGACTCATCTATGACCATCTATGACCAGTTGCAGACGAGCAGTTCGGACCGGATCAGGATCGGGATGATCGTCCCGTCGTCGAACACGGTGCTCGAGCCCGAGATGTGCCGCATTGCCGGGGGGCTGCCCGGTGTCTCATTGCACTTCAGCAGGGTACGGGTGACCGAGATCACTCTCGAGGACAGTGCATCGCACCAATTCGGCTTGGAGCCCATGTCCGAGGCAGCGATGCTGCTTGGTGACGCCGGAGTCGACGTGGTCGCGTGGGCGGGAACCTCAGGTTCATGGCTCGGCATCGGTCACGACCGGGATCTTGCCACGACGTTGGGTCTGGTCGCCGGTGCACCCGCAACGACGTCGACCCTGGCGTTGATCGAGGCCTGCCGGTTGGCGAGGTCTAGCCGGGTGGCTCTGGTCACCCCGTATGTCGACGGGGTGGTTGCCCGGATCATGGCTACCTATGGTGGAGAGGGCATAGAGGTCGTGGCTGAGCGCCACCTGGGTATCACCGACAACAGCGCGTTCGCTGAGGTGCGTGAAGCCGATCTGCGGGCTATGGCGATCGAGTGTGCCGACCCCGGTGCTGATGACGGCGAGGTGTCCCAGGCGGTGGTGGTCGCATGCACGAACCTGCGGGCTGCCAGACTGGCCCGGGAGATCGAGGGAGTGCTCGGGATCCCGTTCGTAGACAGCGTTGCGGCAACTCTCTGGCATGCGCTGGTGCTTGCCGGTCGGAGGGTGAGCCTTGCGGGTGAAGGCTGCCTACTCGAAGGGGTCCTGTCGGCTCAAGAGGGCCGGCTGCAGAAGGGAGGAGTATGAGATTCGTCACCTTTGCCCATCCTGGGGGCGAGCCTGCCCTCGGTGTCCAGGTCGGTGGTGCGGTCCTGGACCTGTCGGCGGCAAGCGGGCGTGATCCGGTGTTTGACTCGATGCTTGCGATGATCTCCTCGGGTCAGGACGCGCTTAGGTCGGCTCTCAGGCTCGCAGACGCGGTTAGTGGTGACCCGGAAGGCTCCCGGCGTCACCTGTTCGACTCCCAAGCCGTGGACCTGCTGGCACCCATCCCGCGGCCTCACAAGAACGTGTTCTGCGTAGGGCTGAATTTCAGGTCGCACGTGGAGCAGAACGCGATCGCTCTGGGCCAACCGATCGAGATACCGGAGGTACCGCTGTTCTTCACGAAGACGGTAACGTCGGTGGTCGGCACAGGTGAGGGCATCCGCTGTGACGAGCGTCTGACCCGGCAGCTCGACTATGAGGTCGAGTTGGCAGTGGTGATGGGCACCGGGGGCTCATGGATATCACCAGAAGACGCGATGGCCCATGTCTTCGGCTTCACCCTGGTGAACGACGTGAGTGCTCGCGACCTCCAGTGGCGCACCAGCCAGTTCTTTTACGGCAAGGGCCTCGACAGCTTCTGTCCGATGGGACCCGCGATAGTGACACCCGACGAGCTCGGCTCCATCGATGACATTGTCCTCGAGCTGCTGGTTGACGGGGAGATGCGCCAGCACGAGCGAGCCGGGAACATGATCTTTCCACCGGCTGTGGCGATAGCGGAGCTGTCCAAGGGCATCACCTTGGAACCCGGTGACGTGATCAGTCTGGGCACACCGGGCGGTTGCGGATACCAGATCGTCCCACCGGTGTTCCTGCGTCCCGGCAACGTCGTGGAGTGCCGGGCAGAGGGGATAGGCAGCCTGGTCAACCCAGTTGTCAATGTATCAATTCCTACGCTGGAAAAGAGGGCTCAAATATGAATATCGGTGTGTACAGGTTGTCGATGAATGACCCAGGCGACGTGAGCGGGCTCAGGCATCTGATCGAGGATGGAGTGGTTGACCCGGCGACGGTAGTGGCGTCGATCGGCAAGACTGAAGGCAACGGTGGCGCCAACGACTTCACCAGGGCACTGGCCTCCCTCAAGGTTGCCCAGCTGTTGGCGGAGTTCCTCGGCTCGTCGGCTGACGAAGTGGCCGAACGCGTGGCGCTTGTGTGGTCCGGCGGTTGCGAAGGAGTGCTTTCACCTCATATGACGGTGTTCACCCGTTCGGACGACGACGCTCCTGCCGGGACATCGGGCAAGGGGGCATCCCTTGGCAGAGACGAGGGCCAGGGCCGGCTTGCAATCTCGGTCCAGCGCACGAGGCCGTTGCTCCCCGAGGAGGTGGGCCGTATGGTGGAGGTTGATGAGGTTGCCGACGCGGTTCGCCGTGCACTGGATGATCTTGGCTCTTCGGGGGACTCCGTGCATTATGTTCAGGTGAAAGGCCCACTGCTTACACCGGCAGGCATAGCGGATGCTGCCGGACGCGGTAAGGCGGTAGTGACCACCGATCCCAACCGGTCGAAGGCATATGCCCGGGGAGCATCTGCCCTGGGGGTGGCGCTCGGCCTGGGGGAGGTGTCGCCTGATCAGCTGGATGAAGGCGTGATCGCAAACGACATGGACCTGTACTCGGCTGTGGCGTCAACCTCTGCAGGCGGTGAGCTCACGGCTGCGGAGGTGGTCGTGTTCGCGAACTCACCCCGTGCCGGTGGGCAGTTCCGCATAGGCCACTCATCACTCGAGGACGCAGTTGACATCGACGGGGTCCGGTCAGCGCTCCGCTCGGCCGGCCTCGCGTTTGACTGTGAGCCCGATGATGGTGAGCGGGGAAGGATACAGGCTGTGTTCGCCAAGGCCGAAGCGCCGGTTGGTGGCATGCTTCGGGGATTTCGCACCACCATGCTCTCGGACGCCGATATCAACTACGAGCGGCATGCACGCGCTGCCACCGGTGCGGTGATAACCGCAGTGACCGGTGACTCGAGGATCTTCGTCTCGGGGGGCACCGAGCACCAGGCGCCTCCCGGCCAGGCCCCGATCGCGGCGATCGTGCGTGTAGCCGATTGAGCATGTGAGGCAGACGCGTTGAGACTCACGCCCCACGAACAAGAGAAGCTGCTGCTGTCGGTGGCCGCCATGGTCGCGCGTGATCGCCGTGAGAGGGGTGTGAAGCTCAACTACCCGGAGGCCGTTGCGCTGGTCAGCTCCTTTGTCATGGAGGGAGCGCGTGACGGGCGGTCCGTTGCGGAGTTGATGGCAGACGGGCGCAGGGTTCTGCGTCGCGAAGAGGTCATGGAAGGTGTTGCGGAGATGATCGAGCAGATCCAGGTTGAGGCGACGTTCCGTGACGGGACCAAGCTGGTGACCATTCACAGGCCGATACCTTGACTGTTGTCTCGAGGAGTGTATCGGGCGTTCCTGGCGAGATCGTGGTGGGTGGTGCCAGGGTAGGACGATCCGGTCACGCTGAAGGGGACGGTAGTGATGGTGCCGCGGACGATATCGTGGTCAATGCCGGGCGGCCAGTGATCAGCCTGGTAGTTGCAAACCTGGGTGACCGGCCGGTCCAGATAGGGTCTCATTTCCACTTCGCGGAGGTCAATGCCGCATTGGAGCTCGACCGGTCGGCGGCCTGGGGCAGGCGTCTCGACATACCAGCCGGGACGTCGGTGCGTTTCGAGCCCGGCATCGAGCGGACGGTAGATCTAGTCCCGATCGCGGGCAGGCGGAGGGTTCCGGGGCTCAGGGGACTCGCAGGCGGGCCACTCGACAGCGACGACGGGATGGCCCCGCGATGAGGATCGCCGCCGAGCACTACGCACGCCTGTACGGTCCGACGGTAGGTGATCTCGTGCGTCTCGGAGACACCGACCTGTTCGTCACCGTGACCGAGGATCGCTGCGTCGGAGGTGACGAGGTGGTGTTCGGCGGCGGCAAGGTGATCCGCGAGTCGATGGGCCAGGGAACGGCCACACGTGCCGAAGGGGCCCCGGATCTGGTCGTGACGGGAGCGGTCGTCGTTGATCACTGGGGCGTCATCAAAGCCGATATCGGCATACGCGACGGGCGGATCGTTGCACTCGGCAAAGCAGGAAACGCAGACACGATGGATGGCGTCCACCCGGATCTGGTCATCGGCCCGTCGACCGAGGTCCTCTCGGGCAATGGAAAGATCCTCACCGCGGGTGCCATCGACTGCCACGTTCATCTGATCTGCCCTCAGATCATCGACGAGGCGCTTGCCTCGGGTGTGACCACGGTCATAGGGGGTGGTACCGGACCCGTGGAAGGAACCAAGGCGACAACCGTTACCCCGGGTGCCTGGTGGCTCGCCCGCATGCTCCAGGCGCTCGATGCCTACCCGGTGAACGTCGCGCTCCTTGGCAAGGGCAACACCGTCTCGGTAGACGGCCTGTGGGAGCAGCTTGCCGGCGGGGCTGCGGGGTTCAAGGTGCACGAGGACTGGGGGGCCACACCGAGGGCAATATCGACCTGCCTTGACGTCGCATACCAGGCTGGGGTCCAGGTCGCGATACACACGGACACCTTGAACGAGGCGGGCTTCGTCGAGAGCACCCTGGAGGCGATCGGGGGGAGGACGATCCATGCGTATCACACAGAGGGAGCGGGTGGAGGGCATGCGCCGGACATCATCCGGGTGGCAGGTGAGCCCAATGTGCTGCCCAGCTCGACCAACCCCACACGTCCCTACGGGGTGGACACCATAGATGAGCATCTCGACATGCTCATGGTGTGCCACCATCTGAGTCCCGACCTACCCGAGGACCTGGCCTTTGCCGAGAGCAGGATTCGTCCGACCACGATCGCAGCGGAGGACATCCTTCACGACATGGGTGCCATATCCATGATCGGCTCTGATTCGCAGGCGATGGGTCGGGTCGGCGAGGTGATCATGCGCACTTGGCAGACAGCCCACGTCATGAAGGGGCGCCGCGGCGCACTGGCGGGTGACGGGCCTGCCGACAACCACCGCGTGCGGCGCTATGTGGCGAAGTACACGATCTGCCCGGCAGTTGCCCATGGTCTCGACGCCGAGATCGGTAGCGTTGCCGAGGGCAAGCTGGCCGACCTGGTGTTGTGGGATCCACGTTTCTTCGGTGTACGCCCTGATGTGGTGATCAAGGGTGGCATGGTGGCCTGGGCCGCGCTAGGAGACGCCAATGCGTCGATACCGACTCCGGAGCCGGTCCTCGCTCGTCCGATGTTCGCAGGCTCCGGCTCTGTGGCAGCGGAGCGGAGCATTGCCTTCGTATCGCCGGTGAGCCTGGAGGCCGGCATATCGGAGCAGCTCGGTCTCGAGGCGTCCCTCAGGCCTACCGCGAACGTGAGCGGCAGGATGAAGACTGATCTTCCGGAGAACGACTGCCTACCACGGATCGAAGTAGACCCTGAGCGTTTCACGGTTCGGATCGACGGCGAGGAAGTGGAGCCTGTTCCGGCTGTAGAGCTGCCACTGGCCCAGCGGTACTTCCTGTTCTGATGAGGTGCGTGTGCCTGTGAGGAACGGCTACGTGTGATGTCGTCAGGGATACCGCTCTGGAGCGACGGGTTGGCTGGCGATGGGTTGGCCGGCGACGCTCGCCGAGCCAGGTACTCAACTCTCATGCTCCTGGCGGACGGTCGCTTTCCCTCCGGGGGGCATGCATACTCGGCGGGCATGGAACAGGCCATCACCTGGGGAGACGTAAGGGACTTGGCGGGCGCAGAAGAGTTCCTGGCAGGCCGGGTCGAGACGTTGGGGCCGATGGCCGCTCAAGTGGCGGCAGCTGGAAATGTAGCTGCACATGGAGCGGCAAAGGCGGTCGCGCCAGCAGGCAGGCAGTCAGGTAGGACACTCGGGGAGGATCTGGATCTGCTGGACGAGGCGGTCGACGCACGTCTCGCCTCGGCTTCAGCACGGTCGGTATCCCGGGAGCAGGGGCATCGCTGGCTACGAGCTGTCCGGGCCGCATGGCCTGCATGGGTCCCGAGCGCGTCCTATGTGGTCCTGGACGGACGCCACGGCTGGGTCGTTCTCGGAGCGGTTGGCGCGGCTGTGGGATTGGTTCCCTCTGACGTGGCTCGGGTGGCGCTCTACGACTTGGTGAGCGCACCTCTGTGGGCGGCGGTGCGCCTGCTAGGTCTCGATCCATTCGCGGCTCTGGAGGTTCTGGTCGGCGTGCTGGCCAGGGCAGATCCCCTGGCATCCAGCAGTGCCGCCGCTGCTGCCAACGGTGCTGCTGGGACCGGTGGGACCGGTGGGACCGGTGGGACCGGTGGGACCGGTGGGACCGAATGGATATCCTGGCTGGCTGCTCCACTGAGCGAGCTGGCTGCCGAAGCACACCTGCAGCGAGAGGAACGACTCTTTGCATCGTGACATAGCGGCTGGGCACGAGCACTCACCTAGATCAGGGAGCGGGTCATGGCCCGCAGGACCCGCCGACGAACGGCCGCGTCCGCGGCGCCTCGGCATCGGGGGGCCGGTCGGAAGTGGCAAGACGGCACTGGTGGCGGCGCTCTGCGAGCGATTACGAGGTGTTGTGCCAGTAGGGGTGGTGACCAACGACATCTATACGACCGAGGACGCCGACACCCTTCGCCGCCTCGGAGTGCTGGATGCGAAGCTGATCAGGGCCGTTCGCACAGGTTGCTGTCCGCATACCGCCATCAGGGACGACATAGGTGCCAATCTCGATGCGGTGGACGAGCTCGGCCAGGATATCGGGCAGGAGGGGGTGATTCTCATCGAGAGCGGTGGGGACAACCTGACGGCGACTTTCAGCTACGGCCTGATCGACAGGCAGATCTTCGTGCTCGACGTGGCCGGCGGTGACAAGGTTGCTCGCAAGGGAGGGCCGGGAGTGACGCGGTCGGACCTCCTCGTGGTCAATAAGGTCGACCTGGCCCCGATGGTCGGGGCTGATGTCGACCGCATGCTCGCGGACGCAGCGGAAGTCCGGGATGGCCGCCCGGTGATCCCCACTACTGTTCGAAGCGGTGAAGGTGTCGACGAGGTGGTCAGGTGGATGATGGCCGAGTTGGTGCTGGCCAGGCTTTGAGCCCCATCAATCTCCCGGTCTGCCCGACTGCTGCTCCCGTCCCATCCTCCACTTCTGGCGCTTCGATGAATGGGCGGGCGCACATCGTGGTGGAGCATACAGGCGAGGGGGCGGACCGCCTGGTGGAGTGCTGGGGCGAGGCTCCCCTGGCACCACGTCCGACCTCCCGAGGCGTGTTCCTCGTGGGGGGAGCAGCCGGACCGCTCGGAGGCGACAACTTGTCGTGCAAGGTGAGCGTGGGGAGCGGCGCGCGGCTGCGGGTGGGGTCGGTGGCCGCTTCGTATGCCCGCCCCGGTGTGGGAGCCGAGCGCTCGATCCTACGCGTCGAGGCGCGTGTGGAGCAGGGAGCCACGCTGCACTGGGTACCGCAACCCTTGGTCGCGTTGGGTGGATGTCGCCATCGTAGCGAGGTCACGATCGACCTGGCTCCTGGTGCAGAGCTCATGTGGATTGACGTCGTGGTGATGGGCCGGCAGGGCGAAGTGGGAGGGGAGGCCGTGATCCGTCGTAGGGTGGATCTGGCCGGCAGGCCGCTCAGCCGGCAGGAGCTGCGCCTTGGGACTTCCAGCCGGGCAATTCAGGGTCCTGCGGTGTTCGGGGGGGCCAGGGTCATGGGATCGTGCCTGGTGGTAAATCTCGAGTGGGACCGTCCACGCGGCTGGATGGCAGATGCTCATGGGCTTGCGATGCAACGGGGCTCCAGGCCTGTGTCCGGGA
>JAJYXW010000140.1 GCA_021801525.1 Actinomycetes bacterium
AGTCTCGCTCGAGGAGATGGAGTCTGTTCTCGAGGAGCACGCGATGAGCCGCCAGAGCGTCGCGAGGATCCTCACAGCGCGGGGGCTCGTAACCGAGGCGGACCTCATGTGGGGCATGGCGGAGGAGATGGGCCTCGAGTTCGTCGACCTCGAGATGCGCGCGCTCGACTACTCGGCTGCCTACCTGATCCCGGAGGGGACTGCCCGCCACCACCATGTGATCGCCATCTCCAACGAGGGCGGTGTTCCGACGGTGGCCGCGTCCAACCCCACGGACGTCTTCGCGATGGACGACCTGCGTACCATCATCGGCCGCAACTTCAAGACTGTCGTCGCCACGCGCTCGCAGATCATGGCGGCGATCGACAAGGCCTATCACGGTGGCAGCGACGCCGCGACTCTCGCGAAGGACGCGGCCATCGAGCTCGACGTCGCCGACAGCCAGGAGCCCGAGCTCGACAACATCCAGTCCGTCGTCGAGGACGCGCCGATCGTGCGCTACGTCAACCTCCTCATCCTCCAGGCGCTGAACGAGCGGGCTTCGGACATCCACGTGGAGCCCGCCGCGGACAAGCTGCGCATCCGCTACCGGATAGACGGGGTCCTGCACGACATGTCGAGCGCACCGCGCGGTATCGCCGCCTCGGTCACCACGAGGCTGAAGGTGATGGCCGACATGGACATCGCGGAGCACCGCCTCCCCCAGGACGGTCGCATTTCGGTGAACGTGGGCACGCGCCAGATCGACCTCCGGATGGCTACCCTCCCCACGACCCACGGGGAGAAGATGGTGATGCGCGTGCTCGACAAGTCGAGCGTGGTGCTGAGCCTGGAGGACCTGGGCTTCGACGCGGAGCTTCTCGACCGCTACCGCGAGGTTTACTCGAAGCCCTACGGGACGATCCTCGTCACGGGCCCCACGGGGTCGGGCAAGACGACCACCTTGTACGCCACCCTCGCCGCGCTGGACTCGCCGGAGAAGAACATCATCACGGTGGAGGATCCAGTGGAGCTCCAGCTTCAGGGCATCAACCAGGTCCAGGTCAACAACAAGGCCGGCCTCACCTTTCCCACCGCGCTCCGCTCGATCATGCGTTCGGACCCAGACGTCGTGCTCGTCGGGGAGATTCGCGACCGCGAGACTGCGATGATCTCCGTGGAGGCCGCGCTCACCGGCCACCTCGTGCTCGCCACCCTCCACACCAACGATGCCGCCAGCACGCCGATGCGGCTGGTGGAGATGGGGGTCGAGCCATTCCTGGTCACCTCCGCGGTGAGCGGAGTTGTGGCCCAGCGCCTCGTCCGGCGCCTGTGTGTCCACTGCAAGGAGCCTTTCGAGGCGACGGATGCGGACGTGGCAGCGTCGGGTTGGAAGCCTGAGGACGTGCTCGGCGCCGCCGACCGGCCGGTCCTGTACCGCGCGGTGGGCTGCCCTGCATGCTCCAGCACGGGCTACCGCGGCCGGCGTGCGCTCGTGGAGCTGCTGGTGGTCACCGAGGAGATCGACCGGCTGATCGTCGAGGGATCGTCGGTCGAAGCCATCCACCGCCTGGCAGTGGAGCAGGGAATGGTCACGCTGCGGGAGGCGGGCGTCCGCAAGGCGCTCGCTGGGGAGACCACCCTCGAGGAAGTCCTGAGGGTCGTAGCATGAGGTCGAAGCGGCCGCCTTTGACCGCGACGGTGTTGGCTGTCCCCGGAGTTGCGCTGGATGTGTCCGATACCGAGGAGGAGATGCGATGAGCCCGATGACCGCGGCGAAGGTCGAGTGGGGACGCCGCCTCGGCGGAGCACTCGTGTCGGGCGGCTACGTCCCCGAGGCGACCATGGCCCAGCTCGCAGAGGAGGCCTCCCAGAGCGGAGCTCCTCTGGCGTCGCTCCTCGTCAGCCGCCAGGTTGCATCTTCCCAAGTCGTGGTCGGGGTGATGGCGCAGATTGCCCAGCTCCCGGCGGTGGACCTCTACGCAGAGGGGCCGGACCCGGCTGCGATGTCCCTGGTACCAGCCTCCCTGGCACAGGAGTATCGTGCCGTCGGCTACAGGCTTTCGGGCGAACAGCTCGTGATCGCGTGCGCGGAGCCCCTGGACGCAGACGACATGAGGGCCATTGCCACACTTGCCGGCAGGCCCGTGACCCCGGTGCTCGCAGACCCCGTAGGGGTCGAGCAGATGATCGCCTCGCTGGCGTCGCAAGGCGCGCAAGGCGCGCAGGGAGCTAACAGCGCGCAACCAGGCCAGGCCGCATTTCCGGCCGATACCTCGGGATCGGCCGGCGCGGCCGAGACCCTGCCTGCCGCCGAAGGCGGGAGTGGGGGCTCGGCCGCTCCAGCATCGAGAAGCGAGGGCGGCCTACCGGTGCTGAAGATGGGCCAGGCCGGGGTGGCCCTGCACATCGACGACCTGCTCCGTTACGCAGTCGAGGTGGGGGCTTCCGACCTCCACCTCACAGCGCGGATGCCTGCCTGCATCCGCCTCAACGGAGCGATCAGGCCCATAGAGGGCTGCCCGAAGCTCGACAACGAGACCATCCGCGACATGGTCTTCGGGATCCTGCCCCAGTCGCATCGCGAGCGCTTCGAGGAAGAGCGGGAGCTCGACACCTCCCACTCCATCGCGGGGGTGGGGCGTTTCAGGGTCAACGTGTTCATGCAGCGGGGGACTGTGGCATCGGTGTTGCGAGCGATCCCGCACGAGATCCCCTCCTTCGAGTCCCTCGGCGTTCCCGAGTCGATCCGTGCCTTCACCGAGCTCCGCCGTGGGCTGGTGCTCGTGACGGGGCCTACCGGGTCGGGCAAGTCGACCACTCTCGCCACGCTCATCGACATCATCAACCGCTCCAAGCCGCTTCACATAGTCTCGGTGGAGGACCCGATCGAGTTCCTCCACAACCACAAGCGCTCCGTTGTGAACCAGCGCGAGGTGGGACAGGACACGAAGTCCTTCGCGGAGGCGCTCCGTAGGGTGCTGCGCGAGGACCCGGACGTGATCCTCGTCGGTGAGATGCGCGACCTGGACACGATCTCCATGGCCCTCACCGCTGCAGAGACCGGCCACCTGGTGTTCGCCACACTGCACACCCAGGACGCTCCCCAGACTATCGACCGGGTGATCGACGTCTTCCCGACCAACCAGCAGGAGCAGGTCCGGACCCAGCTCGCCGCGTGCCTGGAGGGGGTAGTGACCCAGCAGCTGATCTTGAACGCGGAGGGGACGGGACGGCTCGCGTGCTGCGAGGTCATGATGTGCACCTCGGCTGTCAGGAACCTGGTGCGAAGCGCCAAGACGCACCAGGTCTACTCTCTCATGCAGACAGGCGCGCAGTACGGGATGCAGACAATGGACCAGGGGCTCGCGAGGTTGGTGAAGGAGGGCCGGATAACAGAGGGCGTTGCCTTCGACCGGTGCCGCAGTGAGGAGGACCTCCGCAACCACCTGGCGTCTTAGGGCACCTGGCGTCTTAGGGGAAGCTCACAGGAGCAGAGGATCGAGGAAAAGATGGCACTTACGTTCGACTACAAGGTCCGCGACAGGGGTGGGAACCTGGTGGAGGGCCAGCTCGAGGGCGACAGCCTCGCGCTCGTCGTCGGCAAGCTCCGTGAGATGGGCTACCTGCCGATCTCCGTCACGCCGAAGTCACGGGTGAACTTCCGGGCGGAGATCAGCATCCCCGGCATCTCCAACCGGGTGAAGCTCGTGGAGGTGGCAATGGCGACCCGCCAGCTCGCCACCATGGTCGACTCCGGGCTCTCCGTGGTCCGCTCGCTCGGCATCCTCGAGGGCCAGGTGGAGAACAAGGAGCTGGCGAAGATCCTCGGGGCCGTGCGCCTCGACGTGGAGAGAGGCTCTTCACTCTCCGACGCGTGCGCCAGACATCCGAAGGCGTTCTCCGACCTGTTCGTGGCCATGGTGCAGGCGGGGGAGGCCGGGGGGAACATCGACATCGTCCTCTCCAACCTCGCCACCACCATGGAGAAGCAGGCGGCTATCAACAAGAAGATCCGCAGCGCCATGACCTACCCGGTGATAGTGCTCTCGGTCATGACCGTCATATTCCTCGCACTGCTGATCTTCATCGTGCCGGTGTTCAAGCACCTCTTCCAGAGCCTCGGGGGCGCCAAGCTGCCGCTGCCGACCCGCATCGTCCTCCATATATCCGCGATCGTGCTTTCCCCCTGGGCCATCGTGGTGATCGCGGTGATAGCCGCAGGGGTGTACGGCTTCATCCGGTGGAAGTCGACCGAGCGGGGCAGGGAGATATGGGACAAGGCGAAGCTGCGGCCCCCGGTGTTCGGCCCGCTTATGCACAAGACTGCCCTGTCGCGCTTCTCCAACAGCTTCTCCTCGCTCTTACAGGCGGGGGTCCCGATCTTGGAGGCGCTCGACATCGTCTCCGACACGGCCGGAAACCAGACCGTAGCGGCCGTCTTGCAGGAGACCAAGCAGGCTGTACGAGAAGGCCGTCCCCTCGCCGAGCCCTTCCGGGCGCACGAGGAGGTGATCCCTGCACTCGTCACCCAGATGGTGGAGGTGGGGGAGCAGACCGGCGCGCTCGACTCGATGCTGCGCAAGGTGGCCGAGTACTACGACGGGGAGGTGGAGACCACAGTCAACAACCTGACCTCGCTCCTCGAGCCTTTGCTCACGGTCGTCATGGGCGCAGGGGTGGGCGTCATGGTGGTGAGCATGTACCTCCCCATGTTCGACTACGTGAAGCACATCCCGACGAGCTGAAAGTGCGGGCGATCTGCATGGGTGAAGGTTCAGTGGCCCGCGGGCGAGCGACGCGATATGGTGGCACGGCGACTTGGGGCAGGTCGGAGGGCTGGGCCTGGCTTCGGGGAGCGATCGGGGAAGCGCACCAGCTCCTGGCGGGTGCCCGCAAGCGTGCCTGCACGACACCCGAGCGGACGACGAAGGGGGCGTAGAGGTGGCACAGGTTGTAGGGCTCGATATAGGCACCAGCGCGGTACGCGCGGCGGAGCTCGACCTCGCTTCCAACCCGCCGGTGCTCACCACTTATGGCCAGGTCGGCCTGCCCCCCGGCGCCATCGTGGACGGGGAGATACAGGATGTCTCGGCGGTGTCCGACGCGATCACCCGCCTGTGGCGAAATGGCGGGTTTCGCGAGACCTCCGTGGTAGTGGGACTAGCCGGATTGCGCGCGATCACGCGCGAGATGGACCTGCCCTACGTGCCCGACGACGAGGTCGACCAGGTGGTGCGGTTCCAGGCGGAGGAGGTGATCCCGTTCCCGGCGGATCGCACCGTCTTCTCCACCCAGGTTCTCGCCGACTACAACGGGCCCGATGGCACCGCCATGCGCAGGGTGCTCGTGGCTGCAGCGCACCGCGACCTGGTCGACGGGGTAGTCACCGCGATAGAGAGCGCCGGGCTGCAGGTTGCCGGTGTCGACCTCGTGTCGTCCGCACTCGTGAGGGCCATAACGACTGGCCGCCAAGGTCCCCAGGGGTACGCGCCGCAGCCGGCATACGCAGAGGCTCTTGCCGGCCAGCCGGGGGGAGTGCAGTCGGGCTTTGGCCAGCCGGGCGGTGCGCTCGGTCCGCTCGCGCCGGACCAGCCCGAGGCGATCGTGTCGGTTGGAGCTGGGCTCACGGTGGTCGTGGTCCACCAGGCAGGCCGGCCGCAGTTCGTCCGCACCGTGGGGACCGCGGGCAACGCCGCGAGCGCTGCGATCTCGGCTGCTCTCGACCTTCCCGTGGCCGACGCGGAGGGCCTGAAGCGACGCCTGGGTGAGCCCACTCCCCAGGTCCAGGCAGCGGAGAAGGCAGTACAGCCGGTCCTCTCCGAGCTCGTCGGGGAGATCCGCAACTCCGTGCAGTTCTTCGCCTCCCTGCCCGGGCGGGCAGCCATCGCACGGATCCTCGTAACCGGTGGAGGGGCGCAGCTACGCGGCTTCCTCGACCAGCTCCAGGCAGAGACCCGCCTGCCCGTGCTGCCGATCTCGCCGCTTTCGCTCGTGGACACCTCGGGCCTCGCCCTGTCGCCCGATCAGGTCGCCCTGATCGACCCCGTGCTCGCGACTCCGATCGGCCTGGCCCTCCCCGAAGCGATCCCCGGAGCAAAGAAGTTCAACCTCGTTCCTGCCGAGGTGGTCGAGCGCGCGGAGCAGCGGCGCCTGCAGCGCTACGCCATAACGGGTGGGATCGCGGCCCTGGTGCTCATACTCGCGTTCTCTGGATGGCGCTTCTGGCAGGTACACCAGGCAAACAGCCGCATCACGTCCCTCACGAGCAGCGTCGCGACGCTGAAAGCCCAGGTCGTCCAGTACGACCCTGTGGTGAGGGCGACCGACGCGGTCCGGACCTCGACAACTCAGGTGCAGCAGGTGGCCGCGCACGCAGTGGACTGGCCGGCTGTCCTCGGCGCTATCGGACCCCTCACCCCGTCGGGGCTGTCGATCACCACCTTCGACGGAACGACGACAGGGCCTGGTGCCGCGGCATCGGGGTCCACGGCATCGAGCACGGCGTCACCCGCTGAGATCGGGCAGATCACGGCCACGTGTTCCGGCACTGGGACCGGGTTCGTTCTCGCGTCGCAATGGATCGACGGCGTGGGTAGCTCCAAGCTCTTCGACACTCCCCTCGTTCCGAGCGTGACCGTGAGCGGCGGCCAGGTGTCCTTCACCTCCACCGTCGGTATCACCCCCGCTGCGAGCCTCGCCCACAACCCCAACTACTGAGCCGAGCTACGAGGAAGCCTTCTAATGGATGCTGCTATCAGGCGGTACAGGTACCCGCTCATCGCCGTCGCGGTGGTGCTCGTGATCCTGCTCATCGACTGGATCGCCTGGCTCTCCCCCGAGGGGAACAAGCTGTCCTCGCTGCAGGCGACGGAGACCCAGCTCTCCACCGAGCACCAGTCTCTGAAGACACAGGTGGCGACCCTGCTCTCCGAGAGGCGCCAGCTCCCGAGGAACTGCGCCTCGCTCTCGAAGGACCTGACCGAGATCCCCTCCTCCGCATCGATCGCCTCGTTCTACAGCCAGGTGACCCAGCTCGCGAGCTCGTCTGGAGTATCCACCCCGTCCATCACTATCTCCTCTGGGGGCGCCTCGGCAGGTTCCCCACCGTCGGGCTCGACATCGCCGGCCGCGACGCCGGGCGTGCCGGCAGGGCTCTCCACCGTCGGCATCACGCTGAGCGTCACCGGTAACTACGGGCAGGTGTCGTCCTTCATTCACGGCCTAGACGGCTTCCCCCGGCTGTACACGATCTCGACCCTCGACGTGACCGGGGGGCCGATAGTGGCGGGCGGCTCGACCGTGGCCACGGGAAGCGGCTCCTACAGCGTGGACCTCACCGGTTCGATCTTCTTCGACACGGCAGAGCACGGTCTCGCGACGCTCTGCCGCAACGCCGCTTCCGCACATCCCACCAAGGGCTGAAGCCCGCCACGGCCCACCCGGCCCACCCGGCCCACCCGGCCCACCCGGCCCACCCGGCACTATCATGAAAGTGCAGGAGAACGAGGAGATGGAGCGGAACCCGGTGGCGGTGAGCGAAGCTGCAAGCCCAGAAGAGGTGAGAAGGATAATCCGGCTGGTCGAGTCGGACCCTGCGGTCCGGCTCGAGCTTCGGCGTGCCCTTCTGACGAGTGAGCTGATCGAGCTCCCCGAGAGGTTTGCCGAGTTCGCAACTGCGGCGATCGGCTACTTCGGTCGCCTCGAGTCCGACGTGTCGGTGCTCGAGTCCGACGTGTCGGTGCTCAAGTCCGACGTGTCGGTGCTCAAGTCCGACGTGGCGGTGCTCAAGTCCGACGTGGCGGTGCTCAAGTCCGACGTGGCAGAGGTGAAGATGAGGGTCGGACGGCTCGAGGCGCGCTTCGGCGCTTCGATAGAAGCCGAGGCGGAGGACGCCCTCCTCCGGGCACTGTCGCGCCTCGGGCTCGTGCCGACGAGCACGGCATTCAATGTCGCAATGGGCGCCAAGGGCGAGCTGGACGTGGCGATGACCGCAGAGAACGCCGACGGATCGCTGCGGGTGTCGGTGGTGGCAGAGGCGAAGGCCCGCGTGTCGTCGACCGACGTTCGCAAGTTCGGCGACCGGATGCGAAGCAGCGGGTTCCAGCGCGCGCTGGGGGAGGCGGGTATGAGCGGGCCCTGGCTCGCGTACATCTTCGGGGAGCGCGTGGACCGGAACTGCGAAGAGGTTGCCCGCTCGCTTCGCCTCGGGCTGCTCAAGTACACGAGCGACGATCCGGTGCTTGACGCAGAGATGATCGAGGCAGCCGGCTGAGGCGCCGAACGACACCAGGGCAACGGAGGCTTCCATCGAGCTGTACGCCGGGCATCGCGCCGTCGCCTCCTGGCCTTGGCCCCCGAGCGTCTGAGACCGGCGACACCGACCGCAAGGGCCAGTCCATGTAATGGGTCCGCCGTCAGCTCTCGCCTCCGAGCGGGGTGCGGAGGCGGGTTCACTCAAGAGATATCCCCTAGCTGCCCAACGCAAGTCGTTGGGTATGGTAAGCTGCCGGAGTGAGCAGCAAGACCGTCGCGCGGCTCAGGCTCCGGCCGGAGGGCTTCCACGCAGAGACCGAAGCCAAGGTGAGCCGGCTCGTCGCCGTCTACGGCGTCAACGGGCTTGCGTCCCTGATCGGTGTGTCCGCGTCCCAGCCGACCCGGTGGCGTCAGGGCAAGGAGCGCCCGAGCGACGCGACGACCAGGCGGCTACTTGCCCTGGAGTACCTGACGTCCCGGCTCGCCGAGGTGTTCACCGCCCGCCAGGCGCAGGTCTGGCTGGCAAGCCCCAACCCTTACCTCGGCGGGTCGACGCCAGCTGAGGTGTTCACCCGCTTCGGCGGGGCCAGCCTAGAGCCTGCGATCTCCGCCGTGGAAATCGGTGCAGCGGTGTAGGCAGTGCATCTCTATCGGGTCTGCCCGGTTGACCCCGACGCGGCGGAAGGCTCTCCATACCACCCCGGGTCCGTCCCCCGATCAAGCGGCCAGCAGCGCATCGACAACCCTGACCGCTATGACACCTTGTACCTGGCTCTCTCGGCTGCCGGCGCTGTAGCGGAACGTTTCGGTCTGTTCGCCCAGTGGGGCGACTGGCTGCTGGAGCACCCGCGAGGGTTCACCGCTCAGCTCGTCACCTTCGACCTCTCCGACGATCGCCCCCTGCTCGACCTCGACGACGCCGGCGAGCTCGTGGCCAGGGCCATGCGCCCGTCGCGGGTCGTCACGCGCGACCGTACGACAACCCAGGCATGGGCCGCGCGCGCTCACGGCGAGGACCGCTGGGCCGGGGTGTCGTGGTGGTCGTACTACGACCCCGACTGGACGAGCTGCGGGCTGTGGTGCCCGCCGGGCGCATCTCTCATCGAGGGGCTGAGCGTCGTGGGCGTGGAGGAGTTGGGGGGCGAACACCCGGCCGTCGGCGAAGCCGGCCATGCACTTCTCCGGCACTGGTACTGAGCGTCGCGTGAGATGCCCACAAGGGAGCAACGGCTCCGGGGGCGGGCTGGAGCACCCGACATTGCCGTCACGGAGCGGGCTGTCCTCGGCAAGCCAGACGCCGCCTGACTCCGACCCGACGATCCGCCCGGGACCTGCACGGGGCATGGCCGCGTCACCACAGAAAATCCCGCCTCGGCGGCTAAAGCGCGCGCCGTATCGTGCCGACTACTATGTGTGGGTGCTCCATAGGGGGGCACTGCGTATGCAGTCCAATCCATAGTCATTGACGATACGAGGAGGAGCAATGTTCCAAAAGGCTTACGAACGCCTGCGCGCCGCGCAGGCGGCGAGGTCGCAGGCAGCAGGATCGGAGGGAGCCGAAGTCGAGGGATCCGCGGAAGCGGGCTTCACCCTCATCGAGCTGATGGTGGTGCTGCTCATCATGGGCATCCTGATGGCAATCGCCATCCCCACCTTCCTCGGCGTGACCGGTGGCGCGAACGACAAGGCCGCACAGAGCG
>JAJYXW010000002.1 GCA_021801525.1 Actinomycetes bacterium
CTGAAGAGCTGGCACCAGGTGATCTCTCCGAGCAGGGTCGGACCGATGAAGCGGCGCTTTTGGTCCTCGGTCCCGTGGGCGATGAGGGTGGGGAGCACCCACGCGCCGACCGTCAGGTGCGGCCGCTCGACACCTGCCCGGGCGAGCTCCTCGTCGATCACGAGCTGCTCCACCGCAGATGCATCGCGGCCCCACGGGCGCGGCCAGTGCGGGCACACCAGCCCCTCCGCGACCATCCGGGGACGGCGCACGGCCTCGTCGAGGCGGGCCAGGCCGGCGACGATCGGCTCGATCTCGGCCCGAGCGCGCTCGGCTTCGCCCAGGTTCGCGGCAGGCAGCTCGGAGGACAGGCGCCTCCGGGTACCGGCAATGGCGAGGCGTGCCACCTCGACGCGCATCTCGGTGGTCCCTCCGAGCACCTGGCGCAGGCTCAGCGCGCGCCTCAGGTACAGGTGGGCGTCGTGCTCCCAGGTGAAGCCCATGCCGCCGAGCACCTGGATGCATCCCTTGGCGTTATCCACGGCGGCATCAAGAGCGAGGGCCGCGCTGATTGTGGCGCTCAGATGGGAGCCAGCGCGCCTGGCGTTGCTGGGCGGGCTCTCGGGGCTCGCGAGCTGGGTGTCCAATGCCTGGAGGGCATCCCAGGCGACGGCCGCAGCCTGCTCGGCCGACCCGAGCATGCTGGCAAGGCGGTGCTTCACGGCCTGGAACTGGCCGATCGGCCTTCCAAACTGCTGCCTCTCCTTGGCGTAGGCGACCGCGGTGTCGAGACACCACCTGGCGATGCCCGAGCACTCTGCCGCTCCTAGGGCGATAGCTATGTCGCGAAGCAGTTCCTCGTCCAGGCCCGTGAGCTGCAGCTCAGGCTCCACCACAGCGCGTGTGGCGTGGAGCGCGGCCACGCGCCTCGTGGGGTCGAGGCTGGAGAGGGTCTGGACGCGCACCCCGTCGCAGGCCCCGTCGCAGGCCCCGTCGCAGGCTTCGCCGCCCCCGGCCTGCCCGGTTCCCCATGAGGGGTCCCCCTGGGAGCCATCCGTCGGGTCGAGACTCACCATTGCACACCAGACCCGCTCGCTCGGGGGCCCGCCGCCGGCTACGAGCACCGGGGCAAGGACCACTCGGGCAAGGCCTCCACCGACGACGGGCGCGATCGTGCCCGTCACCTCCAGCGCCCCGCCCTCCCGCCTGACCCCGTTGAGCGTCCCGGTGCCGAGGTAAACGGCGGCAGGCATGGCGCCGCCTGAGATGGCCCCGAGCAGCGTCGCCAGCGGTCCACCAGCGGCAATGCCGGCCGCGGCAATGCCGGCCCCTGCGATGACCGAGGGCAGGAATGGACCGGGCAGCATCGCCCGGCCTGTTTCCTCGACGATTGCTCCGAGCTCGGAGAGGCCGAAGCCCTGACCACCGGCCAGCTCGGGGAGATGGATGCCGAGCCAGCCTTCGCCTGCCAGCTTTTCCCAGCACGGCGGGAGCTGCTCGGACTGGGACTCCAGGGACGCGCGCACGACCTCTCTGGGGCAGTGGTCTGCGAGGAGCCGCCTGGCGATGGCCCCCAGCTCCTGGTGCTCGCTGCTCGTTCCGATGCTCACGGTTTATTACCGGGCTTTCGGGCAGGACCGGAGCGAGCAGAAGCACGGGCGCTGCGTCCCCGAGCACCCGGCGCGCCGGCGCCAGGGGGGCGGGCCGCGACACGGGCGTCGAGCGCACCGTGGAGCAGGAGCTCCCGGAGGTCGCGTTTCAGCGAGTCCGGCTCGAGGTCGCGCTCGAATGTGATGAAGTACACGGCGGTGGCCGCGATCAGCCCGTAGAAGCCCGATACGAGGAAGCCTTTGGAGAAGCTCTGCCGGAGGATTCCCGCGGCCTCTGCCTTTTCGAAGACCTCGAGCGCCACGACGAGGTCGTGGGTGAGGAGCTGCGCGGGGGCCAGCTCCTTCGCCGGGCTCGCTCTCCACGTCTCGGTGAGCACCAGGCGCGCAAAGCCCTGGTTCGCGCTGTAGAAGTCGACGTGGGAGTCGATCAAGGCCTCGAGCGCCTCGAGCGGGCTGCTCGCTAGCGAAACGGCGGCCTCCACGGCACTGCCGAGCTCCTCGATCCCCTGGCGCAGAAGGAACACGAAGAGGTCCCGCTTGGAGCGGAAGTGGTAGTAGATCGTCGCGCGGGCCAGCCCGGCGCGGGCCGCCACGTCCTCGACCTTGGCCCGCTCGAAGCCATGCTCGTCGAACACCTCCATTGCAGCTAGGAATATCTGGCGTTTGCGCTCCTCCGACAGGGAGCGCTCGCGCGGGATAAGCAGAGGTTCCATACCCGGCGGTTCCATACCCGGCGGTTCCGTCACATGAGGTCCATCAGCTTCGCGATGATCGTCCGCTGCACGTGGTTGGTCCCCATGCCGACCGGCCCGAGGAGCGCCTCCCTCACGTAGCGCTGCACGTCGTTCTCCATCGTGTATCCCTGCCCGCCGAACACCTGCATCGCTGCCGTGGTCACCCTCACGGCCATCTCCGTGGCGAAGACCTTGGCGCTCGCCCCTTCGAGGGAGCACGGGAGGCCCTGGCTCTTCAGCCAGGCAGCCCTGTACGCGAGCAGGCGCGCGGCGTCGAGCTCGATCCTCATGTCGGCGAGTTGGTGCTGGACGGCCTGGAAGCGGCCGATCGTCTGGCCGAACTGCACCCGGGTCTTCGCGTGGGCGAGAGCCTCGTCGAAGGCCTTCTGCGCGGTTGCCACGTAGAGGATCGCAACCATGACGCGCTCGATGTCGAGTGAGGCCCACATGTGCCCCCAGCCCTGGCCGAGCCCGGCCGGGTACCCTCCCATCAGCATCTCCTTCGGAACTCTCACATCCTCGAAGGCGATCTCGCAGAGGGAGATGGCACGGCCTCCGAGCTTCGGGATCGTGTTCACGGTGACGCCCGGCAGGTTGCGGTCGACCATGAAGATGCTCATTCCCATGTACTTCTTCGGGGGGTGGCGGTCGGTGCGGGTCACGACCATCATGAAGTCGGCTACGTCTGCGCCCGATATGAAGATCTTGCTGCCGTTCAGGACGAAGTGGTCGTCCTTCTCCTCGGCGAAGGTCTGCACGTTCGCAGCGTCGCTGCCGGCATCGGGCTCGGTGAGGGCGAAGCAGCCGCGCAGGCGCCCGGCCACGATCTCCGGGATCCAGCGCTGCTTCTGGTCGTCGCTGCCGTTCAGCAGAAGCATCTCTCCGGCGAAGAAGACCGGCAGGAGGAAGACCGCCGAGGCAGCCTCGCTCCCGTAGGCGAGCTCCTCACAGAGGATCACGAACTCGAGCACGCCGCCACCGCTGCCACCGTAGAGCTCGGGAAAGGGCACGCCGAAGAGCCCGGCCTCGGCCATCTTCGCCGAGAGCTCCGCCGGGAACCTGCCTGTGGCGTCTATCTCACGGTCGAGCTCCTTCGAGGTCTCCCGCTTGACGAAGTCCTTGACCACCTGGCGAAACGCCTCCTGCTCAGGTGTGAACGAGAAGTCCATGGTTTCCTCCCAGTGGTCTGTCAGTTGCCGGTGTCAAAGTGGGTGCTGTCGCTCATCGGGTGCTCTCGCTCATGGAGCATCCTCGCTCTCGAGCACGATGGCCGCGCCCTGGCCGAAGCCGGCGCAGATGCTCGCGACGCCATAGCGCGATCCCCGTCGCTGCATCTCGAGGGCGAGCGTGCCGACCAAGCGTGCACCGCTTGCTCCCACCGGGTGGCCCATCGAGCAGGCACCCCCGTTCACGTTCACGCGCTCTGGATCCAGACCGAGCTCCTCGATCGCGACCAGGACGACCACGGAAAAAGCCTCGTTTATCTCCCACAGGTCCACGTCTTCGGCCCGTATCCCCGCGCGGGCGAGCGCTTTCCTCGACGCGGGGACGTTCCCGTAGCCCATGATGGTGGGGTCAACTCCGGTTACTGCGACGGAGCGGACAGCCGCGAGCGGCGTGAGGCCACGACGCTCGGCCGCCTCCCTCGAGGCGAGCATGACCGCGGCGGCCCCGTCCGCTGCCCGCGAGCACGACGCCGAGGACACGGTCCCGCCGTTGGGCCTGAACGGCGTGGGGAGGGAGGAGATCCTCTCCAGGGTGATCCCCGGCCGCGGGCAGTCGTCGCGCTCGAGCAGCACCGGCGAGCCGTCCGCGGTCAAACCCTTGACGCGGACGATCTCGGCTGCCGGCAGCCCGGAGGCCTGAGCCGCGAGGGCGCGCTCGTTGCTGCGCAGCGCCCAGTGGTCCTGCGCCTCGCGCGAGATGCCGAAGCGGTCCGCGAGCTTCTCTGCCGTCAGGCCGCCGATCATCTCGAGCGGGTCCACGCGGTCGAACATCGCAGGGTTCGGGGACATCATCGAAAGCAAGGTCCCCTGCCGGCTGAGCAGCTCCTCGAAGTCCGTCTCGGCTGTGACCACCGGGAGCTCGTAGTGCGACATGCTCTCCATGCCGCCTGCTACGAAGAAGTCCCCGGCGGAGGCCCGGATCGCCATAGCGGCGTACTGCACCGAAGCCATTGCCGTCGCGCAGGCCCGCTCTACCGAAAGTCCTGCCACCTCGAAGGGCAGGCCGGCGAGGACGCCGACGTTCCTCCCGGGGTGGGCCTGCTCGCCGAACTGCTCGACCGATCCCATCACCACTTCCTCGAGCGCTCCTGGGTCCAGAGCGCTGCGCTCCACGAGCGCCGAGACGGCGGCGACGCCGAGGTCGTCTGAGCGCACCTCGCGAAGTGCGCCTGCCGGCCCTGCCTTGGCGAACGGAGTCCGGGCGAAGCCGACGACTACGGGATCGCGGGGGCTGCGCGCTGTGGCGGGCATCCCGGATCGCGCGCTCATCGCGCCTGCCAGACAGGCCGGCGCTTCTCGGCGAAGGCCGCCGGTCCTTCCCGGGCGTCTTCGGTCGCGAACACGCGGGCCGCGTAGCCGAGCTCCTGATCGTAGGCCTCGCGCAGGGAGCCCTCGAGCCCTTTCAGTGCCGCCTCCTTGGTCGCCCTGACTGCCAGGGGACCGTTCTCGCAGATCCGGTCGGCCCACCTCCGCGCTTCTCCAAGGAGATCCCCGGGCTCGACGATCGTGTTCAGCAGACCCATCTCGCGGGCACGGCTGGCCGGTACGCGCTCCGCCAGGAGAAGGAGCTCCATGGCGTACGGGAACGCGATCTGCCTGGGAAGGCGGGCCGTCGTTCCCCCGCCGGCGAAGAGGCCGCGGCGTGCCTCGAGCACCCCGAAGGTGGCCTCGGTCGACGCAATCCGGATGTCGCAACCGCCCAGCAGCTCCATGCCGCCGGCCACGCAGATCCCGTTCACCGCGGCGATGACCGGCTTGTACAGATCGAAGTCCCTGAGCACGGCTACGAGCCCGGCGTCTGCAGGGAAATCAGCCAGTGCCTGCTCGTCGCCGGCTGCGAGCTTGTCCACCTGAGCGGTCACTGCCGGCACGAAGCTCTTGAGGTCGGCACCGACGCAGAAGACGTCCTCGACACCCGTCACGATTGCCACCCAGGCGGAGTCGTCGTCGCGGAAGCGCTTCCACGCACCGGCGAGCCCCACGAAGTGCTCGATGTCGAGGGAGTTGCGTGCTTCGGGCCTGTCGATCGTGATCGTGACGACCAACCCGTCCTGCTCGTAGCGGATAGCCATGTCTTTGTCCTCGTACCTCCGACTCTTGCACTCTAAGTTCAGACACATGCGTCCGAACACACGCGATGATATTCGCGGGCCAGCTCGCGCGCAAGGGAAAGGCAGGAATGTTGCCGGGAAGGTGTGAGGACAGCCGGGAAGGTGTGAGGACAGCCGGGTGAGCGCTCAGGGACAGCCAGGTGGCGTGGAGCTCTTGCTGCCCGACGCCGCCTCGAACATGCTGAGCAGCCCGCAGATCGTCGACTTGGCGACGAGCCAGGTGCCGTTAACGTCGACGCTGTAGCCGACCGAGGCGCTGGAGAGGAGGGGCTTGCCGCTGGTGCCGAGGATGTCGTAGGACACCCTTGCGCAGGGAGCCGGCAGGCCGGCGTTGGCGCATCCGGAGGTGCTTAGCAAGGTGATCCCTACGACTTTCGCTCCCGCCGCCGAGGCCGCAAGTGACGACGAGAGCGCCTGGCTGATGGCAGTGCGCAACGTCGAGCCGTCCTCGATCACCGCCAGCTTCGGCGCTACGGCCTTGTTGGCCATGTCGAACAGGGTTGCGTAAGCGTGCTGTGCCCCCGCTTCGGCTGCTGCCGGCCTCACCGCCGTGGTCGGCGGAGCAGCAGCCGGGTGGCTCGGGGTCGACGAGCAGGCAGCCAGGCTGACCGCCAATGCCAGGACACTCGCTGCCGCGCTCAGGGTACGGCTGGCATGCACTGCACGGCCGGCACGAGCGGTGGATGGGTTGGCGGGCATGGAGCCCTCCTGTCTGTCTGTGACTTGTCTGTCTGGGCTGTGACTTGTCTGTCTGGGCTGTGACTTGTCCGCCTGGGGCTTGCCAGGTCAGTTGCGGCTTTCGAGCACCTCGGGGTTGACGATGTTCACCGGGCGCTCGCCAGCGAGCAGGCGCCTCAGATCCTCGGCGATGAGGCTCGTGTGGTTGGCCTCCGTGTCATAGGACGCGCCCCCGATGTGCGGGGTCAGGACCACGTTGTCCAGCGCGCAGAGCGGGTGGTCGCTGGCGAGGAACTCCCCTTCGAAATGGTCCAGTCCTGCCGCAGCGAGCTTCCCCGACTGCAGGGCCGCGACGAGGGCGTCTGTGTCGTGGAGCTGAGCTCTGGCGGTGTTCAGAAACACCGCGCCGTCGCGCATGGCGTCGAACTGGGCCTTGCCGATCATGCCCTTGGTCTCGGGGGTTACCGGCGCGTGCAGCGACACCACGTCGGACTCCGCGAGTAGGTCCTCGAGCGAGTGCGAGGCGTCAGAGGCATAGGGGTCGTAAGCGATGACTCGCATCCCGAGGCCCTCGAGCCGCCAGCGCAGTGCACGCCCCACGGCTCCGAGCCCGACCAGACCGGCAGTACGGCCGGCTATCTGCCAGCCACGGAAGCGCTGGTAGGGGATGTCGCCTCCGCGCATCACCTCGCCCGCGCGCACGTCGCGGTCTGCGGCCACCAGCCACCTGGTAGCGGCGAGCAGCAGCCCGACAGTCGCTTCTGCGACGGCGTCGGCGTTCCGCCCGGGCGCTCGGAGCACAGGGACCCCGGCGGCGCTGGCTGCGGCCACGTCGACGTTGTTGGGGTCGCCCCGGCAGCTTCCCACCGCTACGAGCGGCAACTCGAACACCGCTGCACCGCAGAGATCGGCTTCCACCACCAGGATGGTCGCCCCCTCGGCCCGTGCGCGATCGGCGAGCTTCTCGGCGTCGTATATGCGTATCGGGTGCTGATCTATCCACGGATCCACGACGAGGTCGGCCAGTTCCTTCAGGATCTCGAGCCCGGGTCCGCGCACCGGAGCGGTCACGAGCGCACGGGGTCGGTCTTCGGTCATGCTCGCTCCTAACGTCGCAAGAGTCGTGGTCGGTCGTGATGCACGATACCCGAACGCGCCGGCAGGCACTGTGCTCGAACGCGCCGGCAGGCGCTGTACCCAAACACGCCGGCAGGCGCTGTACCCAAACACGCCGGCAGGCGCTGTGCTCGAACACGCCGGCAGGCGCGCCGTGCCCGCGTACAGCATAATGACCGATTGTGACCCATGCGTCAGGTACAGCGACCGTCGGCATCGACATCGGCACCACGGCCGTGAAGGCCATCGCCGTGGACGCGGACGGGAAGGTGCTCGCGCGGGCGCGCGTTCCCCACGCCGTGATCGCCCCCGTCCCCGATCAGCTGGAGCACGACGCGGCGCGCGCCTGGAGGCGAGGGCCGAATAGCGCCTACGCATCCGTTGCAGCCGGTCTCGACGTCAAGGCCGCCGGCATAGCAGGCATGGTCCCGTCGCTCACCGCAGTCGACCCGCGAGGCATCCCGCGGACTCCCGGCCTTCTCTACGGTGACGCCAGGGGAAGGCCGCAGTCGAGAGGCGACGCGCCGGGCGAGGCCTCCTTTCCCGATGTCGAGTGGCTGCTCCGCTGGACAGCGGGCCAGGCTCCGCTGGCCCAGGGGTACTGGCCCGCACAGGCGGTCGCCAGCCGTGCCCTGGCAGGAGTGGGGGCGATGGACACGGCAATGGCCGTCTCCTTCGGCAGGTTCCACACCTGGCAGGGGTGGGACGAGGAGGCACTCGCCAGCGCAGGGGCAAGGCCGGCTCAGATGCCGCTCGTAGCCCAGATGGGCGAAGCGGTCGGCACGCTGGCCGGCACGGATACCCTGGTCGCTGCGGGAACGGTGGACGCCCTGGCCGACCAGATCGTCTCGGGAGCCGAGCTCGAGGGCGACGTCCTCGTCATATTCGGGGCGACGCTCGTGGTGTGGGTCGTGACGACGGAGTGGACGGAGGTGCCAGGTTACTGGACGGTGCCGCACACAGCCCCGGGGAAGGTGCTCGTCGGTGGGCCGAGCAACGCAGGGGCGCTCTTGGTGGACTGGGCGGGATCCCTGCTCTCGAAGAGGCGCCCAAGGGGGCCCGCTGGCTCTCGGCCCGGATCTCGTAACGGTGACCCGGCGCGGGTTCCCGTGTGGCTGCCTTGGGTGCGTGGCGAGCGCGTGCCGTTCCACGACCCCGCCATGAAGGCGAGCATCCATGGCCTCGACCTTACGCAGGGCCCGGCTGCGATCGAGCGGGCCGCGCTCGAGGCGGGTGGCTTCGTCATTCGCCGCATCCTCGATAAGTCAGGTCTTCCGGCCCGGCGCATCGTCGCGAGCGGCGGAGGGTCGAGGAGCGACGGATGGATGCAGGCCGTGGCGGACGCGACCGGGCTTCCGGTGGCCCGGGTGGCGGTGCCGGAGGGAGCCGCCCTCGGTGCGGCTTGGTTCGCCCGCATGGCGGCGGGGCTCGAGAACGGCATAGAGGGAGCGAGCAGATGGGCCCGCACGGGTTCCACGGTCGAGCCGGACCCGGCCTGGACGGCAGCGGCCAGCGAGCGCTACGCCGCCTTCGTCGAGCTGGGCCCCCCTGCTCCATGAGCCGTGCCGGGAGTGCGTGGGAGCTTGCCGTGGGAGCTGAGGAGGGTTATCGATGCCGTTAGCAGTTACCGAAGAGCATCGGGAGCTCGAGCGTACGGTGAGACGGGTGCTCGATGGCGGGTCTGCCCAGCGCCTGATGCGCGTTGCCCTCGAAGCACCGGAGGAGAGCCTGGGAGCGCTGTGGGAGCTTCTGTGCGCCCAAGGATGGCTCGGGCTGGCAGTGAGAGCCGAGGCGGGCGGCGAGGGGTTCGGGCTGTTCGAGCTGGCGGTCGTCATGGAGCAGTTGGGCCGCTTCGCTCTCCCTGGCCCCTTCCTGCCGACCGCCCTCTTGGCCCTTGTGCTCGGGGACGCCGGCACCCCTGAGCAGGTCGCAGGACTGCTCCCGCGGATCCTCGACGGCACGACTCCTGCAGGCGCGGTGCTCCCCGTCAGGGGCGCCGGCGGCATGGCTGTCCCTCCATTCTGGGCCGAGGCCACCAGCCAGGGCACGACGCTGGTGCTCGACGGGCGCTTGCCCGTAGTGCTCTGCGCCCAGAGCGCCGGCATTCTCCTCGTGCCGGCCCTGCCGGCCGTGCCGGGTGACGCTGAGAACGCCCTGGAAGATTGGATCTGGTGCCTGGTCGACTCCTCGGCATGCCGCGTCGAGGCGGCTGTTAGCCTCGACAGGTCGCGCCGGGTCGCGCCTGTTGTTCTGGACCAGGTAAGGGTTCCTGAAGCGCGCCAGCTGCACGGGCTCACCACGGAAGAGATTGCTCGCGCGATGGCAGTCCTCCTGGCGGCAGAGTGCGCCGGCATGTCCTCGTGGTGCCTGGACACGGCGAACGAGCACGCGAAGCAAAGGGTGCAGTTCGGGAGGCCTATCGGAAGCTTCCAGGCGGTGAAGCACCA